>CAMJIL010000004.1 GCA_946405805.1 uncultured Prevotellaceae bacterium | reverse complement strand
GCCGATGGTACTGCAATACTATGCGGGAGAGTAGGAGACTGCCCACTTTATATAAGAAAGCCCTCTTGTCAATCATGACGAGAGGGCTTCTTTATTTTATGACCTATAGGACCAATGAGACCTATAGGACCAATGGGATGAATGGGCTTACTCCCCTACTCTTTCTTGTAATCTACGAAAGAATAGTTGTAGGAGTGTTTTTCGTCTGTTGTATGGTCTTCGCGTGCTATTTCCTTCCAATCATCAAATGGTGGAAAGAAAGCGTCTGCTTCTTTTGCGATATCATGAATAATTGTGAGACATAGTCTGTCGGCAAATGGCATTGCCTGAGTATATACTGATGCTCCACCGATGATGAATATCTCGTCATCCCCCTGTTCCGACCTTTTTGTCTGAACAGTTGAAATAGCATCCAGCAAAGAGGGATATACTTCACATCCGGGCAATTCCTTAACACTACGCGAAATAACAACGTTTCTGCGGTTTGGTAAGGCCCCTTTTGGAAGAGATTCAAATGTCTTGCGTCCCATGATAATAGTATGTCCTGTAGTTAACGCTTTAAAGCGCTTCAGGTCATTGGGAAGCCAGTAGAGCAGCTTATTCTTATTTCCGATAGCTCTATTCTCGGAAACGGCAGCAATAATAGATATCATACGGAAACAGCAGCTTTAATATGTGGCCATGGGTCGTAATCAGTGAGTTCGAAGTCCTCATACTTAAATGAGAACAAGTCCTTCACGTCAGGATTTATCTTCATCTTTGGCAACGGACGTGGTGTGCGTGTCAACTGCAACTGAGCCTGCTCAAGGTGATTAAGATACAGATGAGTATCACCAGTAGTATGCACGAAGTCTCCACACTCCAATCCCGTTACCTGTGCCATCATCTGCAGCAGCAGAGCGTATGATGCGATATTAAAAGGTACGCCAAGGAATGTGTCCGCACTACGCTGATACAGCTGCAAGGATAGTTTTCCGTCAGCTACATAGAACTGAAACAGACAATGACAAGGAGGGAGAGCCATCTTTCCTATTTCTGCCGGATTCCAGGCAGACACAAGCATTCTTCTTGAATCAGGATTATTCTTTATAAGGTCTATCACCTGCTGAATCTGGTCTATCGTCCCACCATTGTAATCAGGCCAGGAACGCCACTGGTGTCCATAGACAGGTCCCAAGTCACCATTTTCGTCAGCCCACTCATCCCAGATAGACACGCCATGATCCTTAAGGTACTTCACATTAGTGTCACCATTCAGGAACCAAAGCAGTTCATAGATTATAGACTTGAGGTGTAACTTCTTTGTTGTCAGAAGCGGAAAGCCGTCAGACATCTTAAAGCGCATCTGGTGTCCGAAGATACTCTTTGTACCAGTACCAGTACGGTCTGTCTTCACTACACCTTCAGTAGTTATGCGCTGTAGCAAATCAAGGTATTGTTGCATATTATATTATTGTTGTAATTGTTTTGTTTCTGTTGCGTTATATCTTATTTTCAGAGCCCCTACCCTTCTCAGTTCCTCCTTTACATCAGCAATGACACCCATTGGAGTATTTTTGTCAGCGCGGATATTGACGATAAAATAATCCCTATCCTCATCACTTATCTGATTTCTCAGTTTGCTGATAATGCTACCGACACTCTCGACAGGAACAATATTATTCCCTATCTGTATGTGGCTCTGCCCCTTACTATCATTACCGATATACAGATTCGTGATATAGCGTCTGTGCTGAGGTTTTGTCAGCTCCGTACCCTGTGGCACATCAATCTTCATCTGTGGTGTTTCACTTCTCATATGCGTTACAATCATAAAGAAGAACAGCACAGTAAAGATGAGGTCAGGCATAGAAGCCATATTCAACTTCGGCACGCTATGATGTCTCTTTCTGTTTATCTTCATTGGTCAATGATAATTTCCTTTATGCGCTGCTTATAGCCATCCAGTTCCTTGTAGGATTGCACTATCTGGTTCTGCAGTTTGAAATACGAATCATAGTCAGCACTCCTGTCCACCTGAAGTTCTATGATATGCGACTCTCCCACCCTCACGACAAACTGCTTTATCGTTTTTCTGATAGACGGATTTATCTCAGCCTCTTCGTCATCGATGGTCAACTTCCCATCCTTCATCAGATGCAGCGTCAGCACATTATCCTTCTTCACATCCTGCATCTCTTCCTGCTTGTCAGGCTCTGGTGGTGGCATCATACGTCCCAATCCCTTATCACTATCCATAGACGTCGTGAGAAGGAAGAATATCAGCAGCATGAATGATATATCAGCCGTTGATGTAGTATTCAGTTCAGGTATGCTATGCCTCTTTTCGCGCTTGACCATTTGCTATATAGCAATGCCCCTGTTGCTATGAGGAGCATTACGAGTGCTGTTATAAGACACATATTCACGAATCCCCCGATAAGCAATGCCGGCAGGGCGATAACTATCATCAGAGCCACCACTCCCCACCCTATGAAGCTTACAGGGATGCCATTCTCCTTATTCTGGCGTTTGTTCACCTTCAGGGAATGCCACACAGAACCTATCACCAGCAGCAGGGCTGCCAGCAGAGTCAGCAGAGAGACTACTATAAAGATGTCGGCAAAGATTATATCCATTGATATCTCCTATCCTTATTTCCCACCATTACTTTTGATGATATCCATCAGCGTTATGGCGCTTTCCTCCATCTGTGCTGTGAGGTGGTCTATCTTCGACAATACATAGTTATAGAACAGTTGCAGTATCAGTGCCACGATAATTCCGAATATCGTTGTTATCAGGGCCACCTTCATGCCCGATGCCACGATTGTCGGGCCTATGTCTCCGGCAATCTCAATCTGGTCGAATGCCATCACCATACCAATCACGGTTCCGAGGAATCCCAACGATGGTGCCATAGCGATGAACAATGTGATCCAGGAGCATCCCTTTTCCATTTTTCCCACCTGTACGGAAGCGTAAGAACTGACGCTCCGCTCTACCTCTTCCATTGAAGAATCTATGCGCAGCAGTCCCTGGTAGCAGATGCTTGCAATCGGTCCGCGAGTGTTGCGACACAAGTCCTTTGCAGCCTCTACGCCCTCTGTCTTCAGTTTCTCCTCCAGACGCACCATAAATTTCTTTGCGTCAATCTCCGACAATGTGAGGTATATTATGCGTTCGATGCAGAATGCCAGTCCTATGATGAGACACAGCGCCACGAGTGACATAAACCACACACCGCCATCAGTGAATTTCTTCTTCAGTTGTGTATAAGCGCCATCATCAGCTACTGCTGTGCTGTCATCCATCTCCGCTACTGCTTCGTCAAGCAACAATGAAGTAGTGTCTATAGCAGAGGTATCCAGCGCTGCTGCCGCTACTGCCTCGGTTTGTGCTTTCTGAGCCGTTGCCTCCTGTGCCATCACAGGGGTAACGCTCATCAGTAAGAACGAAATAACAAAAAATGCTATCTTCTGTTTTGTCATATTTTATTCTTCAGTTAATATTATGCCACCAAGTCCCTGCATGGTAACCTTCACGTTACCCTTTGCATCCACCTTGGCAGTCTTCTTTATTGGATTGAGGAACTCCTGTCCCTTCTTCAGTGGTTCGTCAGTATAATATGTCACAGTCTTTCCTGCCATCATAGGCACGTTCAGAGTCAGTGTACGAGGCTGTCCCTCACCGTTCAGGCCTGTTACATACCACTTGCCCTCTGTGCTCTTGCGTGCCAGCACAGCATACTTTGTAGGATATCCGTCAACAAACTTTGTCTCCTCCCATGTTGTAGGAATCTTCTTGAGGAAATCCAGCTCAAACTGCTGCAAAGTCTTCAGGTTGCTTGGCTGCACGTCGATACATTGTATAGTTGTCTGGTTCATGATACCAGCAGCCATTTCGAAAGTGTCAGAAGTATAACGTCTGTGGCGCTTACCTGGCTCATCTTCTTTGTTCAGCCATCTGTTCATCATGGTGCCACCCCAGTCCATGCTGCCTACGACATTTCTTGAGAAAGGATGCATTGTCAGCTCAAAGCCCTCCTTCTTAGCGTGATATTCGCTGAAATATACATTTTCAGATGCCAGTACAGCCTCTGATGCTACATAGTTAGGATACATCTTCTCCCATCCTCGTGGCAATGTACATCCGTGGAAAATCACCTGTATTCCGTGTCTGTTGGCATCGCTAAGGATGTCCTCATACTGCTGCATTGTCTGCTGCTTGTCGCCACCAAAGAAGTCCACCTTGATGCCCTTTACTCCAATGCTCTCCATCCAAGCCATTTCTCTCTCGCGAGCAATAGCAGTATTCATGCCGTTACGTGGTCCCTGCGGAGCATCGTTAGCATAACCGTTACTGTTATACCACAGCATGAGGTTCACACCCTTGCTCTGTGCATATTTGCTCAATTCTGCCATACGCTCTCTGCCAATCTGCACATCCCACAGAGCATCCACCAGGCAATACTCGAAGCCCATCTCAGAAGCAGTATCGATAAACTTCACCTGGTCGTCAAAGTTAGCACTGTTATCCTGCCATATCAGCCAGCTCCATACATAGCGTCCAGGCTTCATGTTAGGATGCGCCTTATACTGTTCCTCTACAACATCGAAAGGAATTGTTGTCTCAACGATAGGCTTCAGTGTAGAGCCGATAGTGATTGTTCTCCAAGGAGTCTCTCCAGGCAGGCTGAAAGCAGGAGTAGTGCTTCCGATGCCATGATTCTCACTCTTGTCAGGGAAAGCAACAGTGAAACCATCCTCCTTGTCATAATCGCTCAGGTGACATCCGCAATAATTGCTACCGACACCAGTTTCGCTCACCAGCACCCAGCCGTCTTCTCCAATGCGGAACAGACAAGGGAAGGTATAGCCCTTACCAAAACGTGATTTCTCTGTCAGAGCAACGTCAGGTCTGTACTCCTCCTCATAGCTTGGCTTTGTGCCCATCCATCCTGTGTGATTGCCGTCTATCTGTGGGCAGAGGAAGGTAGTTGTCTTCCCTGGGAAATTGAAAGACGATTCCTCCTTCAGTATTGTCACCCTGCGAGGTTCGTCCTTACCACCATCATCATTGCCGTCAAAGTGGTATCTGTAAGCGATATCGTTATTACCCACACACATCTCCAGTACCATATCCCTTCTTGTCTTTGGAGCCTTGAAGGTCATTGTCACAGTATTCATATTTACGTTTATGACAGATGCCTTTGAGCCACGCATAGTATATTGTCCTTCCCTCTTACCCTCTTTTGTGTTAACCAGTTTCAGGTGCTCGGTATAGTCACCCATATCTGTCTTCAGGCCGAGTGCAGACTTTGTCAGCATCTCCTTGCCGTCATAGGTAGCCTTGTAGGTCAACTCACCTTCATTGTCGAGGTCAATGGTAACAATCAGTTTTCCATCAGGTGATGTTACCTTCTGTGTTTCTGCATTCGCCATCATGGCCATGCATGTAGCAGCGATTAAAAAGAAGAACTTTTTCATAGAGATAATAATATTTTTTAGTTTGTTATTTCCGTATTGCGCACAATGCTCGTGCAAACCGAACGCAATCAAGCTTGTTTGAATTGCTGAGGTGCAGCCGAGTATCGCCGATGGTTAAATCTCTTTAGGAGATTTGAAAATGGAAAACCCGTTTTTCAGTTTCCTGAGAAAACTTGTTTTTCTCAAATCCACCGGCAAAGGTACAATTAAGAGAGCAAAAAACCAAATAAAAAAAGATTTTTTAAATATTATTTAAATGAAGGAACAAAGATACTTTATTTTTTATACCTTTGCAGTGCCGTACGATGGTGAAAACAATTTCTAACCATTAACAGAGAAGACATATGGCATCAAAAAGCAAGATAAAAACATTCATTATTGACATAAGTCTTAGCCACTAACATCTTCCTTCTTCCCTTTCACCTTTAACATTTCACATTTCAAAGAAGTATCGAGAGTCAGCCACCTAATCCCTATGGAGATTTCTTTCCAGCGGAATGAATGAAGGTGAACATCTTTTTGTAGGCTTCTACTTTTTTATCGAAAGCGAGAGGATAGGCCCTTGAGGATGAGGGCAGACGATAGAGGGATAATGGTTCACCGTTTCTGCTTACAGTATGGGGTATATCAACGTGCGTATTCACTTTTGGCAGATCTGGTATGCCAAGTGATGAACAGATGGTTTCTGTGGCTTTCTCGCCTGTGGTAACGATGACCTTCAGATACGGCAGTTGAGCAAGAAGTGCCCTAATATCAGTCGATTCCACAACTTCAAGAAATTTGTCTGATGCATTATCCTGTAAGCGTCGTACAGCTGTTGAGGTATCGAAGAATGCAAGTCCCTTGTCGCGACAGAAATCGACAATCTCTTCGAGTTTGAAACGTTTTGCGGCAGTATCTACAAAATGGTTCTTGTCGCCAAAAAATATCTGCCCCTCTATTCTCCAATGGTCGTTGATAAAATTAGGATAATAGAAATCCATACACCAGCGTTTTCGCTGTGGCGGAAAACTTCCGAGAAACAGCACGACGGCATTTTCTGGCAGAAAGGGTTGCAAAGGATGATATTCTACCCCACCCTTGCTACGAGCGATATTATCTTCATTAAGGAAAAACAATAATATATAGGTCAAAGGTCAAAGGTCAACCGCTAACCTTTAACCTTTAACCCTTAACAGTTAACCGTTATTAATAGTACCTTTCCTGATATAGTTGGACAGAGGTAACGCCGTTCTCTTTTATGAAACTTACTTTTCCTTCGCGGGCAAGCCAACCCAAACCTGCGACTACCTCTATCAGGTCCAAGCTTGTAATTGCCTGCAGTTCCTCAAGATTAAGCTTTCCTTTACTCTCCAACGTACGCCAGACGATACCAGCAAGTTCTCCAATTTGTGATGCTTCAAATGCCATAGTTAAGATAATTTTTAGGTTGTATTAATGTTAGTTTATGCTTAGTTAAAGCAATTAGTTTTTCATCACAAAAATACAAGTATATGTTGAAAAAATGACGAATACCACCGTTTTTGTCATTTTTTTTACAAAAAAAGACATTTTTCTTTGGTTATTTGTTCTCTTTTTTGTACTTTCGCCGGGAAATAGTCTATTTTATGACCGAACAAGAACGCATACTATATCTCAGGGAACAATTACACGAGCATAATCGCAGGTATTACGTAGAAAATTCCCCTATTATCTCCGACCAGGAGTTTGACCTCATGATGCATGAACTGCAGGATCTTGAGGCCAAGCATCCGGAATTATATGACCCTAACTCCCCCACTATGCGCGTGGGTAGCGACATCACAAAGGAGTTTAAGCAGGTAAGACACCGCTATCCGATGCTGTCGCTAGCAAATACCTATAACGAGCAGGATGTGGAGGAATGGTATAATCAGGTGAAGAAGGGTCTTGAGGGAGAGGATTTTGAGGTTTGTTGCGAAATGAAATATGATGGTCTGTCAATATCCCTCACCTACGAAGACGGACGCCTGGTGCAGGCTGTTACGAGAGGTGATGGTGTGCAGGGTGACGATGTGACCACGAATGTGAGGACAATACGTTCCATTCCCCTGATACTGCAGCCTGGATTGGGATATCCCCGCAACTTCGAGATAAGGGGTGAGATACTGATGCCTTGGAGTTCCTTCAACCGCCTCAACGAAGAGCGTGAGGAGATTGGGGCACAACCCTTTGCAAACCCCAGAAATGCTGCCAGCGGAACGCTGAAGAGTCAGGACTCAAGGGTAGTGGCAGAGCGCGGACTTGATGCTTACCTGTATTACCTGCTGGGTGACGAGGTACACTATGACGGTCATTTGGAAGGACTGGAGGAGGCTCGCTCATGGGGTTTCAAAATCAGCGAGGGAATGCGGAAGGTGCGCACGCTGCAGGAGATTTATGATTTCATAGATTATTGGGACAAGGAACGTCGCAACCTGCCTGTTGCTACTGACGGCATAGTACTGAAAGTAAACTCGGCACGCCAGCAGCGCAACCTCGGCTTTACGGCCAAGAGTCCACGATGGGCTATAGCATATAAATTCAAGGCAGAACGTGTCTGCACACGACTGCAGGAGATAACATATCAGGTGGGACGAACAGGAGCCATCACGCCTGTTGCCAACATGGATACCGTGCAGCTGTCAGGAACAAAGGTGCATCGGGCTACCTTGAACAACGAAGACTTTATCAAGTCGTTCAACCTGCATGAGGGTGACTATGTTTATGTAGAGAAGGGTGGCGAGATAATACCAAAGATTGTTGGTGTTGACGAGAGCAAACGTGCTGCAGATGCCAAGCCGATAGAGTTTATCACCACTTGTCCTGTCTGTGGTACACCACTACGCAGAAGAGAGGGAGAGGCTGTACACTACTGCCCCAACGATTCTGGCTGCCCGCCACAGATAAAAGGCAGGATAGAGCATTTCATAGCACGCAAGGCGATGAATATTGACTCGTTAGGGGCTGAGACTGTTGACACTTACTACGAAAGAGGACTGATAAAGAATATCGCAGACCTCTATGAACTGAAGGCTTCACAACTGAATTATGAAGGAAACAGGGAGAAGTCGGCAAAGAAGGTGGTCGATGCCATAGAAGCCTCAAAACAAGTGCCTTTCGAACGTGTTGTCTTCGCACTCGGAATACGCATGGTGGGCGAAACAACTGCCAAGCTGTTAGCGAGACATTTCAAGAATATCGAGGCCCTGCGCAATGCTACCGTTGAGGAACTGACAGACGTGGAGGGTGTAGGAGAAATCATCGCCGTCAATGTGGTGGAGTATTTCCAAGACGAAAGGAATCGCGAGATTGTTGACAGGCTCATTGGCTATGGCCTACAGATGAGCATAAAGGAGGAAACAAAAAAGAGCAACATCCTCGAAGGCAAGATAATCGTCGTAAGCGGTGTGTTCTCAAAACATGGTCGCAAGGACTACGAGGAACGCATCATAGAACAATATGGTGGCAAACGCTCGTCATCTATAAGCAACAAGACAAGTTTTATTCTGGCTGGTGACAACATGGGACCATCGAAACTGCAGAAAGCAGAGAAGCTCGGCATCCCCATCGTCAGCGAAGATGAATTCTTGGAGATGATTGGGTTCGACGAAAACGTTGGTAACGAAGGACGAAAGACGAAAGACGATAACGATAACCCTTCGACAGGCTCAGGGAAGGGCCCTGACGAAGACAAGCCTCAGGGGCCTGTGCAATTAAGTTTATTTTAAGCAAAATGCAAAAACATCTTTTCTTTACACTTCTTACTGCATTCCTATGCATTATGACAGGACAGGCAAAGAGCATCCTGTTTGACTTGGGTTGGAAATTTTATGAGGGAGACATTCCTGAAGCTAAGTCTGCTGACTTTGACGACAGCAAATGGAAGACTGTGAATCTGCCTCACGATTGGGACATTTACCATGCTCCCAACACAGATGCTGCCACAGGCAATGACGGAGGATACTTCCCTGGTGGCATAGGATGGTACAGAAAGGAATTTAAAGCTGAACAGAAAGCTGGCGAGAAAGTAGTGCTGCATTTCGAAGGCGTTTACCAGAAGGCTGAGGTGTATGTAAACGGCACTCTCGCTGCTACGCATGCCTATGGCTACACTCCGTTCTATGCTGACATCACATCATACATTAAGCAGAACCAGAAGAACATCGTAGCAGTAAAGGTGGACAACTCTTTGCAGCACAACTGCCGTTGGTACAGCGGTTCGGGTATATATCGCCACGTATGGTTAGAGACACACAAGGATGGAGCGAAGGACAACGAAACAAGTGCTTTCATAACAACAGAGAAGGTGTTTGGCATCTCTGCTGACGGCCTGAAGGCTGACTCTGCAAAGGTGCGTCTGACATACGACGGAAAGACTCTTGAGGTCATAACATTGAAGGACGTAAAGCTGTGGTCACCAGAGCAACCTTATTTATATAATATAAAGGTGGGCGACGTAAACGTAAAACATGGTGTCCGCACTTTCACATACGATGCCGAGAAGGGTTTTGTGCTGAACGGAAAGTCTGTCATCCTCAATGGCGCCTGCGTACACCACGATGACGGAATACTGGGTTCTATGGCCTTTGATGCTGCAGAAGCAAGGAAGGTGAAGCTGATGAAACAGGCTGGCTTTAACCTCATCCGCACAGCACACAATCCTACCAGCACAGCATTCCTCAATGCCTGCGACTCTATCGGTATGCTGGTCATCGGAGAGGTCTTTGACGGATGGTATAACAGCAAGACGAAATATGACTACTCAACAGTCATCGACTCATGCTATCAGGAAGATATCAAGGCTATGATACTTCGCGACAGAAACCACCCAAGTATCATCAGCTGGAGCATCGGTAACGAGGTAATGGAGCGCAAGGAGATTCGCGTGGTACAGACAGCAAGGAAGTTTAAGGCCGAGATACTGAAATATGACACCACACGCCCTGTTACTGAGGCCCTCTGTGCCTGGGATAGGGACTGGGAGATATATGACCCACATGCTGAGGTGCTCGATATCGTGGGATATAACTATATGCTTTTCAAACATGCTAGCGACCACCAGAGAGACCCAAAGCGTGTTATGTGGCAGACAGAGAGTTATCCTCGTGATGCCTTCAAGAACTGGAGCATCGTATATGACAACAGCTATGTCATTGGCGACATCGTATGGACAGGTCTTGACTACTCGGGAGAATCAGGTATCGGGCGTTATTACTACGAGGGAGAGACTCCAGGAGAGCACTATACCCAAAAGCAATTCCCCTGGCACGGAGCATATTGCGGCGATGTGGATCTGACAGGATGGAGAAAGCCAATATCACACTATCGCAGCATTCTTTGGAACAATGACGAACCTGTATATATGGCTGTGAAAGAGCCAAGCGGCTACAAGGGTGTGATAAAGGAAACCAGCTGGTCTGTATGGCCTACATGGGAGTCATGGAGCTGGAACGGTTGGGAAGGCAAGGACATCACAGTTGAGGTTTATACTAAAGCACCATCAGCAAGCCTGTATCTCAACGACAAACTGATAGCAACAAAGGATGTAAACCGTTCTACTGAATACAAGGCTGTTTTCACCCTCCCCTATCAGCCAGGTACTCTGAAGGCTGTTGCAGGCAATGCCAGCACAACATTGAAGACTGCCGGTGAGGCATACGCAATCCGCCTTACTCCTGACAAGAAGACCTTGAAGGCTGACGGAGAGGATTTGGCTTTCGTCATTCTCGAGATAATTGACAAAGACGGCAACATAGTACCTGAGGCAGCTGTTCCTGTTGATATACAGGTAAGCGGAGCAGGCACACTCCTTGCTGCTGGCACCGCAAACCTGCAAGATACTGAGGCTACTACATCATCGCATGTCACTACTTGGAAAGGACGCGCTATGGTTTTTGTACGCAGCACACAGCAGAAGGGTAAGATAAATGTTACTACAAAGAGCAAACTGAAAAATGCAAATTCACTTCTTCAATCCCGACCATGATATCGCTCTGGCTCTGAACCAAAGACGTTTCGCTACACCACATGTAGGGAGACAGATGCGCTCTGACTTAGGGTATATCCCCGCTCTATGGGCGGAGGATGGCGACGTGGTTGTTGTTGAAGATATTGATGCAGCAGAATTGCTATATAAACGGCACAAACTGACATCTCGGGCAAGGGTGGAGTTTGTCACCACAGAACAACTGGAGAATACTGTTTCGGGAGACGGATATCGCTTTGCTCCTTGGGGATGGAACAAAAGCATCAGGAGCACTTTTCTTGATGCCAAGATTCCCAAGACGATGCTGCCGTCGGAACAGCAGCTTGACAGCATCCGGATGCTTTCTAACAGGGCTCTCGCAGTAAAACTGCTAAGCTCTATGAAAGGGATGCAAGGTGTCATAGGTCTCTCTGCTGTCTGCAATTCCCCCGAAGAGGTGAAAGGGGCTCTGAAACTGCATAAGGACATTGTTGTAAAGGCTCCGTGGAGCAGTAGCGGACGAGGTGTGAGATACATCAGTATTGATGATGGTCCAAACGAAAATGTTCAGAAATGGATTAACAACACCTTAGAGAAACAGGGTTCCATCATCGTAGAGAAAAAATGCAGGAAGATACAAGACTTCGCTATGGAGTTTCAGGCAAAGACAGACGGCAAGGTGGTTTATGACGGATTGTCGCTATTCACCACAAAGAATGGGGCCTATACAGGAAACATCCTGCTGCCCGAAGACGAGAAAGAGGAATACCTGCACAGGTATCTTTCCCCTACCCTGCTCGACGAGGTGAAGAAGCAGATAGAAGCCTTCCTCACAAAAGAGATAAATGGTGCATACACTGGTCCTCTTGGGGTTGATATGATGATATGCAGCCCCTGGGAAGAAGGTACTTCTGACGTAGTGCTCAATCCCTGCATCGAGATAAATATGCGACGCACTATGGGGCATGTAGCGTTGGCTCTCACCAGAAGAGGACAGCGTGGCATAATGTCGATAGATTATGATGGAAAGAACTATAGACTTCACATTCGCCAATAGCCTCCTGAAACCCCGACCACAAGACGGGCATAAGGGCACCTTTGGGCACGCTCTCATCATAGCAGGCAAGTATGGTATGGCGGGAGCCTCTGTTCTTGCTGCAAAGGCCTGTCTGCGCACAGGAGTCGGCAAGGTGACAGTACTCTGTCCACATAAGAATAACGACATACTGCAGATTGCTGTTCCGGAGGCAATACTAAGGCATGACCCTTCCGAGACACTATTCTCTGAGGCAATAGATATTGAAGCTTACGATGCTGTTGCTATAGGACCAGGAATCGGCACTTCCACAGAAACAGCTCTCGCCCTGCACGAGCAGATAAAAAGGATTAAGGAGTCATCACAAAAGCATCCCCTGTTGATGGATGCTGATGCCTTGAACATTTTCAGTCAGAATCCCTCTTGGACAGACGATATTCCTGACGGCACTATCATCACTCCCCACAAGGGAGAACAGAAACGGCTTCGCGATGCAGGCATAAATCTTAATAAATTCATTTTTGTCGATAAAGGACATCCTACTAAGATTCTTATACCTTCCCAAGATATCTATACTTGTCCTTATGGCAATGACGGAATGGCAACAGCCGGTTCGGGAGATGTCCTCACAGGCATCATAACAGGATTATTGGCACAAGGGTATAACTCTGAATCAGCAGCCATATTGGGAGTAACACTTCATGCCCTCGCTGGTGATGCCGCAACAGCAGCATTAGGCTCGCACTCCGTAATCGCCTCCGACATAATAGAATTTTTGCCAGAAGCATTCAAAATAATTCGAGGTACCTCACATTGAGATACCTCGAAATTCTTTTTATACTATCGTTGTTTTCTTACTCTTCTTCGTTATTGTTAGCATTCTCTGCTATCAACTGCTGCTGCAGGTCGCTTGGCATGAGTTCGTATGAAGCAAAGCTTGCATTGAAGCTTGCACGACCACCTGTGAGAGAGCTGAGTGCTACAGAGTAGTTGGACAGTTCCTTGAGAGGTATCTTAGCCTGAAGCTTCTGATAGCCATTCTCCATATCCATACCCATTATCATAGCACGACGGCCCTGAAGGTCGGACATCACATCACCTGTCATATCAGCAGGCACATAAACCTCGAGGTCATAGATAGGCTCCAGAATCTTTGGATTAGCCTTCTTGAAGGCCTCAGAGAAAGCGTTACGTGCTGCAAGCATGAATGACAATTCGTTAGAGTCAACTGGGTGCATCTTACCATCATAAACAATGACGCGAACGTCGCGTGCATAAGAGCCTGTCAGCGGACCACGTTCCATCTTCTCCATAACACCCTTCAGGATAGCTGGCATGAAACGCATATCGATAGCACCACCAACAACAGTATTTATGAATACGAGTTTACCGCCCCACTCCAGGTCAACCTCTTCGCGTGACTTGATATTCATCTTCACATCCTGACCATTGAGTTTGTATGTTGTTGGATCTGGCATACCGTCTGCATAGGGCTCTACAATCATGTGTACCTCACCAAACTGGCCAGCACCACCTGACTGCTTCTTATGACGATAATCTGCCTGGGCACTCTTGGTGATTGTCTCACGATAAGGAATGCGTGGCTCAAGATATTCTACCTCAATCTTATCGAGATTCTCAAGACGCCATTTGAGGGTACGCAGATGGAACTCTCCCTGTCCGTGAACAATTGTCTGGCGAAGTTCCTTTGACTGCTCCACAACCCATGTCGGGTCTTCCTGACGCATACGGGTGAGAGCACTCATCATCTTCTCTGTATCTGCTTCCTTCTTTGCCTTGATAGCACGAGAATACTTTGAGTTAGGATATTTCACGAAGTCGAATCGGTTTTCGCAATCCTTACCATTCAGGGTATTTCCAGTCTTCACATCCTTCAACTTAACAGTACAACCGATATCACCAGCCACCATCTCGTCAACAGGTACACGCTGTGCTCCAGCGCAAGTGAATATCTGTCCGAGGCGTTCCTTTGTTCCTCTGTCAGCATTTGTAAGGTCATCGCCTGGCTTTACCTTTCCGCTCATAACCTTGAAATACTGCACCTCACCAATGTGTGGCTCAACACCTGTCTTGAAGAAATAGAGAGAAGTAGGACCGTTAGCGTCAACCTTCACTTCCTCACCACGAGTGTTGTGAACCTTTGGCATCTCGTCAACGAAAGGAACGACATTACCCAGGAACTCCATAAGGCGACGAACACCCATGCACTTTCCTGCACAAACGCAGAAAACAGGGAAGATAGAACGTGTAACAAGACCCTTGCGGATACCCTCACGCAGTTCGTCTTCTGACAGAGTCTCCGTCTCGAAATATTTCTCCATCAGTCCCTCGTCATTCTCGGCAGCAGCCTCAACAAGAGCCTTGTGCATCTCCATTGCCTTATCCTTCTCCTCTGCAGGGATATCCTCGATAGTAGGAGCACCACCTTCCGGGCCCCATGAATACTTCTTCATCAACAGAACGTCGATGAGGGCATTGAAGTTAGGACCTTCATTGAGAGGATACTGAATAGGAATAACCTTTGGACCATAGATATCTTTCAGCTTCTCGAGAGTGCCATGATAGTCACACTTCTCACCATCAAGCTGGTTGACGAGGAAGATGACAGGCTTCTTCAGTTTCTCTGTATAACGGAAGTGGTTCTGTGTACCTACCTCTGGGCCATACTGACCATTCAGCAGCAGTACGCAGGTATCTGTCACCTCCAATGCTGTAAGGGCTGCACCAACGAAGTCATCACTTCCTGGGCAGTCAATCATATTTAACTTCTTGTTATTCCACTCTACATTATATACTGTAGAGAAGACAGAATAACCATACTCCTGTTCCACTGGGAAGTAGTCGGAAACAGTATTTTTCTGAGTGATGCGACCACGTCTGCTGATAACGCCTGCTTCATAGAGCAAACTTTCTGTCAGAGTGGTCTTACCTGAGCCGTCATTGCCAAGGAGAGCAATGTTTTTGATTTCGTTTGTTTGATAAACTCGCATAGTTCTTAATTATTTAGGTTGATATATTAAAAAGTGTCGCGAATGCAAAGATACGTTTTTTTCCTGAAAGCACAAATAATTTCACATTTTTTATAAAAAGAAACTCTATTTGGTTTCAGGTTTCAAGTTTCAGGACCTTTGACTATTCTCTTCACAGGGAATGTGAAATAAGTATTAGGGAACGGTTCGTTCTTCAATGTAAAGTGCCACCATTCTGTATCTACAGGTTTGAAGCCATGTGCCAACATCGCACGACGCAGAATCATACGATGTGCAAACTGTTCAGCAGTGATGCTGCGACCTACTGGCGATTTATGGTTATCTCCAGTATATTCCCCTGTTTCAGGATTGCCACAGAAATCAGGATGGCTCTCAGGGCCGAACCAGTCGAAGGTGCCTCCCATATCCAGTTCTTTCTCTGTCTTCATGTCAAACAGCGTCAGGTCAACTGTTGAGCCACGAGTGTGACCACTCTTCTCTGCTATATATCCCTGTGGAAAGAGCACTTTCTTGTCGAGGTCAGGATAGAAATATGGTTTCATCTCTGTCGCATTTAAATCTGCTGCCCAACGCATGAAATGGTCCACAGCCTTCTGAGGACGATAAGCATCATAAATCTTCAGTCGATATCCCTGCTTACACAAATCGTCACTAACAGCCTTCAGCGAATCAGCTGCCTGACGAGTCAGTAGAGCCCTTGGCTCCTCATAGCCGTCAATACGCTGACCAGCAAAGTTATATGTGCTGTAATAGCGAATCTCCAAGATTGCATCAGGCACTACATCTGTGATGTTCACAAACTGGCTGTTATCATCAGTAGGACTTACCTCAGTAGAAGCAGCAGGTTTTGCGCAACCATTACAACCAGTTAATGCTCCTGTTCCACAAAGCAAGAATAGTGTTGCAAAAAACAACCAAAACTTCGTTTGTTTCAACATATAATTCATCATTATTTAGGTTAATCAGGGGACAAAAGTACGAATAAGAATGCAAAAAACCAAGAAATAGCAAAAAAAATTGTTCAATTGAAAAAAAAGTCGTACCTCTGACTTTGTCGAAGGTACTTTCGTTCGAAAATTCAAGCAAAAATGAAAAAACTTTCCTTTTTATTTGGTATTTTACTCACTTTTTCGTACCTTTGACCTGTTCGTCGAAGGTACTTTCGTTCGAAAATACAAGCAAAAATGAAAAAACTTTCCTTTTTATTTGGTATTTTACTCACTTTTTCGTACCTTTGTGGCCTGAATGTCCAATTTCGAGATGCTTGATATCGACCTGAGAGCTATTACAGAGGACTCAAAAGAGTTCACTTTAGTGCTTGATGACAGATACTTCAAAGCTCTTGACGATGCTGAAATACAGCATGGAACGGTAACTACGACAGTGCTCATCAGCAAAATGCCGTCTGAACAATTTGCCCTATCATTCTCTATCGAGGGCAACGTCACTATTCCGTGTGACCTTTGTTTGGACGATATGGAGCAACCTATCAAGGGGCAGTGCAGTTACATTGTAAAGCTGGGCAAAGAGTCTAGCGTTGATGACGAGGTAATAGTGGTGGATGAGAATCAAGGCATCCTCTCACTCCCTTGGATAATCTACGAGACAATAGTATTGGCAATACCCATCAAGCACGTTCATGCACCTGGAAAATGCAATGCTGCGATGACACAGAAGCTCCAAGAGCTGTCAGCCACCCGAAGTGGTGATGAGGATGCCGCTATCGACAATGGTGACAATACCTATGGAGATGATACCATTGACCCACGCTGGGCAGCATTGAAACAGTTTAAAGATTAAAGTTAAAAGTTTAAAATTTAAAGAAGAAAAATGGCACATCCTAAAAGAAGACAGTCAAAGACTCGTACTCTCAAGCGTCGTACTCATGACAAGGCAGTAGCTCCTACACTCGCTATCTGTCCTAACTGCGGTGCTTACTACGTTTACCACACAGTATGTCCTACTTGTGGTCAGTATCGTGGAAAGCAGGCTATTGAACAAGTAGAGGAGGCATGAGTAAAATAAATGCTGTTATAACAGGCATTGGCGGTTACGTTCCTGAATATATCCTTACCAACGAGGAATTGTCCCGTATGGTAGAAACCAATGACGAGTGGATATACACTCGCGTTGGTATTAAGGAGCGTCGCATTCTGAACGAAGAAGGTTTGGGATCGGCGTATATGGCACGTAAGGCATGTCGTCAGTTGTTGGCAAAGACACAAGTTGACCCACAGACAATCGACTGCGTCATCTGTGCTACTACAACAGGTGATTACCACTTCCCCTCTAATGCCTCTATTATCATAGGAAAACTTGGACTGAAACAAGCCCACGGCTTCGATGTTTCATGCGCATGCTGCGGATTCCTATATATTCTTGATATGGCATCAGCCATGATACAATCCGGACGCTACAAGAGAATCATCTGCGTGGCAGCCGAGAAGATGTCATCAATGGTTGACTATCAGGACCGTCAGACTTGCGTTCTGTTTGGTGACGGAGCAGGAGCAGCAATGCTTGAAGCAACAGAAGAAGAGGGCGTCGGATTCCAGGATTCTTTCCTCAGAACAGACGGTTTAGGGCTTCCTTTCCTCCACATGAAGGCTGGTGGCTCTGTTTGTCCGGCATCTCACTATACCGTAGATCATAGAATGCACTACGTCTATCAGGAAGGACGCACAGTATTCCGTTATGCTGTCACCTCTATGGCTGACGACATACAGGAAGTGATGAAGCGTAACAACCTCACTATGAATGACGTCAACTGGCTCATACCACATGAGGCGAATATGCGTATCATTGAGGCTGTAGCAAAGCGTCTTGAAACTCCGATGGAAAAGATTCTCGTGAACATAGAACATTACGGCAATACCAGCGCTGCTTCTATTGCTCTTGCTCTGTGGGACTTCGAGAAGAAGCTCAAGAAGGGTGACAATGTCCTCCTGACAGCTTTTGGTGCAGGCTTCGTACATGGTGCAAGCTTCTATAAATGGGGCTATGACGGTGACAAGGTCGGAAAGAATGCATAAAGCAGGTTTTGTAAATATCGTTGGTAATCCCAACGTCGGTAAGAGTACGCTCATGAACCAATTGGTTGGTGAGCGTATTTCTATTGCCACTTTTAAGGCACAGACAACACGCCATCGCATCATGGGAATAGTAAATACCCCTGAGATGCAGATAGTATTCTCAGATACTCCAGGTGTGATAAAGCCTAACTACAAACTGCAGGAGTCGATGCTGGCCTTCTCTGAGTCAGCTTTGACGGATGCTGATGTGTTGCTGTATGTAACAGATGTTGTGGAAGACCCAGAGAAGAACAGGGATTTTCTCGACAAGGTGGCAAAGATAGACCAGCCTGTAATCCTGCTTATCAACAAGATTGACCAGTCAAACAACAACGACTTGGGAGCAATCGTAGAAAAGTGGCATAGCTTATTGCCAAACGCAGAAATACTGCCTATCTCGGCAAAGAACAAATTCGGCACAGACATCTTGCTGAACCGAATAAAGGAACTACTCCCCGACTCTCCCCCATTCTTCGACAAAGACCAGCTGACAGACAAGCCGGCACGCTTCTTTGTCACAGAGATTGTAAGGGAGAAGATTTTGCTTTATTATGACAAGGAAATACCTTACTCTGTTGAGGTAAGATGTGACTCGTTCAAGGAGGATGACAATCGCATTCATATTATGGTGACCATCTTTGTTGAGCGTGACTCACAAAAAGGTATCATAATAGGTCATCAGGGAGTTGCAATAAAGAAGGTAAGCACAGAAGCCCGCAAGGCACTTGAAAAGTTCTTCGATAAAAAAATCTACCTTGAGACATTCGTCAAAGTAGATAAGGACTGGCGCTCCAACGAGAAGGAGCTCAACGCATTCGGGTACAACCTTTAGTTTCAGGTTTCAGGTTTCAAGTTTCAGGTTTCAGGTTTCAAGTTTCAGGTTTCAGGTTTCAGGTTTCAATTGTCAACTGTCAATTGTCAATTGTCAATTACCTAAGGTACCAAACATCATCTCTCAGCACCATTGGGACGAGTATCTCTTCCTTGGTACTGTCTGCGAAGCCTAATGCTACAAACGCACGGGCTGTGATAGCAACTATCTCATCACTGTTATTAGCCTTCAGGGTATCCACCTGAGCACGCATAGCCTTAACAGAACGTATGCCCTGATGCTCGTTCTGCATTCGTTCTACATACATCTTAGCATTGAGCACCAATTGCTCCTTATAACCAGCAGGAAGAGTGTCCTGACTGATCATAGTGCCTTCAACAAAGCCTTCGTAATTACCAGCGACCAGCTGCTCATAATATTTTTGGGCAGTAGTCATAGCACGTTCCTCCTGTTTAACCTTAGTAGAACATGCTACCATTCCTATCAGGGAGATAACAACACCCAAAAGAATTAAAATCTTCTTCATTTATTTCTGACGAATAAAGACGTTTATAGGAGTTCCTGTCAACTTCCAGTGGTCTCTCATCTGATTCTCAAGGAAACGCTTATACTGCTCCTTGACATACTGAGGCAGGTTGGCATAGAACACAAAAGTAGGTATCTGGGTATCAGGAACCTGTGTGCAATATTTTATCTTGATATACTTACCCTTGATACTCTGTGGAGGAGTTGCCTCGATAATAGGCAGCATCACCTCATTCAGCTTACTGGTACCAATACGCACCTTACGATTCAGATATACCTCCTTTGCTGTCTCGAGCACCTTGAAGATACGCTGCTTGGTAAGAGCCGAAGCAAAGATGATTGGGAAATCTACGAATGGAGCCATTCTGTCCCTGATAGCAGCTGTGAAGGTATCTATCACCTTCTGGTCTTTATTCTCCACAAGGTCCCACTTGTTGACAACAACAACCAGCGACTTCTTGTTTTTCTGAATCAGCTGGAAGATATTCATATCCTGTGCCTCAATGCCTCGTGTGGCATCAATCATCAGGATGCAGACATCACTATTCTCTATGGCACGAATGCTACGCATCACGCTATAGAACTCCAGGTTCTCACTGACTTTGTTCTTTCTTCTGATACCAGCAGTATCAACAAGGTAGAAGTCAAAGCCAAACTTGTCATACCTTGTATATATAGAATCGCGCGTAGTGCCCGCGATATCAGTTACAATATTTCTATCCTCCCCTACGAAAGCATTTATGATGCTTGACTTTCCGACATTTGGTCTGCCGACAACAGCAAAACGTGGGATATTCTCCTCTGCATCATCCTTCTTGTCGAGGGGCAGTTTCTCAATAATCATATCGAGCAAGTCTCCTGTACCAAATCCTGATACAGCAGAGATGCATATCGGCTCTCCTAACCCAAGGCTGTAGAAATCAGCAGCATAGTATTGTTGTTCGTTGCTATCCGTCTTATTGGAGACAAGGATAACAGGCAGCTTTGTTTTTCGCAAGATCTGTGCCACATCGCTATCGAGATCTGTCACACCTGTCTGCACATCAACAAGAAACAGCACGAGGTCGGCTTCTTCTGTTGCTATCCTCACCTGGTCACGAATGGCACCCTCGAAGATATCGTCTGAGTTGACCACCCAGCCACCAGTATCTACGACAGAGAATTCCTTACCTGCCCACTCGCACTTGCCATACTGTCTGTCACGGGTAGTACCGGCAACATCGCTGACAATGGCATGACGGGTTTTTGTCAACCTGTTAAACAGCGTTGACTTACCAACATTTGGTCTTCCTACTATTGCTACGAGATTTCCCATTAAATTATTTTTTGAAAAAAGGGAGGTACCTATAGAAGATACCTCTCTTTTCTATAATAGCAAATATCTTATTTATTAAAGATTTGGATTAAGCTCGTTCCACTTGCTTATTTCTGGTATGATACCAAGTGTTACCAGCTCATCGCGCATCTTCTGCAGATGCTCGTATGATGATGTCAGAGCAGCCATCTCCTCTGCTGTTCCTTCTGGAGCAGCATAGTGTACACCAGTCTTGTCGATTGTTGTAGGCATAGCCATCATAACATTCTTATAGCCACACTTGTCACAGTTTACATAGCATCCTGCAGGCAGAGTGAATGGCTCACCGCCCATAGCGCCCTCTATCATCTTCACTGCCTGGTATGCTGGGCTCTGGAATGAAGAGCGACCACGAAGCTTGATGATATTAGAACCACCCTGGATAGTATTGTGCTTTATCTCCTCCCAACGCTCTGGAGAGATGGTAAACTCTGAGAGAGGCTTACCGTCAATCTTCACCTGAGAAGCGAATACAGCCATCTGCTCACCATGTCCGCCATAAGTGTGAGCACCAGTTACCTTATCCTGCTGAACACCAAATTCCATAGCGAGCTGCTGCTGCAGACGTGTAGAATCCAATGCTGCGAGAGAGGTCATCTGATTTGGCTTCAATCCTGAGTGAATCAATGCTGTCAAAGCTGTTACGTCAGCTGGGTTGAAGATAACTACCACATGCTTTACGTCTGGGCAATATTCCTTGATGAAATCGCCAAACTGTGCTGCTATCTGGCAGTTGCCTTTCAGCAGGTCTTCACGGGTCATACCCTCCTTACGAGGAGCACCACCGGAAGAAATGATATATTTTGCGCCAGTGAAGGCCTCCTTTGGATCTACCGTCCAAGAGATATTAGCACCTGGGAAAGCACAATGTGCCATTTCGTCTGCTACACCATGTACACCTGGCTCGTAAATATCATACAAACAAATGTTTGGAGTTAAACCGAGCATCAAAGCTGACTGAACCATGTTAGAACCGATCATTCCGCCAGCACCTACAATCAAAAGTTTTTCGTTGGTTACAAATTGCATAATTACAATATTTTTTATAAGTTCTTTATCCCCCCTTGGGGATTATTTTACTTCAACATTTCGCCACGAGCCTTCTCAATCTGAGGTCTCATCTTCTCGAGCTGCTCCTTGAGCTGATCTACGCTGATAGCATTGAGCTCATTCAGTGGAGAAAGGATATCAACCAATCCCTTGATGTTTGGATCGTATGTAGCGAGGTCGTCAAGAGCCAGCTTCAGCACTGCAATGTGATAAGTCATGTCAGATGCTGTCTGGTCGTCGAAAGCCTGCAGGAACTTCTCCTGATTCTGAGACAGGATATAGAATGTCTCAACAAGACCTGCTGCACTTGTCTCCCAGAAGAAGTTGATGCGTCCAGCCTCTTTCTCAGCAAGGTAGAAAGCCTTTGCGTCAGACATATCACCGTTAGCAGCCTCCTGAAGAGCGTTGTCATTAACGTCTGTTGCTATCTTTGTTATTGTTGCTGTATAAGCGTCTGTATCCATCTTGTAGAGAGAAGCGACCTTCTTGTCAACTACCAACATACCCATAGCACGATATTTCTGTGAGAGCAGTGACATATCATCAGCGATTGAAGCAGGAAGCAGATAGTTTGGCTTAACCTTCATCTCATCCTCTGAAAGCTGAATCTTACCATTAGCAAAGATACCATCAACAGGGCCGAGCTTATGCCACTGGTCGATGATAGAATCAAGTTCTACCATAATCTTCTCCTCAATCTGTGACTGCTCGAAAGATACTGAGTCACCATTTCCTTGATTTGCTGCTGTCTTATTACCACAAGAAGCAAAAACCATAGCTGCAACAGCAGCAACTAATAAAGAAAACTTTTTCATAATTCTAAATCTGTTAAAGTTAATATTGTTATTAATTTATTCTTTTCTCATCCATTGTCCAGGAATGTCAAGCAACAGGCATGCTATGACGATGCAACACATCAGGAACAATATTTCAATGTTGAATGTCAGAGTGGTAAATTCCACATCCCCGAGTCGCTTCTTACTTGAGTAGAACGGTGCATTACCATTGATACTGCGAGGTGTGAGGAATACGAATCCGGCACGTGGAACGATATGTCCGTCAACCACTTCGCACAACTCCTTTGCTCCATATCCTGCCAGCTGTTTCTCAAGCTGTATGTTCATATTGTCTCTCTTCAACTGCTGCAGTTTCTCTCTGCCATATTTGTTCACTCTCTCCTGTAGTACACGGTCTGCCGCCAGAGTAGCCTTGTTACCACGCTCCCTAAGCACTTGCTCTGCCTTGTCGAGATATTCCCTGACAGAGATATAGTCATAATTGCCTTTGTAACGTCCCAAGTTACACAACTGTCCGATAAACGGCATCTCGTTCTTCAGCAACTTCAGGGCCTTGTCCTTTTCATCCTTTGTAGAGTATTTCGCATTTCTGCGTTCCACAGCACTCTGCAACTGATAGAGGAATCCAAGTCTGTAGTACTGCTCTTCATACTTCTCCTTGTCATAAGGGAAGATATCCTCTTCATAGTCGTTATCCACATAGCTGGTCACAGCCAATGCCTCATACGACCACCTCGATGGTATTATATTACCTATCAGCGGAACATTTCCCGTTGTGCTGTTAGGAGTCAGGTCAGTAAAGCTTACCACCAGTCCGCAGAGCAATATCTGTGGTATAAGAAGTACAGGAATACTTATGTATATAGACACTACCGACGACAGACTCTGCGACAATACCAGGCCCGTCAGATTCGCCAGTATCGCCGTGACGGCAAGGACGAACCACCATAGGAAGAACTGTCCGCTGATACCCATGATGAAATTGCCTACCGCCACAAACAGGAACGTCTGCAGTATGGAGACAAATGCCATCAGCACTATCTTTGACCATATATAGCTGCCATAGGACAACTGCAGGAATTTCTCTCTCTTCAGCAGCGCACGATCCTTGATAATCTCCTCAGCAGATGCCGACATACCCACGAAGGTTGCCACGATTACTGCCATGAAGATAAATGACACAAGGTTCTTGTTCTGCATAATGCTATACTCTTCTCCAGCAGGAGAATAGTGTGTCAGCAGGGCACAGACACCAGCCAGCAACGGTGCTTCAAGCAATGCGATGGCAAGGAACTGTTTGTTGCTGAGCTTTGTCTGCGCATTACGCTTCATGAACAGCCAGAACTGCGTAATGGCAGTCGGTTTCTTCTGTTCTGTTACAGGCAATGGTTTCTCCTTCAGCTCATTAAACTCCTGACGCTTTTCGAGATACATGTTATGCCAAGCCTCAGGACTCACCTTGCGTTCGTCAGAGAGCTGTCCCTTGCTGTTCATGGCACGCTCCTCGATGATGTTCAGCATTATCTCTGGATTCACATTGCCACAGGTAGGACAGGCACTTGTATCAGCGTCAGCATAGTTGGCTGCTGTCTTGAAATATGTGATAGCCTCGATAGGATTACCGTCAAAGATAGGATATCCGCCTCTGTCCAGCATCCACAGTCTGTCGAAGAGTTTATACACATCGCTGGATGGCTGGTGGATATTTGTTATCACAAGGCGACCATGATAGGTCTGCTCCTTCAGCAACAATATCACCATTTCCGTATCGGCAGAAGAGAGGCCTGATGTCGGTTCGTCAAGGAAGAGCACTTCCGGCTCTCTTATCAGCTCCAGAGCAATGTTCAGACGCTTTCGCTGACCACCTGAGATAAACTTGTTTATCGGAGAACCCACCTTGAGGTCCTTTGCCTGCTCCAGTCCCAAGTCACGGAGCATCTTTATCACCTTCATGTGTATATCCTCTTCCGTCATACCTTCGAAACATAGTTTCGCAGTATAGTAAAGGTTCTGATACACAGTCAGTTCCTCGATAAGCAGATCATCCTGTGGTACGAATCCGATCAGCGCCTTTGTCTCAGGGTCGTCAATGCTGTGGCCATTGATTGTTATCTGGCCGGAGGTAGGCTTGATATTGCCGTTGAGGATAGACACCAACGTCGTTTTTCCTGAACCCGAGCCACCCATGATGGCTATCAGTTCACCATTATGCAGGTCGAATGAGAAGTTATGCAGTCCGATATTGCTGTTCGGATAGGTGAAATTGATGTCTCTGCCCGAGAACACTATCTCGTTCTTCTTCTTACGGGTGCGATATTGCTCCATGATGGTGGAGTAATACAATGGTTTGCCCCTGTGGTTACGCAGAATGCCAGAGCTGTCCCACACCTGGAACATCCCCTTTACCACAGGCACGCCGTTATACTCTACGACATCATCCCCGCTATAGGTGAAGATAACGAGATTCATTTTCTCAAGCCACATCGTCTTGACGGGGGCCTTGAAGCCGTCAAATTGAGTCAGTTTGACATGTCTTGATTCCTGTCCTAACACAAAATGTGTGAACAACTTACACAAATTATCCGGTACCCCCATTCCCTTTGCTGCAGCAGCGAAGAGAGGGTCATCCGGCTTAAACTGGCCAGGAGTCTTGACGCAGCAGAATTCCATCAGGCGCAACAAGCCCAGAGCACGTTCCTCAAGGGTTATTTCGCTCTTCAGACTCTTGCAGATATTATCCACCACATCCTGAGTATCCATATCCGGCATCTCGGCGTAGAGATGGCGTAGTTCCAGATAAAGATTTACATACTCATTATGGTTACGAATACCAAAGTGCCTGCTGAGGTAAGCCCTCAGCATGTCCGACGAGAAATCCTCATCCACATCCGTCTTGGAGCAGAAGAGAGCAAAAAGATTAGTCAGAGCCGATATGATAGTATCTGTAACCACGCGAGCACAAAGGTAGTAAAAAAAGTGGAGAGTCTGCGGAGAAGATAAAACAGAGCACCTATTTTTAATATTTTTTAACCAATATCACGGCTAGCTCAGCAAAGGTGAGGGAGTTTGCTTGGCAGCAATATCACTCCTGTATTTTTTTTCGCGCTGTTTCTATTATAGTGTCTCTCCCCTTTTGGAAGTCTTCATCGGTAATGCCTACTGCGACATCTGGAGCGACGCCTTTTTCAGTACATACGCCATCAACATCGTACATGGGACAGGCGGAGAAACGCACTCCCCACCCATTGGGCAACTCTGCAGAGAAGGGCATACCTGACCCTCCTCCAGTGACATCTCCAACAATGGTGTGACCCAAGGCCTTCATATATTTCACAAATTCATTGGCAGCACTATAGACACTTCTGTTTGACAACACGCAAACTCTTTTCTGCCACCTCACCCCCGCCGACGGCTCTAACCACTGCTCTTCCTTAGCAGAAAAATCCAAACGCCCTGGTCCCGTCTTGTGGGACATATATCCCACGAGTGTCCTCTCATTACAGAAGCGTGACGCAAGATGCTGTGCCTCAGTAAGTTGTCCTCCTCCATTATTGCGCACATCGATTATCAATCCGTTGCACGGAGCAAGGGCATATAACACCTCATCGAGATTGCCATCACCAAAGGAGTCTTCAAAGCTACCCACATACATATAGCCGATATTGTCATCAAGGGTACAATAATATACCCCTGAAGCAATGCGATATTTGGTACCAAGATATTTGCGTTGCAAGGAGTCTGAAAAGTTCTTGGGATAGTCTTCTTTCCACGACCAGTTGCGGGCATAGTCGAAGGCAGCAGAGATATTCACATGTCCATCACGGAGTTCTCCCACCATATTGCCCAGGAATTCGAACAGCTGATAGCGTGACATCTTATTGTTCACATTACGACGATAGCGTTCGTGCACCTCATCCCAGTTAACGCTCAGCTCTGCCTCTTTTTCTGCAAAGAAACAATAGTGTTCATCCATGATGGTCCACAACGCCTCCATGTTATTCTCCACATCCGACTGGTATTCATCCACATCAACGCAGCTTGTCATCACAGCTGACAAGAATGAAAGACGAAAGACGAAAGACGAAAAAACACTTTTCACTTTTAACATTTGACATTTGACATTTCACATCTTACTTTTTTATCACAACTCCGATTGTGGCGGCGTTATAGTATTGATGCTGCTTCAGGTTGTTTGGCTTTGCCTGACGGATATCTGAGATATATCCGATGCGTAGGGAGGTTCTGTTTTTCAATGGGATATCGAAGCTTATCTGCTGCCTCATCTGGAATGTGGCAAGGGAGGTAAACACGATGTTGTGGTCATAGTTACCACGAGAGAATATCTCATAATATGACTGCCCATAGTTTGGTGAGAACATCAGTCCCAACCAAGGCATCCTCATCTGATAATTTACTGTTATTGTCGAAAGAAATTTCAAAAACTTTCTTTCAGGTTGTTTCATAATGGCAGACAACTTATACGAAGCCATTATCTGTGGTCCGATAGCCAATGATGCATACCCTTGTGCCGGATTGTTTGTATTTCGGGTGTTGTAGGCAAACCCCAACCAAAAATCAGCCATTCCACCGACTCTCAGCGTCAGTTTGTCATCATACCACGACCACTTATGCATCATAGCAAAGGTAAAGTCATAGTGTCCTGAAATCTCGTCTGCGTTTTTAGCACGATTATGGGTAAATGACATATCTCCCTCATGTTGAAACATCACCTTTGTCTTCAACACTTCGGAGATAAAGCGAATTTCCACTCCCCTGTATTTCTCAGGCGAGAGATAGGTATCAAGATGGTTTGCATGTCCTACGGCTATCTGTGTTGCCACCTCCTGTGCGAAGGAGTGTTGCCAGAGTGCCAACAGGAATAATAGCGAGTATAGAACCCTCTTGCTACTCATTGTCAAAGATTCTCAACTGTCCACTCAGTTCGTCTATCACCTGCTGCTGGGACTTTCCTGAATCAGGATCAAGATTCTCTTCTTCCTGCTGTTCTTCCTCTGCATCTTCAGGCTCTTCTTTCACTTCTGGGAAGCGTGTCGGTTCCAACTCCTCTACCCCACCGATGTCAAAGGTAGAGATACGCTTTCCTTTTGCCTTAAAGCCTTTCACGCCGATAAACTGTTCACAATCAATCTCCTGTGCCTCGCGGAAGCTGTCATTGCCACCAAAGGTAACCTTTATGCGAGGATAAACGGTATCAGTCAACAGCAACAGTTCCGTGCCATCATCTATACCATTGTCTCCCAAGAAGTTACGATGGTTCTTTATAGCCTCCATCTCGAAGCGTTTGATATATCCGAACATACTATTTCCTGCATCCTTCAAGACGGCAGTCCACACCTTGTGGGCATCCCATTTCTCTATGCGCAGGATATTCTGTTCGAAGTGGTTATTCGGGTCTGCTGTGGTGATATAGAAATCACCATTTTTGAGTACGACGAGGATACTATCATCATCATGGAACTTACCCAACGATTCTCCGTGTCCATCGACATTCAGGCGGTTTACATCTGCATCCCACCATATCTCGCGACCTCCTAATGTAGAGTGTCCATGAGACTTCAGACCTATTCTGTGGATAGGATTCTTTGAGAGCTGGTTTCCGCGTGCTGACTTTCCTTTTACCTCGAGGTTAGAGAAATCATAATCATAGAAAATCTTCTTTATCTTCGGCCCAGGTTCCAGTGTCACCTTTATCACCTCTGCCTCACCATTGGCATTTGCAGTGAAGTATATCACACGGCTGCCCGGTGTGCCCATCGTGATGTCGTACTCCTTATCACGTGTGCTGGAATCGACGCAGAATCTCTTGACATAATATCTGCCAGCCTTTCCGTCACGATATACGCAGTTATAGATGGTGCGTTTGTCGCCTTTCTTCCATACCTGCAGATGGAGCACATTCTTTCCGACATCCATCTTTTCTGCCACCTTGGTGACCTTGTATTTACCATCCTTATAGAAGATGATGATGTCATCGATATCAGAGCAGTTGCAGACATATTCTGCATTCTTAAGGCTGGTGCCGACGAATCCTTCCTGACGGTCTATATACAGTTTTTTGTTTGCCTCAACGACCTTTGTTGCCTCGATAGTGTCGAAGTTACGTATCTCTGTCAGTCGAGGATGGTCTGCGCCATATTTCTGCTTCAGGTGTTCGAACCATTCGCAGGTTATCTCGACCATCCTTCCAAGGTCTTTCTCTATCTCTGCTATCTCAGCCTGTATCTTTGCTATCAGTTCGTCAGCCTGGTCCTTTGAGAATTTCAGGATGCGTTTCATCCTTATCTCCATCAGCTTCAGAATATCCTCCTTGCGCACCTCACGCACAAGTTGCGGATAGTAAGGTGTCAGTCTTTCGTCGATATGCTCACAGGCAGCATCCATATTCGGAGCATTCTCATACTTCTTATCCTTATAGATGCGTTCCTCGATGAATATCTTCTCCAAAGAGCAGTAGAAGAGCTGTTCGAGCAATTCGTCACGTCGTATCTCCAGTTCTCTCTTGAGCAATGCCAATGTCTGGTCGGCAGAAGCAGCCAGCACATCACTGACAGTAAGGAATTGTGGTTTCTTATCCTTTATGACGCAGCAGTTTGGCGATATGCTTATCTCACAATCAGTAAAGGCATAGAGGGCATCGAGAGTCTTGTCAGACGAAGTGCCAGGGGTCAGATGCACAAGTATCTCTACATTGGCAGCTGTCAGGTCTTCCACCTTACGCACCTTTATCTTTCCGATATTTACTGCTTTTGTGATAGAGTCGATAAGTGTTTCGGAAGTCTTTGAGAAAGGTATATCCCTTATGACGAGGGTCTTCTGGTCCAGTTTCTCTATCTTCGCACGCACTTTGATGCTTCCGCCTCTCTGGCCGTCATTATAACGTGACACATCGACGCTGCCTCCTGTTGGGAAGTCTGGATACAGATGGAACTCCTCACCCTTCAGATATGCTATTGCCGCATCGCATATCTCGTTGAAGTTATGCGGCATTATCTTCGAGTTCAGGCCTACAGCGATACCCTCCACTCCCTGTGCCAGGAGCAATGGGAACTTCACAGGCAGCGTAATAGGTTCCTTGTTACGTCCGTCATACGACATCTGCCACTCTGTCGTCTTTGGATTGAATACCGTCTCAAGGGCGAATTTACTCAGACGCGCCTCTATATAACGTGGAGCAGCAGCATCGGAACCTGTCAGTATATTTCCCCAGTTACCCTGTGTATCGATGAGTAAGTCTTTTTGTCCCATCTGCACCAAGGCATCACCAATGGAAGCATCTCCATGTGGGTGGAACTGCATGGTGTGTCCCACGATGTTTGCCACCTTATTATAACGTCCATCATCCATGCGTTTCATAGAGTGCAGGATGCGTCGCTGAACAGGTTTCAAACCATCTTCTATATGTGGCACAGCACGTTCAAGGATTACGTACGAAGCATAATCCAAGAACCAGTTCTGGTACATCCCACTGAGATGATGTACTGCGGAGGCGTCAAAGCGGTTGTTACTCATTGTACTTTCGGCATTTTTTTACCAGGACGACCAATGTAGGTCAGCATAATATCAAAACGCAGGGTGCTATAGGCTGGTATTGCAGAATTCGATGTTGATGAGCCATATCCCAATGTCTGTGGCACTACCACCTCAAACCTATCCCCTTCGTGCATATTCATCAGTGCCGTCTGGAAGCCATCCACCAAGTCCTTAACGGCAAACTTGACAGGAACGGCTGTCATAATATTCAGCTCCGAACCATAATAAGACGTATCAAACATCACACCATCCTTTGCGTATGTCGTGGTATCCTGCACATAGGCATCACGTGGTATCAGCTTACCACGATAGTGGATATAGACAGAGTCTGTCATTATTGCCTTCTGGGTGTCATCATCATGCGGACAATTTATGACGCGAACAACGATATAATCCGTTTGAGCTGATGATGCAGCATCTTTATATACAGACTTTATCAGTCGCCAGTTCTTACTGCCGGCAGCGATAGAATCCTGTGCCTGCTTGAATTTCTGATTGAAATATTCCGTATTGCGGGCTTCCCAGTTATTATAATTCGTCTGCTCGTCTTTTTCCTCCTTACATGATGTAATCACCATGAAGAGCATCGTGCAACAGGCGGCCAGAATGATATGTATCTTATTATGCATTATTTCTTTTTTACTGAAGTTTCTTGAGTAGAGAAGTGATAGAAACCTTATCCTCTATAATACCTTGCAGGTCAGCAATGTTTACACGCTCCTGCTCCATAGTGTCGCGGTAGCGCAGTGTTACAGTATTATCTTCGAGTGTCTGATGATCTACAGTCACGCAGAATGGTGTGCCAATAGCATCCTGACGACGATAGCGCTTTCCTATCTGGTCTTTCTCTTCGTATTTGCAGTTGAAGTGGAACTTCAAATTGTCGATAATCTCGCGTGCCTTCTCTGGCAGTCCGTCCTTTTTTGTCAGAGGGAATACAGCCAGCTTCACAGGAGCGAGGGCAGCAGGCAGGTGGAGTACTGTACGTGTCTCACCATTCTCCAGCTTCTCTTCCTCATAAGAGTGACACAATACAGAGAGGAACATACGGTCAACACCTATTGATGTCTCGATGACATACGGAGTATATGACTCGTTGAGCTCTGGGTCGAAGTATTTTATCTGCTTGCCAGAGAATTTCTCATGCTGTGAGAGGTCGAAGTTAGTACGAGAGTGGATACCCTCTACCTCCTTGAATCCGAACGGCATGTGGAACTCGATATCTGTTGCAGCATTAGCATAGTGAGCCAGTTTGTCGTGGTCATGGAAACGATAGTTCTCTGCACCCATACCAAGGTTCTGGTGCCACTTCATACGTGTTTCCTTCCACTTTGCGAACCAGTCGAGTTCTGTGCCTGGCTTAATAAAGAACTGCATCTCCATCTGTTCGAACTCACGCATGCGGAAGATGAACTGACGAGCCACTATCTCATTACGGAAGGCCTTACCAATCTGTGCTATTCCGAAAGGAATCTTCATACGACCAGTCTTCTGCACATTGAGGTAGTTAACGAAGATTCCCTGTGCTGTCTCTGGACGCAGGTATATCTTCATGCTATTGTCAGCAGAAGCGCCCATCTCTGTAGAGAACATCAGGTTAAACTGTCTTACGTCAGTCCAGTTACGGGTGCCGCTGATAGGACATACGATCTCCTCGTCCAGTATTATCTGCTTCAGCATATCGAGGTCCATCTTGTTCATAGCCTCTGAATAGCGTGCATGAAGGTCATCAAACTTTTTCTGATTCTCCAGCACACGAGGGTTCGTCTCGCGGAACTTTGCCTCATCGAAGGCATCACCGAATTTCTTCTTTGCCTTCTCTACCTCTTTAGCAATCTTATCCTCATATTTCGCCATCTGCTCCTCGATGAGCACATCAGCGCGATAGCGCTTCTTTGAGTCGCGATTATCGATGAGAGGGTCATTGAAAGCATCCACGTGTCCTGATGCCTTCCATATGGTCGGATGCATGAAGATACTTGAGTCGATACCCACGATATTCTCATGCAGCAATACCATTGACTGCCACCAATACTGCTTGATGTTGTTCTTCATCTCTACACCATTCTGACCATAGTCATAAACAGCGCCTAATCCATCATAGATATCACTTGATGGGAATACAAAGCCATACTCCTTACAATGACTTACAATCTTCTTAAAAACGTCTTCTTGTTGTGCCATTTTTTCTTTATATTATAATATTATAATTTACTTTTGACCTTTGACCTTATTTATATATTAGTTCGCATTCTCGCTGATATACATGAGTCTGATAAGCCTTACCTCTTCATCGGTATATGCTCCAGCGAACTCCTCGTAAGCCTTCTGCAGGCTGTCTGTCTCTGCTTCTGCGAAGTAGCCATAGATATCGTCTATCTGTTCCTCATCCATCACTTCCTCGATATAGTAGCTCAGGTCCACCTTCGTACCACTATATACTATTGCCTCCAGTTCGTCGAGTAGTTCTGGCATCTTGAGACTCATAGAACTGCATATGTCGTCGAGAGAAATCTTTCTGTCGATACACTGTACTATCTTCAGTTTGCCCATAGAGTTCTTAGCTACCGTCTTTACGCGGATATCCTCTGGGCGTACTATATCGTTCTCTTCGCAGTATTTCTTTATGACCTCAAGGAATGGCTTTCCAAAACGTTTTGCCTTTCCCTGCCCCACTCCTTGTATTGTCTGCAGTTCCTCGATGGTAGTAGGATACATCGTAGCCATCTGTTCCAGCGAAGACTCCATAAATACGATGTAAGGCTGCACTTTCTTCTCCTTTGCCACATCACGACGCAGGTTCTTCAGTATGTGAAACAACTCTTCATCGAGAGCTCCTCCTGTTGCAGAACTTTCTACCTCTTCGTCTGAATAGGTATTGTCTTCTGTGACATAGAACTTGGTGTCCTTATTGTATTCCTTGAGCCATTTCTTTCCAGCAGTGGTGACCTTCAAGTTTCCGTAGCTTTCTACTTCCTTCTTGATATAACCCTCGACCATCGCCTCACGAATAATTGGATGCCAGAGTTTTTCGTTCATATCCTCTCCACAACCGAATTCTGCGTGTTGGTCGTGTTTGTGAGATACGATATCGTCTGTAGCACGACCCTTTATGAAGTCTATGACATATCCCATCTTGAAGTTCTGTTTCACTGCCAGTATTGCTGTCAACACAGCCTTCAGTCCTTCAGCAGCCTCAACCTTTACCTTCGGATGCTTACAGTTGTCGCAGTTTCCGCAGTTGTCATATGGATAATCCTCGCCAAAATATTTCAGCAACATCTTACGACGACATATAGAAGACTCAGCGTATGCTGCCGTCTCCTGCAGCAGGTGTTTACCTATCTCCTGCTCTGCCACCGTCTTCGAATCCATGAACTTACCCAGTTTCATCAGGTCTCTGTGGGAATAGAATGCTATGCATATTCCCTCTCCACCATCACGTCCGGCACGACCTGTTTCCTGATAGTAGCCTTCCAGCGATTTTGGGATGTCATAGTGTATCACAAAGCGCACGTCAGGCTTGTCGATACCCATTCCGAAGGCTATCGTAGCACATATCACATCGATGCGCTCCATCAGGAAGTCATCCTGTGTCTCATTACGCACTGCCGTATCGAGACCTGCATGATATGCTGCCGCCTTTATATCATTTGTCTTCAGCACCTCAGCAAGGTCTTCGGCCTTCTTTCGAGACAGGCAATATACTATACCGCTCTTACCCTGATGCTGACGTATGAACTTTATTATCTGTTTGTCGATATCTGGAGTCTTTGCGCGAACCTCGTAATAAAGACTTGGCCTGTTAAAGGAGCTCATAAAGTCCTTCGCCTTTGGTATATCCAGATTCTTCTTTATGTCAGTCCTCACCTTTTCTGTTGCTGTTGCAGTAAGAGCTATTATCGGAGCCCTTCCTATGGCATTGACAACAGGACGGATGCGTCTGTATTCTGGTCTAAAGTCATGTCCCCATTCTGAGATACAATGTGCCTCATCAACAGCAAAGAATGACACCTTTATCTCCTTCAGGAACATTATATTCTCTTCTTTCTGCAACGATTCTGGTGCAAGGTACAGAAGTTTTGTGACACCCTTCCTCACATCCTCTTTTACCTGATCTATTGCAGCCTTATTCATCGAGGAGTTCAGACAATGGGCAATGCCATCATGTTCACTCATGCTATTTATCACATCCACCTGATTCTTCATGAGGGCTATCAATGGAGATACCACTATGGCTGTTCCCTCCATTATGAGAGATGGCAGTTGGTAGCACAATGACTTTCCACCGCCTGTTGGCATAAGCACAAAGCAATCCTTCCCATCAAGCAGATGCTTGATAATTTCCTCCTGCCGACCCTTGAACGAGTCGAAGCCGAAGTACTCTTTAAGCGGTTTTAGCAAGTTGACTTTCGGCATATTCCTTTGTCACTTCAAATTTTGCAAGATTCTTTGATGGTGCCTCATACATGGCATCCGTCATAATATTCTCTACTATCGAACGCAATCCGCGAGCTCCGAGTTTATATTCAACAGCCTTATCAACGATGTAGTCCAACGCCTCTGTAGTAAATGTCAGAGTTATCTTATCCATCTTGAAGAGCTTGATATACTGGCGTATAATGCTATTCTTTGGCTCTACGAGAATACGCCTCAGAGCATCATGATCCAATGGGTCCAGATGTGTCAACACAGGCAGACGACCTATTATCTCTGGTATCAATCCGAAAGACTTCAAATCCTGTGGTGCAATATACTGCATCAAGGCATTCTTGTCTATCTTTCGCACATTCATCACACTCTGATATCCCACAGTATGGGTATTCATTCTCTGTGCTATCTTGCGCTCTATGCCATCAAAGGCACCACCACAGATAAAGAGGATGTTTCTTGTATCTACATGTACATAATCCTGATCAGGATGCTTGCGTCCACCCTTTGGTGGTACATTTACCACAGTACCCTCCAACAGTTTCAACAGGCCCTGCTGCACACCCTCACCACTGACATCACGAGTAATGCTTGGATTATCGCTCTTGCGAGCTATCTTGTCTATCTCGTCGATGAATACTATGCCTCTCTGTGCAGCAGCGAGGTCGTAGTCAGCAGCCTGCAGCAGACGACTCAGAATACTCTCCACATCTTCACCTACATAACCTGCCTCAGTGAATACTGTAGCATCCACGATGGTAAAAGGCACATTCAGCAGTTTGGCTATAGTGCGTGCCAAGAGGGTTTTTCCTGTACCAGTAGAACCCACCATGATAATGTTGGACTTCTCTATCTCCACACCATCCTCATCCTCTGGCTGTGACAGACGCTTATAATGGTTATATACAGCCACGCAAAGATATTTCTTTGCCTCATCCTGACCAATGATATACTGATCCAGATACTCCTTTATCTCCTGTGGCTTTGGCACCTGCGCCATATTCATGCCACTTGGCTGACTTGTCACAACACCATCAGGTGTTTTCTTATCGACAGTTTGTATAATGTTATATGCCTGCTTTACGCAATCAGAACATATAAAGCCATCCATACCAGTAATCAGTAGGGGCACTTCATGTTCATCTCTTCCGCAGAAGCTACATCTATTTAGTTTCTTCCTCGCCATTTGTCTGTTTTTTCTTCAACACCTGATCTACCATACCATACTCCTTCGCCTCTTCTGCCGTCATCCAATAGTTACGGTCAGAGTCAGCCCACACCTTATCATAAGGAGTGTGAGAGTGTTCTGCTATGATGGTATATAATTCCTTCTTAAACTTCTGTATCTCTCTTGCCTCAATCTCTATGTCAGATGCCTGACCCTGCACGCCACCAAGAGGTTGGTGTATCATCACCCTTGCATGAGGCAGAGCAGAACGCTTACCCTCCTGACCTGCTACCAGCAGCACAGCGCCCATAGAGGCAGCTAAGCCTGTACACATAGTAGCAACATCAGAGGTAATAAACTGCATTGTGTCATAGATGCCCAATCCAGCTATCACGCTACCGCCAGGGCTGTTGATATATATTGAGATATCCTTACCAGGGTCGTTAGAGTCCAAATACAGCAACTGCGCCTGTATTGTATTGGCAGTATAATCGTTAATCTCTGTTCCCAAGAAGATGATGCGTTCCATCATCAGACGTGAGAACACATCCATCTGAGTCACGTTCAGCTGACGCTCCTCCAGGATATAAGGATTAAGATACTGACTCTGTGCTCTCAGCACATCATCCACCACCATACCGTTCATGCCAACTTTGCCAGTGGCAAACTTTCTGAAATCACTTGTAATATTATTCATAATCATATATACTTTTCTTTTACAACAAACCGCAGAACATGGTTAGAACACGATTTTCTCTACAAAATTACAAAAAATCAGCGACAGCCACAAATATTTAAGAAACTTTAACGAGATAATGGCTTGCATGAGATAGAGTCGACAAAAGTGCGGATGTCCGCAAAAATTCAATACCTTGCCTTATTTTTCAATAACCTGACCTTATCGTTCAAGGAAGAACCGTTAAAAAATAGCCTAAAAAACATTTTCTTAACTTTGTTTCTTAGGCTATTTCTTGAAATATCAAACTACCAAGCTATGCAACGGCTGTCACCTTACATATATTTTCTTGCCTTTACTGACATACATTCCTGGTTTATGAGGGGTGTTATTGTCAACGCGTTGGCCTTGCAGGTCATACCAAACATCAGACTTCTCACCTTTTACATCAGGCACCATTTTGATGTCTGTTACTGAATAGCTAACATTCTCAATGCTTAATTGGCCGATGATGCAGTCGCTCCAGCCTGATGTAGCACTGTAGAAGGCTATGACATAGTCGTCCTGTTCTGTGATATCAAACTCAAAAATCTGCTGAGTAGGAACACTGAAACTATTGGATGCCGAATTACCGATGTTGATGTTTGGGGTATAGACCTGACTGGCAACACTCTTGTTATCAGAACGCTTATCGATGCTGACCTCTACCTGACCGAAATTGGGCATATTCCAGTTGCAAGCCCTATACTTCACCTTATAATGTCCTGGTGCTAAACTAAGAGAATGTCCCCCTTCCGGAAGACCATATTTTGCCCAACCCTGATGAGCGGCACCATTTATGTTGCGAAAGTAAAGGCCATAGCTGAATCCCTTCGAACTGCCCGTAAACTGCAGCACTCGACTACCTGATGAATAGCCATTCCCTGGGCCTGAGCGTTTTTCGCTACTGTCAAAGACTGTCCATCCTGCTGGGAGAGCATTTGCTTCATTAAAACTTGTTGAAAGGCTTAATGCCAATGTCGGATTCTGCAGAGTCACGATAACAGAAGCTGTGCTTGTCTCACCATCGTTATCGGTAGCAACAACCTGCAACTTATGCTTACCACTCTTGTCATCAGAGAGGGTTGCCTGATAAGGTGCTTCTGTGCATGTGGCGAAAAGTGTAGAGCCATCATAGAACTCCACCTTTTCTATAGTACCATTAGGATCTTCTGCTGTGGCTGTGATAGTGATATCAGGAAATATCACTTTTTCCTTGATGCCATAGCTGATATACTTTGCTTCATCAGAGGGTGAAGTGATTTTTACGCTGGGAGTAGTCCTATTCAAGGAGAAACGCTTGCAGAAGTTCCATATCTCCTTACCTGTATATACCTGTGGTTCTTTGCTTATCCAGTGGCCTTTGTTAGGCAATTCCAACAGGCGTACCTCAGAACCGTCCTGTCCGCCTCCCCAGATATGCATCTTACAACCATTGAAACCATTGTAGTTATTGATAACCCTTTCTGTTGTGGAGCAACCATTGTGGGCTATCCACACATTAAGAGCCGGCTGTGCGCCACTGAAAGCGCATGTTTCATCGGCAGTACCATGAATATGCAGAATTGGTATGGCACGAGCACTTGCGCTTGCAGTAGCACCGCCCATAGGATATCCGCTACATGGAGCAAAGGCCGCTATGAGGTCGGAAATCTTGTTCATAGCATGATAGGTCAGCATGCCACCCATTGAAAAGCCTCCGAGATAGACGCGGTTGCGGTCAATCTTATGCTGGGTTGCCATCTTATCGATGATGGCCTTGATGAAATTGATGTCACTATTGCCTGAGATGTCCCAAGCCTTGTTGATACCATTAGGGAACACTACGACGAACTTTGCTGTATCACAGACAGCCTCCATGCTCACATTATCGTTTTTAAACTCGCTGTTCTGCATCCAGTTGGCATCCTGGTTATATCCGTGACAGAAGATGAGTAAGGGACGATTCTCTCCCAAGTTCTTTGGGGCATAGACATTATAAGTACGATTAACACCATCAACAGTGATGTTGTCTGCCATTACCGATGTTATTCCGGCAATCAGTAGAACGAGTAATAGAACAGATTTTTTCATTATGTATTTATTGAGAGAAAATTAGATTTCAAAGTCTAAGCATGAGCGTTGTACGGTATAAGGACGTACTTTATTATCAGCAACTGCGACATGTGCTGGATGGGTAGCATAAGCCTTCAAAGCTGCTTCGCTCTCGAGAGTGCTATCGAGCATCACATCAGCATTTGATGATTCTAGGCGACCATCAACATTCACCTTCACATCTATAAGGCCTGGTACCTTACCAACAAGTCCTTCCAAACCAGCCTTAATACCTGCCTTAACTGCTTTCTTCTCATCCTCAGAGAGTTCCGGATTCAATGTCCACAAAATTACATGTTTAACCATAACTAAATATTTCTTTGTTTTTCAACTTTGGGCACAAAGGTACGATTAAGTGAGCAAAATAGCAAACAAAAAGGAAATTATTTCATTTTTGTTTATACTTTCACTTGAAAAATACAAGGTTTAATAACTTTTTTATCATTTTCTCTTGGTATTTTGCTCACTTAATCGTATCTTTGTACGCGATTTTAAAAATAGAAGCATAAATGGGTACTAAAAAAATATTAACAATATTATTTGTATTTTTTGCAGCAATAGTGAGTATTTCAGCTCAGAAGGCTATCTATCTCACTACGGAGCAATTACCTAATCTCATAAAGTGTCTGCCAGCACCTCCAGCTTTCGACAGTCCTGAGTTTTCAAACGACATTGTGCGATATGCGTGGGGAAAGCAACAGCGCAAAGACCCTAAACGCGCTGCTATCGCAAAGGGTGATGCTATATGGGACTCTATCGACTCGCTGTTCCACCAGTTTGCAGTACCTTTCGGCTTGGAGGTGACACTAGAGGGTACTCCTGAAATATACAAACTGCTTACTACGGCAATCTACACCATCGACCAAATGCGCGTAGCCCCCAAAGCACATTATAAGCGTCAGCGTCCTTTTGAACGTTACGACGAACCAATGCTGACAGGGGAAGAGGACAACTTACGTGGTGAGGGCAGCTATCCTTCCGGGCATGCTCTGCGTGGCCAGACTTGCGCCCTGGTAATGGCACAGATAGCACCAGAGAATGCTGACACCCTCTTCTATCGTGCCCATATCTATGCTCAAAGCCGCGTCATTGCCGGAGCTCATTGGCAGAGCGATGTGGATGCCAGCCGTAATGGTGCTACCATCGGATATTGTGTCTTGCAAAATTGTCCTGCCTTCATAGAACAGATGAAGAAGGCGCAGAAAGAGTATAGGAAGGTGAAGGATGAGAAGTGAGAAGTAAGAGGTAAGAGGTAAGAAGTAAGAGGTGAGAGGTGAGAGGTAAAGAATAATTGTGAATTAAGAATTAAGAAATAAGAATTATGCATTATGCATTATGCATTATATTGTTTATGACACTAGGTGTCTGTGGGACGTGGGCACAGACGTCGAGTTTTCGACTGTTCTCACCATTGAAGTACTACCCTACTGTTACGAAGGATATCATGAATCGTGACAGTGCCGAGCAGTCTTTGGAGGACAGAATATTGCTGGATATGTATATCAAACACCCTGAATTGGTGGAGAAAGACATCGAGACGGGAACTAATGTCAACATCGGAACATCTCCAGAAACGCCGCCTTCACTATCGCTGACAGATACTACAAAGATACTGCCCATTGCGACTATGGAGGTACCAATAAAGAAACCCACGCAACCAATAGACTTATATGTCACAAAACCCCATTTCTGGACCTTTATGGGAGACTACTATCTGCAATTCATGCAGAACCACGTTTCTGATAACTGGTATCAGAGTGGTAACAAGAGTTGGGCGATGCTGGGAACCGTAACCCTGCAATATAACTACGACAATGCAAGGAAACTGAAGTTTAACAACAAGTTGGAATTGCGATTGGGTTTCCACACTTCAGATGCTGATACCATCAATAAATTCAAGACATCGGAAGACCTGATACGTTATACTGGAAGATTTGACCGTCAGGCACATAAGCAATGGTACTATTCTTTGCAGGTACTGGCGTACACACAGTTTATGAGGGGCTTGAAGGATAATGACAAGAAGACGTACTCGGACTTTATGTCGCCTTTCACTCTTAACGTCTCTTTAGGTATGGATTACTTTGTCGAGACCAAAAACAAGAAACTGAAAGGTGTCATCCACCTCGCACCATTGGCGTTTAACTTCAAATATGTAGATAGAAAGAATTTGGCAGAAGCAAACGGTATAAAGACAGACCATCGCACGATTGAGGACTTTGGTACTCAGACAACAATAGAACTAGAATGGAAGCCTATTGTTGATTTGCTTTCGTGGAAGACACGTTTTTATGCTTACACAACATACCACAAGCTGCTCGTGGAATGGGAAAACACCATTTCGCTTAAGGTGAACAGATTTCTCTCAACAAACCTGTTCCTATATCCAAGATTTGATGACAGCGTAAAGCCCATAGAGCCAGGACACACCTTATTACAATTTAAGGAATACTTCTCCTTTGGCTTTAGCTATAGTATGTAGGAAGGTAAAAGGTGAAAGGTGAAAACTTCTCCTCACCCCGGGGAGGTCTGGAGGGGGTTACTGTTCTGCGTCAACGGGATCGTCCTTTGAATAACCACGCAGGATATTGACGTCTTTCTTAATCTTGAAGACCTGACCATCAGCACCTTTGGCTGTACATAGGACAAAATATGTTCCTTGCTTTACCTGATGTCCATGATATGACCCATCCCAGCCTTCACCATTTACGTCATTCCACTCATAGAGTTTCTGGCCCCAACGATTGAAGATAATAGCACGAAACTCCACAATACTCTTGAATGACTTTGGCTTATAGAAATCATTCACACCATCTCCATTGGGAGAGAAGGCATTAGGAAGAATCAGTTCACTCTCACTGGCCTTAATGGTAAGAGGGGTAGCATCAAGGGTGTAGTATTCACGTTTGAATTCTATCACTTCCATCTGACCAATCGACGGATTCCATCTTTCAAAAGTAGCATATAGCGCTATGGAATCAGTACCGGCAGAGGTAAACTGTATCGTTGGATTCTCCTCATAACGGGTGATATAAGGAGCATCGAGATTACCACCATTATGGCACACTCGCCATTCATACTTCATATCCCAACCGTCACCATTGGTAACATTCATATAAAAAGTTGCGCTAATAGGTGCAGAACCCTCATATTCCGTAACATGCTCAACTGTTGCATTATCGGCGCCAACAGCATTAAACCATATCTCTAAGGATGGTTGAGCTTTTGTTTCAACGCCAAAAAACAAAAAAACAACGGAAAAGAGGATCGAAAAAAGGGAGTATGATATTTTTTTATGCATGTTTTTTATTTTTTTTGCATTTCTCATAATTAAATAGTACCTTTGACCTTGTCGAAGGTACTTCCGCTCGAAAATAAAAAAGAAAATCGCATTTTCTTTTGGTATTTTGCTCACTTATTCGTACCTTTGCACGCGGAAAAGATAAACCCGTATATTTAATGAAACGTTTAACTTCATTTTTTATTGCATTAATAGTCTGTTGCAACCTGTTTGCACAAGATACTTTGAAGGTGGGCGTCATGTTGCCACTTCATAAAATTGACGGCGATGGCAGACGTATGTTAGAGTACTATCGTGGTCTGCTGTTAGGCATCGAAGATTTAAAGAAACAGGGTAAGAATATTGCCGTCCACGCATGGAATATGCCGTCAAACGGCGATCCACGAACAGTCCTCGTACAGGAAGGGGCTTCTAACTGCAACATCATTTTTGGTCCGCTATACTCCAAGTACGTAAAGGTGATGGCAGACTTCTGTAAGGCATACAACATAAAACTCGTCATTCCCTTCTCTATAACAGGTGACCATGTGGATCACTATTCAAACATCTATCAGGTTTATCAGCCACAGTCATGGATAGATGAGACTGCTGTTCAACGCATCATGATAAACTTTACAGGATATCATCCAGTCATCGTTAACTGTAATGACACCCTCTCGAAAAAAGGTTCTTTTACCGCTCTGCTGAGACAGGCTTACGAGACAAGGGGAATACAATATAATGTCACAAATGTGCTGAATCCAGATGACACCTTTGAAAAGGCTTTCTCTACAAAGAGGAGAAATATCGTTATTATCAACAGCGGACGTTCGCCAGAACTGACAAAGGTAATTACAAAACTGGATACCTTAAGGGCGCATTATCCAGAAATAGAGATAACGATGTTTGGATATAACGAATGGCTGATGTATGCAAAGTATAACAAGACAAACTTTGAAAAATACAACGTACACCTGCCATCAAACTATTATTACAACGAAAACGGCAAACAGGTACAGGCACTTGAAAACAGGTATTTCCGCAATTTCCACGAGAATATGCAGTATGCCCTACCCCGCTTTGCTCTTACTGGTTATGATCATGCTATGTACTTCCTGGGACACTCAACACGATGGCTACAGACGCCACTGGACTTTGAGAAAGTACCTGGCGGAGGATATCGCAACAAAGCGTTTTATCTCATACACTACAAACCAACAGGAGGTGTAGAAGCTGTTAAATATTGATGCGTAAACAACTTTATACCATAATAGCACTCTGCCTTATGCTCTTCGCCCTTAATACAAGGGCGCAGGTGGGGGATTATCGCAATAGCTTCAGCGTAGGCGTCAGCGGAGGATATATCCTAACAAAGATGAGCTTTGTCACTGCTGTACCACAGACAATGCTGGGAGGTATGACGGGAGGTGTGTCATTCAGATATACCTCGGAGAAATATTTCTCCACACTATGTGCAATACAGGCAGAGGTAAACTACACACAAAAGGGTTGGAAAGAGAAGATAGAAACATATGACAATGGTCCCGTCATAAATCCCAAAACAGGTGTAGCAGAGTCATACCAAAGACGCATCAATTATATTGAAATCCCTATCTTTGCACACCTATCATGGGGAAAAGAGGGCAAGGGTATAAATGGTTTCGTGAACCTCGGACCACAGATAGGTTTCTGTATCGGAGAATCAACAAAGAAAAACTATGACATCCCTTATACGAAAGCCAACACAGAAAAAGGCGCTTTCGCTGAACAGGGCATCACGCAGTTCTCAAGTCATCAGGGACGCATAAGCATCGTAGAGGCACAGGAGACAATGCCTGTAGAGCATAAATTCGACTATGGCATCACCTTTGGCGCTGGTGTGGAAGCATGCATCAACAAGGTTGGACGCTTTGACTTAGAGGGACGCTTCTACTACGGATTAGGAAATATCTATGGCGACTCGAAGAAAGACTACTTCGGAGCCTCTAACCATACTACTGTTTACATAAAACTTTCTTACTTCTATGACCTCAAGAAAAACAAACATTGAAGTTTTAGGAGCAAGAGTGCACAACCTCAAGAATATTGATGTCACAATACCACGAAACAGTCTGACCGTTATAACAGGTCTCTCTGGTTCCGGCAAGTCGTCGTTGGCTTTCGACACCATTTATGCCGAAGGACAACGGCGGTATATCGAGACATTCTCGGCCTATGCCCGCAATTTCTTAGGAAACATGGAACGTCCCGATGTGGACGAGATAAAGGGACTGTCGCCAGTCATCTCTATAGAACAGAAGACGACAAACAAAAACCCTCGCTCTACCGTTGGTACTACCACAGAGGTATATGACTTCCTCAGATTGCTCTTTGCAAGAGCTGGTACAGCATATAGCTATGCCACAGGAGAGAAGATGGTGAAATATACCGAAGACCAGTTGGTAGAGATGATTCTGGAACGCTATGCCAACAAGAAGATATATATCCTGGCCCCATTGGTAAGAAACAGGAAGGGACATTATAGGGAACTCTTCGAACAGATGATGAAGAAGGGGTTTCTGCAGGTACGCATTGATGGTGAACTGCAAGAGATGACTCATGGCATGAAGCTCGATAGATACAACAATCACAATATCGAAGTGGTAGTTGATAAGCTGAAAGTCAGCGATGACGAGCAACGTGTTCGCAAAAGTGTAGAGGTAGCGATGAGACAGGGTGAAGGTCTTATCATGATTATGGATAAGGACACAGAAAAAACAAGGTTTTTCTCGAAGAGGCTGATGTGTCCTACAACAGGAATGGCATATAGGGATCCTGCTCCTAATGTCTTCTCATTTAACTCCCCAGAAGGGGCTTGCCCATATTGCAAGGGATTAGGATTTGTCTCTGACGAAGACCCATTGGCAGAGATAGATAATAAAAAGGATATAGAGGAAGAGGAAATGAGAGAATATGCTGTATGTCCTGCCTGCAACGGAAAGAGACTGTCACAAGAGGCTTTGTCATATCGCTTGCATGACAAGAATATTGCAGACCTTGCAGATATGGACCTTGACGAACTCTATGAATGGCTAGAAAAAGTACCACAATATTTGGAGCAACGTCAGAACGAAATAGCAGGAGAAATACTGAAGGAAATCCGTACCCGACTGAAATTCATGCTCGACGTGGGTTTGGAATATCTTGCCCTCAGCAGACCATCATACACTTTGTCGGGAGGTGAGAGCCAGCGCATCAGGTTGGCAACACAGATAGGTTCGCAATTAGTGAATGTGTTGTATATCCTCGACGAACCCTCAATAGGACTACACCATAGCGACAATAAAAAACTCATCAATTCTTTGCAACAGCTACGCGACTTGGGAAATACCGTCATCGTAGTAGAACATGATGAGGAAATGATGCTGGCAGCTAATTATGTTATAGACATCGGTCCCGGAGCAGGCAGAAAAGGGGGTGAAGTGGTTTTTCAGGGTACTCCGGAGCAACTGCTGAAGACTGATACCCTGACAGCAAAATACCTTAACGGAACCATTAAGCGTATTGACAAGACGAAAACCCTTCGACAAACTCAGGGCAAGACAAAAGCGGAAAACGAGTTAGGGAATGCTATTACCCTAAGGGGTTGTACAGGTAATAACCTGAAGAATGTCTCTGTCAGTTTTCCTCTCGGAAAGATGATTCTCATCACTGGTGTCAGCGGTTCTGGGAAATCGACCCTCATCAACGAAACGCTTCAGCCGATTCTTTCGCAGCACTTCTATCGTTCAGAGAAAAATCCCCTACCCTATAACTCTATAGAAGGTATAGAATATATAGATAAGGTGGTAAGCATCGATCAATCACCAATAGGCAGAACGCCACGAAGCAATCCTGCCACATATACCGGTGTATTCTCTGATATCCGTTCGCTATTCATAAATCTCCCAGAAGCAAAGATTAGAGGCTACAAGCCAGGACGCTTTTCCTTCAATGTTGCAGGAGGACGTTGTGAGACATGTAACGGTAATGGATACAGGACAATAGAGATGAACTTTCTGCCTGATGTCTATGTACCATGTGAGGTATGTCAGGGGAAACGCTATAATCGTGAGACTCTTGAGGTGAGATATAAAGGCAAGAGTATTGCTGATGTGCTTGATATGACTATCAACCAGGCAGTGGAATTCTTTGAGAATATGCCAAAGATACTCCGCAAGATAAAAACGCTTCAGGATGTAGGCTTGGGATACGTGAAACTGGGACAGTCATCAACCACGCTCTCTGGTGGCGAGAGTCAGCGTGTGAAACTGGCTACAGAATTATCAAAAAGAGATACAGGAAAAACCCTCTATATACTTGACGAACCTACTACAGGACTGCACTTTGAGGATATAAGAGTATTGATGCTGATATTACGCAAACTCGTTGATAAAGGCAATACTGTTATCATAATAGAGCATAACCTCGACGTCATACACCAAGCCGACCATATCATCGACATGGGTCCTGGAGGAGGAAGAAAAGGGGGACAAGTAGTGTCAGTTACTGAAATTCCTTAATGCGCTGCTCTTCTGACAGTTTACAGATAAGCAGTTTTCCATCACGTTCAGCAACTATAAATCCATCAAGACCCTGAACGACAACTTCTTTGAGACCACCTACATTGATGATACAATTTACGGTATCAAAGGTTCTGACAGCAGCCTGACTGATTACACCATTCTTATTGGCATCCTTCTTAACAAGAGTATGAAGAGAGCCCCATGTTCCGAGGTCACTCCATCCGAAGTCTGCAGGACAAACGAATATCTCTTCTGCCTTTTCCATAATGGCATAGTCAACAGAGATATTGTCACATTCTGCATAACGCTGGGAAATGATTTCTTTCTCTTTTGGAGTGCCAAAGACACCATCGTCAAACATCTGTTCAAAGATGCGGGCAATGCCTGGCTGATACATCCTGAAGGCATTAACAACGGTGCTGACATTCCACACAAAGATACCAGCATTCCAGAAATAGTTGTTATGCTTGATATACTCCTGTGCTGTTTCCAGATTTGGCTTCTCGCGGAAACTCTCCACACGGAAAATTTCCTTATTACTCATACTCTGAGCCGAGAGATTAGCCTGAATATATCCATATCCTGTTTCAGGACGTGTTGGCTTCATACCAAGAGTAACAATAGCATCCGACTCTGCAGCAAATTGCAATGATGCTTTGATAATTCTCTGAAACTCCTGTATATCAGTAACGATGTGGTCACTTGGAGTAACACAGATGCTAGCCTTTTCGTCTTTCGCCTTTATGCGGTAAGAGACGTAGGCAATACAAGGAGCTGTATTCCTGCGACATGGTTCAGAGAGAATGTTTCCTTCCGGTATCTCAGGAAGCTGTTCGTGCACCTTCTGTGCATACACCTCTCCTGTTACCACCCAAACATTTTCCGGAGCACAGATACCTTTGAAGCGATCATACGTAAGCTGAATAAGCGAACGACCAACTCCAAGAACATCAATAAACTGCTTTGGATTCTCTGTGGTACTCATAGGCCAGAATCTGCTGCCTATACCACCTGCCATAATCACAAGATGATTCATAATATTTCTCCCTTAACCTAAGTATTTTATCAATATCTTTGCATTACCTGAATCACGAAGTTTCAGGATTGCTTTCTCACGAATCTGACGAACACGCTCACGTGTAAGACCCAGTTCGTCACCAATCTCTTCCAAGCCTTTTTCAGGGCATCCTATGCCGAAGCACTCACGAATGATTATTATCTCACGATCCTTCAACACTCTGCCGAGTACAGCATTCAACTCGTGTGCCATTGACTCGTGGTCCACCCCCTTATCAGTACGAGTGTCATCACCACTTGCCATAACATCCAGCATACAGTTTTCCTCACCATCCTGGAATGGTGCATCGATAGACACATGATGTCCATCAGCCATAAGACTTTGGCTTATTTTTTCTTCGTCGATATTGGTAACCTCAGACAGTTCTCCAACACTTGGATGGCGTTGGTTCTCTTGCTCGAACTTGTTGATTTCGTGATTTATCTTATTAAGTGAGCCAACCTGGTTCAAAGGCAGACGCACAATACGGCTTTGCTCTGCAATAGCCTGAAGAATGCTTTGACGAATCCACCATACGGCATAAGAGATAAACTTAAAGCCACGTGTCTCATCAAACTTCTCGGCAGCCTTTATCAGACCTATGTTACCTTCGTCAATAAGGTCGGTAAGTGACAATCCCTGATGCTGATACTGCTTTGCCACAGAAACGACAAAGCGCAAGTTGGCAGTAACGAGTTTTTCCTTAGCACGCTCAGCAGCAGGACCACCCTTACGGATTATCTGTGCCAACTCAATTTCTTCATCAATGGTAATAAGTGGTGCACGACCAATTTCTACAAGATACTTGTCAAGTGCCTCACTCGAACGATTGGTAATACTTTTCTGAATCTTTAACTGTCTCATCTATAAAAACTTCTTATTGTTTTCTTTCCTTACAAAAATCCAGTGACCCCGATGGGATTCAAACCCATGACCTCAGGAACCGGAATCCTGCGCTCTATTCAACTAAGCTACGGAGCCTTATACGATAATCCGTGTGCGCTCACATGCGCTGCGCAGGGGAAAATCGGTTGCAAAATTACAAAAAGAATTCGAAATACATGCATAAAACCTCAAAAATAATGTTATAAAATGATAAAAAGCAATTTTGAAGCATATTTTTTTATATCTTTGCACGCGAATTATGTAAAGAAAATTCGCTATGAAGAAAAGACTTGGTAAGATAATTGCATTAGCAAACCAAAAAGGTGGTGTCGGTAAGACCACTACTACCATAAACCTTGCCGCATCATTAGCCACATTAGACAAACAGGTATTAGTAATTGATGCCGACCCGCAGGCTAACGCCTCAAGCGGATTGGGGGTCGATATGCAGTCTGTTGAATGTTCACTATACGATTGTATTTCCGGAGAAATAGATATTAGAGAGGCAATCTATACAACAGATGTTACAGGGCTCGACATCATCCCCAGCAACATTAACCTTGCTGGTGCTGAGATAGAGATGATAAAGATGGAGAACAGGGAATTTGTAATAAAAAATGCCCTTGAACCACTGCGTCAGGAGTACGACTATATCCTTATTGACTGCTCACCATCTCTGGGACTCATTACCGTCAACGCTCTTACAGCTGCTGATTCCATCATTATTCCTGTACAATGTGAATATTTTGCACTTGAAGGAATAGGAAAACTTCTCAACACCATAAAACTTATTAAAGGACATCTGAATACGAAACTTGAGATAGAAGGTTTCTTACTGACTATGTACGACAATCGTCTGAAGTTGTGTAACCAAATATATGATGAAGTAAAGCGCCACTTCCAAGAGTTGGTATTCAAGACCGTTATACAGCGTAACGTAAAACTTGCAGAATGTCCTTCTCACGGACTTCCTGTAATCCTTTATGACGTTAATGCTGCCGGTACTAAGAACCATTTAGCATTGGCAAAAGAAATAATCAGTAGGGAAAAGCAAAAATAACAACAAAATATGGCAGTAAGAAAAAAATATAACGCATTGGGCCGAGGCCTTGATGCCCTTATTTCTACCGATGATATCCACCCACAGGGATCCTCTACCATCAATGAGGTTGCAATAGACCTTATTGATGCGAATCCTGACCAACCGCGACGCGATTTTGACCAGCAGGGACTTGAAGAATTGGCATCTTCTATAAAAGAGTTAGGCATCATACAGCCTATTACCCTTCGTGAGATGGAAGGAGGACGTTTCCAGATTATCGCCGGTGAACGCCGTTGGAGAGCCTCACAGTTGATTGGCATGAAGGCAATACCTGCCTACATTCGCACTATCTCTGATGAGACGGTAATGGAGTTGGCCTTAGTAGAAAACATCCAACGTGAAGACCTCAATGCCATAGAAATAGCATTAGCATATCAGCATCTGCTCGATACAGAAGGCATGACACAGGATAAGGTTTCTGAACGCGTAGGGAAGAGCCGTGCGGCAATATCAAACCATCTGCGTCTCCTACGCCTGCCAGCGCAGATACAGTTGGCTTTGCAGAAGAAAGAAATCGATATGGGACATGCCAGAGCATTGCTCTCTCTCGATTCCCCTTCTACACAGATTAAGGTGTTCAAGGAGATTCTGAAGCACAATTTCAGCGTTCGTCAGGTGGAGGAATTTGTTACCCGCCTGAAGAATGGCGAAGATGTGCAGTCAGGAGCCAAGACAATAAAGGGAAAAGCCCAGATGCCTGAAAAATATATCGTCATTCGCGATGCCATCTCAAAAGCTCTTGGTGCTAATGTTTCTATTTCATGCACCTCTGGCGGCAAAGGAAAAATCACTATCCCATTTGCCTCAGAAAAGCAACTGAAGGAAATTATGAAGGCTATTGAGTAATGCGAAAGGTATTCATTCTTTTTACTCTTTACTCATTACTTTTTTCTTTCCCTGCCCTCGCGCAGAGCGAAAGGAAGGATTCCGTTGTGTCTGCCGTTACTGAAGTTGCCGACACCACATCCGACAATATCGGAGCCGCAATAGCACAGCAGGCTGATTCTGCCCTTGATGCGGAAAAGCCTTTGAAGAAACTGAAGATAAAGCAGAAACGCGACTGGTCAACATGGAAGCCAGACCCCAAGAGGGCTCTTTGGCTCGCCCTCGTATTACCGGGAGCAGGACAGATATACAACAGAAAATACTGGAAGCTACCTATCATTTACGGAGGTTTCATCGGGTGTGCCTATGCTATGAGGTGGAATAACCAGATGTATTTGGATTACTCACAGGCTTATCTCGACATCATGGATGACGACCCTAATACCGCCAGCTATACTCAGTTCCTACATCTGGGCAATCAGATAAATTCCTCCAACATAGAACGCTACAAGGAAGTATTCCGTTCACGTAGAGACCGCTATCGCCGCTGGCGAGACCTAAGTTTCTTTGTTATGTTGGGAGTATATGCTCTCTCCGTTATTGATGCTTATGTCGATGCCTCGCTATCGACCTTCGACATCTCTGACGACCTATCATTACATGTGCAGCCGGCCATCATAAATAACAAGATGACAGTATCTCCGAACTCCCCTCTCAGCAACAACGCCATAGGTATACGGAGTTCACTGAATTTCTAAATCCCAGCCTATCTAAAAATACTCTACTATGCTAAACAAAATCCTCTACATATTCCTAATGACATTGGTCAGCAGTTCTGCTTTCTCGCAAAGCGTACTGTCAACAGCTTCTGACACCCTTCGTGCCCGACAGAGCAATCTCAATGCCTTGGACTATGTCTTCGATGAAGATGAGATTCCAGAGAGCATGAACCAAGAGATGGAAGACATGCTGAAGGATTATAATGCCCAGCACTATCTGTTTGTCGATTCCGACTGCGTACAGATGCCTGACGGGCCTATCTTCACCAAGGAAGAGACTATTGAGCGTCTTCGTCGTATGCCAACAGTTATTGAGATGCCGTGGAATGAGGTAGTACAGAATTATATTGACCGCTATGCCAACAAGTTGCGCCGTCATGTGAGCCTGATGTTGGGAGCACAGAATCTTTATATGGAGATTTTTGAGGAGGCACTCGAGACCTATGGACTTCCTCTCGAACTGAGATATCTGCCCGTCATAGAATCAGCCCTTAACCCTAATGCTGTCAGCCATGCTGGTGCTGGTGGTCTTTGGCAGTTTATGGTGGCAACAGGACAGCGTTACGGACTTCGCGTAAACAGCCTTGTTGACGAACGCCGCGACCCCACGAAGTCTTCCTATGCAGCAGCACATTATCTCTACGACCTATACCAGATTTTCAACGATTGGCATCTGGTTATCGCAGCATATAATGCTGGTCCTGGCAACATACAGAAGGCTATTACAAGAGCTGGCGGCTCTCGTGACTATTGGGAGATATACCCCTTCCTGCCAGCAGAAACACGAGGATATGTGCCTGCCTTCATAGCAGCAAACTATATCATGACATTCTATCGCGACCATAATATCTGTCCTATGAAGACAACTCTTCCGCAGCAGGCTGATACCATCGTTGTAACAAAGAACCTTCACTTCAAACAGATTTCAGAGGTTATCGGAATACCTATCGAAGAGCTCCGCGCCTTCAATCCTCAATATCGTCATGATATCATAACAGGATATACAGAACCGACAGACTTCCGCATGCCGACAGAATATGTAAAACTCTTCATTGCCAACGAAGACTCCATCTGGGCATACGATGTTTCAAACCTCATGAAGCGCGACCAGGTAGAGGTGAGATCTTATACCGCTACAAGATCATATTCACGACATTCTTCAAGAAAATCCTCAAAAAGCGCTGCCACCCGCAAGTCTTCACGCAAAAGAAGGAGGTGAAATGTGAAACGTGAGAGGTGAAAATAATTGTCAATTTTCAATTTTCAATTACAATTAAACGAAATGCAAACAACAGACGAACTATATGAATCCTTAGTTAAGGGCTACATGGAGTCAGCCCACCGTAAGAAGGTGGACCTGATACAGAAGGCATACAATTTTGCCTGCCACGCCCACGAGGGTGCTACACGTCCTTGTGGCGAGCCATATATGATACATCCCCTCTCTGTTGCCATCATAGCATCCCAAGAGATGGGCCTTGGCTCTACCAGCATCTGTGCCGCACTGCTCCACGACTCTATACAGGATACCGACTATACCATTGATGATATTGAGAATATCTTCGGCACAAAGATAGCACAGATTGTTGACGGACTGACAAAGATTTCCGGCGGCATATTTGGTGCACAGGCCGAAGCACAGGCCGAAAATCTCAAGAAGCTCCTCCTCACGATGAGTGAAGACATCCGTGTCATCCTCATCAAGATATGCGACCGCCTCGACAATATGCGTCACATAGAACGTGAGGAAGAAGAAAAGCGTAGCAAGATAGCAGGCGAGACGCTTTATCTCTATGCCCCGCTGGCCAATCGTCTCGGACTGAATACCATAAAGTCCGAACTTGAAGATCTTTCCTTCCGTTATGAATATCCGAAGGAATATGCCAAGATAGAGAAGAACCTGCAGCATACCAATGCGCAGCGTGAGACATTGTTCGAAGCCTTCACAGCGCCAATCCGAAATGCTCTCGACAAGATGGGTATCAAATACACCATCAAGGCTCGCGTAAAAAGTCCCTACTCTATCTGGAACAAGATGCAGAAGAAGAATGTCTCTTTCGACGAGATATACGACATCCTTGCTGTTCGCATTATATATGAACCAAAGTCCCGTGAGGACGAAGTCGATGAGTGTTTCCGTATATATGTAGCCCTCAGCCGCATGTACAAGTCCCACCCGGAACGTCTTCGCGACTGGCTCTCCCACCCTAAGGCCAATGGCTACCGCGCTCTACATGTAACCCTCATGAGTAAACAGGGACAATGGATAGAGGTGCAAATACGTTCTACCCACATGGACGACATTGCCGAGCAGGGCTTTGCTGCCCATTGGAAGTATAAGGATGATGCCGACCCGATGAATACCGAGAAGGTTACAGAGGATGAACTGAACGGCTGGCTGCAGACCATCAAGGAGATTCTCGATGACCCACAGCCGGATGCGATGGATTTCCTCGATGCCATAAAGCTCAATCTCTTTGCCTCCGAGATATTCGTCTTTACCCCTAAAGGCGACATCATCACGATGCCCGCAAACTGTACGGCACTCGATTTCGCATTCCAGATACACACTTTCCTCGGCACCCATTGCATCGGTGCAAAGGTGAACCATCGCCTCGTGCCGCTGTCACAGCAGCTGAAGGGTGGCGACCAGGTGGAAATCATCACGTCGCCTTCGCAGCATGTGCATCGCGACTGGCTCAACTATGTCACTACCGCTAAGGCACGCAACAAGATACAGTCACTCTTGCGAAAGCAGGAACGTGAGCAAGCCCGTGCCGGTGAGGAAATTCTCAAGGCATGGCTGGAGCAGAATAGCCTCACCATCACTACGCAATCCCTCGATCGCCTTCGCGAGAGTCATATGAGTGGCACCAACGAACGCCTGCTCATCGATATTGCCAATGGCGACATTACCCTCGACCAGCGCGACCTCAACTGCGTACTATATGGTCCGAAGAATGCCGACAACAAGTTACATAAGAGAGGTTGGCGCAGATATGTGCCGTTTATGAAGGCCAAAGAGCCCAAGAAGATTACCGAGCGCGACATCATATACACAATCTCCCTGCGCGGCATAGACCGCAAGGGTATGCTAAAGGATGTTTCGACATTGCTCTACGAACAGTTCGACATCAACATCCAGAAACTCAACATCCAGACCAACGATGGCATTTTCTCTTGCGAAGCAGTCTTCAAAGTGCGTGACAACACCATCCTCGATACCATCATCCAAAAGATGAAAGAAATCGAAGGCATCAAGAAAGTACAGAAGAAGTAGAGGTCCCCATAAATTCACAATCTATAATTCACAATTCATAATTACAAATGCTCCGCATTCTTTTCATTCTTTCATTCTTTCATTTTTACATTCTTCCTACATCAGCACAACTTGACACCATTGTTGTGGCTCGTGATGGCACAGGTGACTTCCGTAATGTTGCGGAGGCTATCGACAAATGCCGCGCTCTGATGGCTGAAAAGCGCGTTATATATATTAAAAAAGGTGTCTATAAGGAAAAACTCGTCATTCCCTCCCACCTCACCAATATCGTGTTGATGGGTGAAAGTCGTGATTCAACCATCATCACCTACGACGATCATGCCAATATCAACAACATGGGCACCTTCAACTCTTACACCCTCAAGGTGTCCGGGAGAGATATCCTAATCAGCGACCTCACCATTGAGAATAATGCTGCGCCACTGGGACAGGCTGTGGCCCTCTTTGCCGATGGTGACGGGCAATACTATTACAACTGCCGCTTAGTGGGTAATCAGGACACCGTATATACCGGTCCCGGAAAGGCTATACAACATTTTGTTGACTGTATCATCGAAGGCACTACCGACTTCATCTTCGGACCTGCAACGGCTTACTTCGAGCACTGCACCATCATAAGCAAGAAAAATTCCTACATCACCGCTGCAGCCACCCCACAGGATGTTGAGGTAGGCTATGTCTTCACCAATTGCTCTCTTCAGGCAGCCCCTGGTGTTACGAAGTGCTATCTCGGACGTCCGTGGCGGCCCTATGCCTACACTCTCTTTCAGAACTGCTGGCTCGGTGCTCACATACGTCCAGAGGGATGGGACAACTGGCGCAATCCTGAGAACGAGAAGACAGCCCGCTATTTCGAAGCCTCCAACCACGGCCCCGGCGCTGACACCTCAAAACGCGTAAAGTGGGCGAAGCATTGATAACGGTTAACGTTTAAAGTTTAACGGTTAAAGACGTTTCTGAGCGAAGCGAATTTAATGTTTAATGTTCAATTTTCAATGTTCAATATATAAAAAATGGCAAACAGATTTATTCTTAACGAAGTATCTTATTTTGGAGCAGGAGCCCGCAAGGAACTTCCTGAAGTTCTTAACCGCATGGGCGTAAAGAAAGCCCTCGTATGCACCGACAAGGGGCTGCTGAAGGTAGGCACCGCACAGAAGGTAACAGAGGTGCTCGACCAGTGTGGCTTCCCTTACGAAATTTTCTCTGAGGTAAAGCCAAATCCTACCGTTACCAACGTGAAGGATGGCATCAAGGCATTCGCTGACGCTAAGGCCGACTGCATCATCGCCATCGGCGGTGGTTCTGCTATGGACACTGCAAAGGGCATCGGCATCGTTACCAACAACCCAGAGTTCTCTGACATCGTAAGCCTCGAAGGCGTAGCGCCAACCAAGAAGAAGAGTGTACCCATCATCGCGCTGCCTACTACAGCCGGCACTGGTGCCGAGGTAACCATCAACTACGTCATCATCGATGAAGAGCGTCAGGCAAAGATGGTATGCGTTGATCCTAACGACATTCCTGCCGTTGCTATCGTGGATGCAGAGCTGATGTACAGCCTTCCAAAGAGCCTCACCGCTGCAACAGGTATGGATGCCCTCACCCACGCCATCGAGGGATATATCACCAAGGGCGCATGGGTAATGAGCGATATGTATGAGCTGCAGGCTATCAAGATGATAGCAGAGTTCCTGCCACTCGCTGTTGAGGAGCCTACCAATCCAAAGGGCCGCGAAGGCATGGCATTGGCACAATATATCGCAGCACAGGCATTCTCAAATGTCGGCCTCGGCCTTGTTCATGGTATGGCACACCCAATGGGTTCCCTCCACGACATTCCACACGGTGTAGCAAATGCTCTGCTGCTGCCAACTATCATGGAGTTCAATATGCCAAAGTGCATTGAAAAGTTCGGCGTTATTGCCCAGACTATGGGCGTAGATACCACAGGCATGTCAGCACAGGAGGCAGCACAGGCAGCTGTTGACGCTGTCAAGGCCCTCTCTATCCGCGTCGGCATACCACAGACCCTCACGGCCCTCGGCATCAAGGAAGAAGACATTCCGGCTTTGGCTGCGCAGGCTATCGCTGACGTCTGCACACCAGGCAACCCACGCGATGTCACAGAAGCAGAAATCGTAGAGCTCTACAAGAAAGTGCTGTAGAATCAGCTTAATCGCTTAAATATAAAAAATCCGGAAAGATGTTACCACCTTTCCGGATTTATTTTGGTTTCAAGGTTAAAGTTTCAGGCTTCAGGTCAATAACCAATAACCCAATAACCTATAACCTTTTAAAGAATTACTTATTCAGTGCGAGTGCTACGTTTACGGCACATGCTACTGTGCATCCAACCATTGGGTTGTTACCAATGCCGAGGAAGCCCATCATCTCTACGTGTGCTGGTACTGAAGAAGAACCTGCGAACTGTGCGTCAGAGTGCATACGGCCGAGGGTATCTGTCATACCATATGAAGCAGGACCTGCTGCCATATTGTCTGGGTGCAGTGTACGACCTGTACCACCACCTGATGCTACTGAGAAGTATGGCTTGCCAGCAAGTACGCGCTCCTTCTTATAGGTGCCTGCTACTGGGTGCTGGAAACGTGTTGGGTTGGTAGAGTTACCTGTGATAGATACATCTACATTCTCCTTCCACAGAATTGCTACGCCTTCACGAACGTCGTCAGCGCCATAGCAGTTTACCTTTGCACGTGGGCCGTCAGAATATGACTTTGTCTTAACCACCTTCAGCTCACCTGTGAAGTAGTCGAACTGTGTCTGTACGTATGTGAAACCGTTGATACGAGAGATAATCATAGCAGCGTCCTTGCCAAGACCGTTCAGGATGACACGGAGTGGCTTCTGACGTACCTTGTTTGCCATCTCTGCAATCTTGATAGCACCCTCAGCAGCTGCGAAAGATTCGTGACCTGCGAGGAATGCGAAACACTCTGTCTCTTCACGGAGCAGACGTGCTGCGAGGTTACCGTGGCCGATACCTACCTTACGGTCATCAGCAACAGAACCAGGAATACAGAATGACTGAAGACCGATACCGATTGCCTCAGCAGCATCAGCAGCTGTCTTACAACCCTTCTTCAGTGCAATAGCAGAACCTACTACGTATGCCCACTTTGCGTTCTCGAAACAGATCATCTGTGTCTCCTCACATGTCTTGTAAGGGTCGAGACCTGCCTTTTCACATATTTCGTTTGCTTCCTCAATAGAAGAAATACCATTCTCGTTCAGAGCAGCAAGTATCTGCTTGATACGACGATCTTGTGACTCAAATTTTACTTCGCGAATCATAATATGTTCCTCCTATTAGTTTTTACGTGGATCAATAAATTTAACTGCTCCCTGCTCAGGCTTTGTACGGCCGTATGTGCCAGTAACAGACTTGAGTGCCTCATTAGCATCCATGCCCTTCTTGACAGCATCCATGAACTTACCCATGTGAACGAACTCGTAACCACAAACCTCATTATCCTCATCGAGGAACTGCTTTGTGATATAGCCTTCTGTGAGCTGGAGATAACGTGTGCCCTTAGCCTTTGTGCCATAGAGGGTACCACACTGAGATACGAGGCCCTTACCAAGGTCTTCAAGACCTGCACCGATTGCAAGACCACCCTCAGAGAATGCTGACTGTGTGCGACCATATACAATCTGGAGGAACAACTCGCGCATTGCTGTGTTGATAGCGTCACATACCAAGTCGGTATTGAGAGCCTCAAGAATAGTCTTACCAGGGAGAATCTCAGAAGCCATAGCAGCTGAGTGGGTCATACCTGAGCAACCGATTGTCTCAACGAGAGCTTCTTCAATAACACCATCCTTAACATTGAGAGAGAGCTTGCAGCAACCCTGCTGTGGAGCACACCAACCAATGCCGTGGGTCATACCAGAGATGTCCTTAATCTCCTTGGCCTGAATCCACTTTCCCTCTTCAGGAATTGGAGCAGGACCGTGGTTAGGACCTTTTGCAACGACGCACATGTCGTTGACTTCCTTTGTGTAAATCATAATGTTTTTATTTTTGAAAATTAAATAAAATATATGTTCTGGAAACAAATATACACTTTCGTCCCATTTGAGCGCAAAGGTACATAAATTTATATAAAAACGCAAATTTTATAACACCTTTTTTGTTATATATAAAGATTTTTTCGTAATTTTGCAGCAAATATTAAAGTAGGATGAACAAAGAACAGGAACTTTTACGCAAGAAAAGTCCAGTACAGATAAAGAACAAGAAGGCAGCTTTTGACTACCATTTTGTGGATACCTATACTGCCGGTATTGTATTGACAGGCACGGAGATTAAGAGTATCCGCATGGGTAAGGCGTCGCTGGTGGACACCTTCTGCTACATTCATAATGACGAGATGTGGGTGAAGGGTATGAACATCAGTCCATATTTCTATGGCTCGTATAACAACCACGAGGCCCGCAGAGACAGGAAACTGCTGCTGAACAAGAGGGAGATACGCCACCTGAAGGAGGATACCAAGGCTGTAGGATTCACCATTGTCCCTACCCTACTCTTCATTGACGACAAGGGACGGGCAAAGCTGGACATCGCACTATGCCGAGGCAAGAAGGAATTTGACAAACGCGAGACCCTGAAACTGAAACAGGACAAGAGAGAGATGGACAGGGCGGTGAAGAATTTTAAAGTTTAGAGACGAAAAACGAAAAACGAAAGACGAAAGACCTTTCATAATTGAATAACGTTCTTCTCGATAATGCAATAGATCAGTTTGCGAGGCTTCCGGGGATAGGTCGCAAAACTGCATTACGCCTGGTGCTGCATATGTTGCGTCAGGAGGAGGCTGATGTGACAGCGTTTGCTGATGCTTTGACGATACTGAAGAGGGAGGTGAAATATTGCAAGAAATGCCACAACATTTCTGAAAGCGAGTTGTGCCCCATCTGTGCTGACAAGTCGAGAGACGGCTCTGTAATCTGTGTGGTAGAGAATATTCAGGATGTGTTGGCTATCGAGAGGACAATGCAGTATAAGGGCCTTTACCACGTCTTGGGTGGCATCATATCACCTATGGACGGCATCGGGCCAAGCAACCTGGAGATAGAGTCGCTGATAGAGAGAATAAGAAACGGAGTAAGCGGAAAGGACGGGGAGCAGCAGATAAAAGAGGTGATATTTGCACTTGCAAGTACCATGGAGGGAGATACGACGAATTTCTATATCTCCAGAAAGCTGCGTGAATTTCCTGACGTAAAACTGAGCGTCATAGCCCGTGGCATCAATGTGGGCGATGAACTACAATATACTGACGAAGTAACCTTAGGACGCTCTATTCTCAACAGAACACCATTGTAAAGTTTAAAGTTTAAAGTTTAGAGTTTAGAGTTTAAAGTTTTTCTTTAACCGTTAAACGTTAACCGTTAAACGTTAACCGTTATATTTTCACCCCGAGGTTGGAAAGCCTGTTATACAATTCTTCTTTTGTGAGATTTTTTAATGCTTCGTTAGGCAGATAACGGGCGGTATCACCTTTTTCATCATGCACTAATTCTGCGAGGAAATGTATATCCTGCAGGTCGGAGAGCAGATTCTCCACTACCCTCATAGGAATCTTCTTATCGCTGCCACGAGAAGCAGCCTCAGCATTCAGCATTTCCTTTATCTCTTCTGCTGTATATTCTTCTTCTCCATCCATGAAACGCTGCGCTACATGTTCCATAATAATCCACGACTGCTCAAGACGTGAATTAAAGGAATAGCCAGATGTGAGAGTAGGCTCGCTGGAGAAGAAGTCTTCTGAATTCTGCTTACAATAGGTCAACTCAGCACCCATGAGACATATTATCCATGATGTCTGCAGCCACAACAGGAAGAATGGTATCATGGCGAAGGAGCCATAGATAGCATTATAATTAGATATCCATATCTGCGAATTTATATACACCATCTGAAAGACCTGCAGACACACACCAGCCAAGATTCCAGGCCACAGGGCAGAACTGAATTTCACCTTTGTATTAGGCATGAATACATACAGGCAGACGAAGCCTGCTGACAGAAGAAGATAAGGTGACAGCTCAATAACGATTGTCATTATAGGTCCCAGGACGATGACATCACTGAGTTGGTCCTGCAACGCTGCAATCCATATTGACAGACCCGAGCTGACAACAAGGAAGATAGGCAACAGGAAGAATAGCGAGACATAATCCGTAATGGTGCGGAAAATGCTTCTGGGGTGCTTCACATGCCAGATGTCATTGAAGGCACTCTCGATATTTGAAATCAGCATCAGCGTTGTCCACAACATAAAGATAAGTCCGATGCCGAGGAATATTCCTTTCTTGGTATGTACGAGATATGAGTTTACGAATCCTATTATCGTCTCTGCTGCATCAGGCTGTGACGACAAGAGGTCACGAAACCAGTCTTCGATATATACAGAATATCCGAATCCTCTCGCAACAGCAAAGAATACTGCGAGAATAGGTACGAAGGCAAGCAGCGAGGAGTATGTAAGATTACTCGCCGTTGCAATGACACGCTTTTGGTCTATATCAATGATAAAAGCGCGAATGAAGGTGTATATGGTGTTTAGAAAGTTTATAGTTTAACGGTTAAAGGTTAAAGTTTAACGGTTAAAGGTTATTGATTATTGGATTCAGAAAAAAGAAATCAGTATCTCTATAAGCCGGGTTCTGTACTGGCGAACCAGTGCCCTATCATTTATCTAAGCGTTCTACCCTCCACCGTATTCCTAAGAATTCGGGCGAGCAGCCCTATCATGACGATGGTATACATGAACTTGCAGCCTCCAGAAAACACAGCATAGTTGTCACCAACTACCTGGTGGTCTCTTACACCACCTTCTCACCCTTACCTGCGCACATTATCCGACCTCGTTTGACTCAGCAAGAATTATGCGCCGGCGGTTATTTTCTTCTGTTAACACCTACTGTCACCAATAGCTTGTATTTTCGCAAGTGGAGTGCTCTGCGCTGCCCGGACTTTCCTCTGACACATAAATGCCAGCGATAAGGCCAAGATACTGATTTTATCTTTTTTTAAAAGAACTTTTTCTTTTTTCCGAATATTCTATATAGCTTCCAGCCAAGAAGTGCTCCGTCAATGACGTTTGAAGAGTCCGAAATCCAATTCATCACACGCTTTGTCGGTGAGAGAATGACAGGTTCTTCTTCATTGACAAGAGAATTCCAATTCTTTTTGAGTGACGACTCTTTTGCTGTAATATCTGTCTGCATAGAGTCACTCTTCTTCTTGAGTTCTTCAGGAGCGAGGTCAGAGAACAGCCGTCCTAACGGTGCGAAGAGCCATTTACTACGTGTGGCATAAGCAATTATTAGCAACACCACATAGAACAGGCTGACACACAGGAAGGCAGCAGACTTTGACCCCATAGTGCTCTCAAGAGAATAGGCGGCAGCGAAAGAAAGGCAAGCAAGAATGAGCATTAAAATCAGCAGTAACACTATAATAAAGAATAACATTCCTATTATAGAAACTAATTTATGCGTCACGTCAAGCCGTGTCTTTTCAGACTTCAGCTCCACCCATCCTTTGGAATCCTCAATCAGGGCGACTATCTTCTTGACATTTGCTTCACTGGAAATCATGCCTCAACAACGTCTTCAGCCAGTTCTTCTACCTGATTCTTAGAAAGATTGATATTATATTTCTCACAGAAGTCCTTTACCTTTTTCTGAATGTCTTCAGCAGTCTTCTTGATGTCAATCTTGTCATAGCACTCCTTAGCATAGTCCTGAAGTTTTGCACGTGTGTCTTCACCCTTTTCTGGAGCAAGCAAGAGAGCTGCTGTTGCACCTGCAACGGCTCCGCCGATAACAGCTGCGATGTAACCTAATGTCTTCATAGTTAAAAATTTGATTTGTTGTTAATAAATTGGTTAATAAATATAATAAATACGTTTTCAAATGCAAAAGTAACAAAAAAATATATCAAAACAAATTTTTTTTACATTTTTTTTCGTACCTTTGCAACGAATTAACAGAATTATATCACTTATTTAAAATAATAACGCGAAAATGAAAAAGATTTTTTATTTCAGTGCATTAGTTTGCACAGCAATTGCATTCACAGCTTGTAGTTCTTCAAAAGAAAGTGCTTATCGCAAGGCTTACGAAAAGGCTAAGGCACAGGAGCAGCAATACGCACAGCCAGTACAGCAGCAGCAGGAATATCAGGCTCCTGTACAGCAGCAGGCACCTGTTACCCCAATGGTACAGCAGCCAGTTCAGCAGACAACAACTGTTGTTGACAACACTCCTGTACGCAGAGAGAATGTTAACGTTGTAAGCGGTTCTGGCTTGAAGGCTTACTCTGTTGTAGTAGGTTCTTTCGGTGTACGTGCAAATGCTGACGGTCTGCAGAACACTCTGAAGAATGCCGGTTATGATGCACAGATAGCATTCAACAGCGAACGCAATATGTATCGTGTAATCGCTACTACACACGATGACAGAAGCAGCGCTGTAAGCACAAAGGAATCACTGAAGGCTACATATCCAGACGCATGGCTTCTGATGAAGTAAATGTCTAGGATACTTGCTATAGACTACGGAAAGAAGCGCACCGGGCTTGCTGTAACAGATGAATTACAGATAGTGCCCGGTGCGCTTGATACTGTAGATACCCATACGCTGTTCGATTATCTCGAGAAATATATACAACGAGAGTCTGTAGAACGCATCATCATCGGAGAGCCGAAGCAATCCAACGGAATGCCATCAGAGAATATGGCACGAGTAAAGGAATTTGAAAACCGTTGGAGAAAAGCTCACCCAGAGATACCCATCGAGGGATATGATGAGCGATTTACCTCAGTACTGGCACACAGGACGATGCTTGATGCAGGACTACACAAAAAAGCCAGACAGGACAAGGCTCTCGTTGACAAAGTTTCTGCAACAATAATATTACAAGATTACTTAAGCCACAGATGATTTTACCCATCTATACATATGGTCAGCCCGTCCTGAGAAAGGTTGCTCAGGACATTGATGCTAACTACCCAGACCTCAAAACACTTATTGTCAACATGTGGGAAACCCTTGCAGAGAGCGAGGGAATCGGACTTGCTGCCCCACAGATAGGACTGCCGATACGATTGGTAGTAATAGACCTTGACCCGCTGAAGGAAGACTTTCCGGAATATACCGGATTCAAAAAAGTATTCATCAATGCACACATCGTGGATTATGACGATACGAAAACCGAAAGTTCTTCAGAGGGATGTCTGTCATTACCCGCAATCCACGAGAATGTGGTTCGCCCGACAAGAATACATGTAACCTATCAGGATGAGAATTTTGAGGAGCACGACGAATGGGTGGATGGATACCTCGCACGTGTTATGCAACACGAATTTGACCATCTTGACGGAAAGATGTTCATAGATCGCATCTCACCATTAAGAAAGCAGTTGATAAAATCGAAGTTGAAGGCATTGTTGCAAGGACGTTTCAGAACTGGCTACAGGGTGAAGGTAGCCAAATAAGAAAAAGATGCTTAAGCGTTTACTGTATGTCATATTCTGCATATTCCCCATATCATCCGTATATGGGCAATATAACGTTGACAAGTTAATTCTCAGCGGACGCATAGCATTACACTATGAGGATTATGTCCTCTCCATACAATACTTCAATCAGGCTATAGCAGCCAAGCCATATCTGTGGGAACCTTGGCAGTTGCGTGCCATAGCAAAATACTACCTTGATGACTGGCAGGGAGCAGAAAGCGATGCTACAGAAGCATTGAGGCTGAATCCGTATGTCACAGAGCTGTACGACCTTCGTGGCATCACTCGCATCAAGCAGGATAATTTCATTGGGGCTATAGCCGACTATTCAAAAGCCATCTCTCAGGAGCCAGCCAACCAGAATTACTGGTACAATCGTGCTGCCTGCTATCTTGAAAACAAGGATTATGACGCCTGTCTGTTGCAGCTGGACACACTCATACAGAAATGGCAGAAGAATTCCAGCGCATACCTTATGAGGGCAGAGGCGCTGATGAATAAGGGTGATACCATAGAGGCTGAGAAATGGATTGACAAGGGTTTGGAGATTGACGAACACAATCCCAACGCATGGAGAGTAAAGGCGATGTTTGCTTTTACCAAAAGCATGTGGAAGGAAGCAGACGAATACTATACCAAAGCTTTGCATTACACTCCCAAGGACGTAAGATGTTACGTTAACAGAGCCCACGTAAGACTTAGAAACAATAATCTGCGTGGAGCTATGAGCGACTATGATACGGCATTGGAATTAGACCCCAACAATTTCCTGGCACACTATAACAGAGGTCTGTTGAGACAACAGGTGGGTGATGACAACAGAGCCATCGAGGACTTCAACTATGTCCTAAGCCTGGAGCCGGGTAACATTATGGCTTTATTCAACAGGGCTATATTGGAAGACAGGACTGGCGACCTTAGAAGCGCCATCCGCGATTACTCCATCGTAATAAAGAAATTCCCCAACTTTTGGACAGGTCTTAAATTCCGTGCAGAGTGCTATCGCCGCTTAGGACAGACAGCAAATGCCGAAAAGGACGAATACCGCATCCTGAAAGCCCAGATGGACAAACACCTCGGAGTGCAGAACAGGTGGTCATCGGCAAAACTGCAGCAGATGCGAAAACTGTCTGATATAGACCTTGAGAAGTATGACCAGATAGTAGTAGAGGATGATGCTTCACAAGAGCCGGAATACAAGAGCGAATATCGCGGAAAGATACAGAACAGACAGATTACGGAGCATTACCAGCCATATATCGTGATGCAGCGTGACAGCCTGGTCGAGAAGACTGAATACGTAGAGGTAAAGGTGCCAAAGACAGCACAGGATTTTTATAATCTGGGAACCCATCAGGCACGTGACAGCGTCTATGCAGAAGCAATAGAGAACCTCACAAAGGCCATCGAGATAGATCCTTATTTCTCACATGCTTATTACAACAGAGGTTTGGCATATCTGCATTCCAACGAGATAGAAAAGTCACAGGCCGACTTATCGAAAGCAGGAGAATTAGGACTATACTCTGCCTATAGCCTCATGAAACAGAGCAACAAGAAAAAGAACAACAAAAAGAAATAGCGCACTATGAAAAAACTATTTTTTGCAACAATACTATATAGTTACCTTTTCACATTGCCAGCGATGTCCCAAACTCTTACAGAGATATATGAGACCATTCCCGACACCATAATACCAAAGAATATTGGTGATGCCACAGAAGTGACACAGAATAGTGACAGCCTCATACTCTTCAATAAAGGCAATGCAAAATACGAACTTGCGAAGATTGCTGACAGTAAGGTGGTATTGCTAATCACCCTACCCCTTCCAGAACCAGATACGCGCGCATACCTATTTAATATAATAAAGAGTGATGCAACATCTGGAAAACTAATCTGGCAGCTTGAGAACACCCGTGATTTCTCGGATGGAGCCTTCCGTTTTGCAGAAGCAACCATTACTTCCGTCTCTCCACTGTTAACACAGGTCACTTTAAGAGAACCATTTGCGCCATCTGACAAAAAAGAAGACCCCGTTTTGTTAAAAAATACAAAAGTTTTTTAGTCTGAACACAAAAAATTTGCAGATATAAAAAATAATCCATACCTTTGCACTGTGTTTTTCATGGTATTAGATTATTAAGGTTAATGAAGGTTGATTGTCGTGAGACAGTCAATTTTTCTTTAAGGGCTGACATTTTTATAATGCCAGCCCTTAATTATTTCCCGTATTTTGTTAGGGTTCAAGTTTCAGGTTTCAGGTTTCAGGTTTCAGGTTTCAAGTTTCAGGTTTTTCGTCTTTCGTCTTTCGTTTTTCGTCTTTCGTCTATCGTCTTTCGTACGAAGTCTCAGCCTTTAACCGATAACCGTTACCTACCTCTTCCTCTTATATCCATACACCCCATCGTTTCCTTCCAACACTAGAGAATCCGGAGTCAGGGCTACGATATCAAAGGTATCAGTATTGAGTATTAGTTGGCAGTTTCTCATCTGCCATGAGGTGTAAGGCTTTGACTCAATATTGTTTTTGGCTTCTATTATACCATTCTCCTTCATTGTGAAGTTACGGTCCAGCGAAATCCAATGCCCCAACAATGATGTAAGATTCACTGCCTTTGCTACCACCTTCATTCCCCTCTTCGGATCAGAAGGGTCCGGTTTTGTTGTCACACAGATATTGTCGCCGGCATACAGGCCTCCCTGTATATCAGAAGAAACAGAATCTTGATTCATTGCCACTGCCATCTCGTGACCATTATCAGTAACAATCGTCAACACATGCATGCTGGTAGCATCGCCAACAGTACCATATATTGCGCTGTCAGGAACCCCGACCATTTCGTCCTCGATATCCATGTTTGGCTTTGTAGTATTAGTACATGCCACAATAGCAAAGATTGTCATAATACACAACAGTACTGTCTTTGCTTCATTCCACAATCTGTCCATTTCTTCAAGAGTTAAATCTTTAATATTACGTCCCATCGACTTTGCCTTTTTCTCTATATACTCAAATCGTGTGATAAACTTACGATTCGTATGTTCCAAAGCCGTATCAGGGTTTATATGATATAATCGTGCAGCATTTACGATGGCAAAGAGCAAATCGCCCAATTCCTTCTCGGCTGCTTCTTTATTTCCTTTTTCAAATTCTGCTTTCAGTTCTCCCACCTCTTCAAACACCTTCTCCCAGACATCTTCTTTCTCTTCCCAGTCAAAGCCCACATTCCTGGCCTTGTCCTGTATGCGATAGGCCTTTATCAACGATGGCAGTGACTTAGGAACACCAGAGAGAACAGTCTTGTTACCATCCTTCTCCTTCTGCTTTACCTGCTCCCATATCTTGCTTACCTCATCAGAGTTTGCAGCTGTCTTGTCACCATAGATGTGCGGATGTCTGAACACCAGTTTGTCTGCCTCTTTCTCCAACACGTCACCCATATCGAAAAGGCCCTTTTCCCTGCCTATCATGGCATAGAATACAAGATGCTCCATGACATCACCCATCTCCTTCTGTATCTCTTTCGGATCATCAGAGAGGATGGCGTCACAGAGCTCGTACACTTCTTCAATGGTATGAGGTCGCAGCGATTCGTTTGTCTGTTTATTGTCCCAGGGACATTTCTCGCGCAACTCGTCCTGTATGTCGAGAAGTCGGGAGAAAGCCTCTAAGATTTCATCTTTTGTATGCATTTATTCTTCATCTGTTGCATCACATGCCACCAAAACACGTTCCGCAAAATCCGTCCACAAAGTTAATGCTTTTTTGCGACTTCTCATCCATTTCGCATAAGAATATGTTCGTTTTTAATATAAATTAAGAAGTAAACATCTTACATCAGCCATCTTACTACTTACATCGCGTTCAAGTTCACCCTTTATCTTCATCATCTACGAATATTGGGGATAGTGAAAAGATAGTTTTTAAAGGATAATGACATCCATTCAACACTTTTTAGGGTCAAACATCTCGATGAAATCGGCAAAAAATATAAAAAAATCCAATACAACCAAATCTTAACCTTATTTATTAAACATTTTTATAAATAGTAATT
>CAMJIL010000003.1 GCA_946405805.1 uncultured Prevotellaceae bacterium | reverse complement strand
GAGGGGGTAGTGTCAATTGCGACGTGGGAGTTCGAGTCTCCTCCTCTTCACTTTTCCTGATGCGGAAATAGCTCAGTTGGTAGAGCACAACCTTGCCAAGGTTGGGGTCGCGGGTCCGAGTCCCGTTTTCCGCTCTCATTCCTGTTGTTTTTTATTATTCTACTACTTTTTTTCAGTAATGAACTTATATCTAAGATATTTTGATGACGAGACCCTTGTGCATGATGTCGAAGAGGCTCTCGTGTTTCTTTCCAATCTTGATGAAATAGAAATTACTCCGGAGTTGGAGGCTGATTTGCGTGAATATGTAGAAAGTGCAGACTTCTATCCAAAACGCTACAAGGTACGCTCTCGTCAGTATTTTATTGTCATTAAGACTGAAGCAGAGACGTTGCAAGATTTTAAAGATAAGAAAGCGGTTCGTCAGCCAGCAGTTGGAGGCAATGACTCCAAGGCTCAAGAGCTGAAGCGCTTGCAAGAGATATTACCAGGTTGGTATGAGGGCACACTTGATTTCAAGCGTGTTGTCGTAAATCATCTTGGAAAGTGTGAATATCGTGATACTACATTTACAGCACAATGTAAGGCAGAGTCGATGCAAGACTGTTATAATCGCATATGCGACTATCTGCAGACATGTGTAGATAAGCGTTCACAATTCCCTGCTGCACGAGGAAAGAATTTCCATTGTCACTATCTTGGTGCAGAAAAACCACAATCATGAACAAGGTAATTCTTATAGGAAATGTAGGAGCAGAGCCTGAGGTAAGATATTTCGACCAAGATCAGGCCGTTGCTAATGTGCGTCTTGCTACGACAGAACGTGGTTACACTCTTGCCAATGGTACAAAGGTACCAGACAGAACAGATTGGCATAACCTCGTTTTTTATCGTCGTCTGGCAAAGATTGTAGAGCAGTATGTTCATACAGGTGATAAGATATATGTTGACGGCAAGATACAGTATCGTCAGTATGACGATAAGAAAGGTATACAGCGCACTACTACTGAGGTGATAGTGGATAATTTGGAATTGTTAACTCCGAAACCAACACAACAACAATCCTAAATGGACGACCCTTTATCGCAAATACAATTTTATGCGCCTGGCATTAGTGCTATAATTTGTCTTGTAGCATCATTATTCCTGCTGTTGATGTCAGCATTTGCCAGCGGTTCTGAAATAGCTTTCTTCAGTTTGACGCCAAAGGATTTGTCGGAATTGGATTCTGACAATGTAAAGGACAAGAAGATCCTTATGCTTAGGGAAGACTCTGAGCGTACTCTTGCCACAATACTTATTACCAATAATTTCATCAATGTGACAATCATCATGTTGCTCAACTATTTCTTCTCGCAAATAGTTGACTTCGGGGCTGCCTATTGGCTGCACTTCTTGGTTGTTACGGTATTGCTGACATTCTTATTGCTGTTGTTCGGAGAGATTATTCCGAAGGTATATTCACGCGTTTCACCACTGGCTTTCTGTAGAAGGGTAGTTAATGGCATACTGTTTTTCCGTCAGTTATTCTGGCCTATCGGCACATTGCTGTTGGGTAGTGGTATCATTGCTGAACGCTTTGTCCAGAGAAGGGAATACGATATTTCCGCAGATGAACTGGAGCAGGCGTTGGATATGACAGATAAGGAGGAAATACGTGATGAGAAGGAGATGCTTGAGGGCATTATACGTTTCAGTGATGAGATGGTGAAGGAGATTATGACATCACGTCAGGATATCGTTGATATAGATATAAAATCTTCCTTCAAGGATGTAATAGATAATATAGTAGAAAATAACTATAGCCGCATACCTGTTTATCAGGGCAGCATTGATAATATTCGCGGAATACTTTATATTAAAGACCTCTTGCCTCATATCGGCAAAGCGAATTCTTTCCGTTGGCAGACACTTATCAGACCAGCACATTTTGTTCCAGAGACAAAGAAGATTGATGACTTGTTGAGAGAATTCCAAACCAACAAGGTGCATATTGCTATCGTTGTTGATGAATTTGGCGGAACCAGTGGTATCATCACTCTTGAAGATATTCTGGAAGAGATTGTTGGAGAGATTAGTGATGAGTATGATGAGGAGGATAATGGCTACGTAAAGCTCGACTATAAGACATATGTATTTGAGGGCAAGACAAAGATAGTGGACCTTTGTCGTATTCTTTCACTTGATGACGACTACTTCGAAAAATTCGACGAAGCAGATACGCTTGCAGGATTGTTATTAGAGTTGAAAGGGGATTTCCCAGGAATACATGAGAAGTTCGAATTTGGGAATCTGATATTTGAAATTCTCAAGAAAGAACAACGTCGTATTGCAAGAGTAAAGGTAACAATAAAGGGATGAGCTTCACAGCTAATCCCTTTTTCTTTACCTTACAAAAACATTATGAACTTTATCTTATTAACAAAAACTTTTTTCTTCTATAGAGAGGTGTGAATCTTGTATAAAGAAAACACCCGACAACCATTGGTTCCCGGGTGCAAAGGTACGATGTTTTTCGTTATTGCGCAATACCTAAAATTAGGTATTCTTATTTTATTATTCCCTGTTCGATGAAAATCTTCTTCAGTATTTCAACAGAACGATCAACCTGTTCCTTAGTGTGTGTAGCCATTAGAGCATAGCGTACAAGTGTGTCCTGTGGAGCGCATGCTGGAGGTACTACGGGGTTGATGAATACTCCTGCGTTGAATGCCAACGAAGTGATAAGGAATGTCTTATCGGCATCTCGAATATAAAGAGGTATAATAGGAGATTCTGTGTCCCCAATTTCAAATCCCTCTTCTTTGAAACGCTTGAGGGCATAGTTGGTAACATTCCACAACTTTTCAATGATTTCTGGTTCTGCTTTAAGAATATCCAGTGCCTTCTGGGCAGCTGCAGTAGCAGCAGGAGTATTAGAAGCAGAGAAGATGTATGTTCTAGAGTTGTGTCTCAGATAGTTTATAGTATCCTTGTCGCCAGCGATGAAGCCACCAATAGAAGCAAGAGACTTAGAGAAAGTACCCATGATAAGGTCAACTTCGTCAGTAAGTCCAAAGTGGTCACAAACACCTCTTCCGTGATCACCAAAGACACCAAGAGAATGGGCCTCGTCAACCATGATAGAGCAATTGTACTTCTTCTTCAGTTCTACAATTTCAGGCAATTTAGCCAAATCACCTTCCATAGAGAATACTCCATCCACAACAATCAGTTTTACTGCTTCGTATGGAAGTTTCTTCAGGAGGTTCTCAAGGTCCTCCATATCGTTGTGCTTATACTTAAGCTGTTTTGCAAAACTTAGGCGACGTCCATCAACGATGCTGGCATGATCTCTGTCGTCACAAATAATGTAGTCTTCACGACCACCAACTGCAGCAATAACACCTGCATTTACAGAAAATCCAGTAGAGAAGCAAAGTGCTTCATCTTTATGAACAAATTCAGCTAAGTCTTTTTCCAACTTAACGTGAATATCAAGTGTTCCATTCAGGAAACGGCTTCCGGCACATCCTGTGCCATATTGGTCTATAGCTTGCTTTGCTGCATCACATATGCGCTGGTCACCTACGAGGCCTGTATATGCGTTAGAACCGAACATCAATACCTTATGTCCGCCCATAGAAACCTCTGTGCCTTGCTTACTTGTTATCTCACGGAAATATGGATAAACTCCCATCTCCATGAATCGCTGTGGTAAGCGATATGATTCAAATTTCTTTTGTAATTGTCCCATTTTTGTCGTTAACAACTATATATGTGTGCAAAGGTACAAAAAATATATGACACGACATAATTTTTTTCACGGAAAATTTACTTTTGTGCAAAATAATATATGTTTCTTCCCGTTTTTTCTGTCTTTTAAAGACCATTTTATTAATTTTGCAGAGCAAAAAAGTGTCAGGACAAATATATTTCAATGTTAGAAAATAAGAAAATAGTCTTTATTGTAAATCCTATTTCAGGTGTTGGCAAGAAGGATATGCTACCTGAAGTAGTAGACAAATATATTAATGGAGAGACAAACGAAATAGAAATTATTCTTACAGAATATGCTGGTCATGCTTTTAAAATAGCAAAACAAAAAGCAGATGAAGGTGTAAATATCGTTGTTGCAGTAGGTGGTGATGGAACTGTTAACGAGGTGGCTCGCGGTTTGGTAGAATCTCAAACAGCATTGGGTATAATCCCTTGCGGTTCAGGCAATGGGCTTGCGCGCCATTTGATGTTGCCTATCAATATGGAGGGCGCTATGAAGATTATATCGGAAGGCGTTGTTCATGCTCTTGATTATGGAATAATTAATGACCACCCATTCTTCTGTACCTGTGGTATGGGATTTGATGCATTTATTTCCAAGAAATTTGCTGATGCAGGAAAGCGCGGCCCGATGACATATATAGAAAATGTTCTTATCGAAGGGTTGAAATATAAGCCTGAGACATATTCTATAACCCTTGATGGTAATGAGACGGAACCTTATGATGCATTCCTCGTTTCTGTTGCCAATGCTTCACAATATGGCAACGATGCATATATAGCACCTAAGGCTTCTATGTCAGATGGTTTGCTGGATGTTGTTATCATGGAACCTTTTGATATCATTGATGCTCCACAAGTAGGGCTTGACCTTATAAGCAAGACCCTCGATAAATCGTCAAAGATTCGTTCTTTCAAGGCAAAAGATATTCATATAACACGAAGCACACCAGGTGTTATACATTTTGATGGAGACCCTATTATGGAAGGTACCGATCTCCATGTGCAACTGAGGAGTAAAGGCATCCGTATCATTATCAATGAGCATGCAGATAAAAGTCGTCGTAGGCCAAATGTGATGCAATCTGCATTCTCGGAGTTCTTCAACGAATTGATAACTGTACGCGACGACTTGACGCACCCAGTTTCAACAATGAAATCCATCTTGAAGAAAGTTTAGATGGAAGATAAATATCTTACCATATCATCTGTTTCCGAAGGTTATTATACGGAGAAGCGAAGCAAATTTTATGCTTTCGCCCATCATGTGGAAACTCCTGAAGAGGTGAAGGAATTACAGCAGTTTTACAAGAAGAAGTACTATGACGCTCGCCATATATGCTATGCCTATCGACTTGGTAGCGATGGTAGTATTTTTCGTGCTAATGACGATGGTGAACCCTCTTCAACTGCAGGCAAACCCATTCATGGTGCTTTACTTAGTGCTAATCTTACTAATGTGGTAATCTTCGTAATACGTTATTACGGAGGTGTTAATCTTGGTACAGGCGGACTCATAGTAGCTTATCGTGAGGCAGCTCATGATGCTATAGAAAATGCAAAGGCAGAGGGTAGGATAGAAGAACGACAGGTTGAGGAACAACTCACCTTTACATTTCCCTATGAGCAACTTAATGATGTTATGAAGATAATAAAAAACATGCAGCCTCGCATCCTCAATCAGGATTTTCAGGCTACATGTTCTATTACGTTGTCTATTCGGAAGTCTCTTATGCCAGAGCTAACTCAACGATTAAGTCAACTGCGCTCTTAAGACCTTCTACATTCTTACCTCCGGCAGTAGCGAAATGCGGTTGTCCGCCACCACCACCTTGTATAAGTTTTCCTGCTTCGCGAACTATCTGTCCGGCATTTTTACCTTCTTTTACCAAGTCGTCAGAAATGACGACAGTAAGATTTGGCTTACCCTGTGAGGCGCATCCTATTGCAACAACCAGTTTCTCTGGGAACTGTTGTCTCAGTTGGAATGCTATATCTTTTGCATTCTGAGCCTCTATAGGCAGCACGCCACTCATAATCTTTATGCCGTCTTTCTCGTGAGCATTATTTATGAGTTTCTCTTTGTACTGTCCTGCCTGCTGTGACTTAAATTCATCCACTTGTGCCTGCAGTTCCTTGTTTTCTGCTATGGCCTTGGAGATAGTCTCAAACAGATTTGGAGCATTGTTGAAGAGAGTCTTCAGGGAATTCTGGAAATCCTGAGCCCTATCCATCAACTCTTCTACTGCTTTACCTGTGATAGCTTCGATACGACGAACTCCAGCAGCAATACTGCTCTCGTTGATGATACGTACCATTCCTATCTGACCTGTAGAAGCAGCATGGCAACCACCACAGAATTCTACAGAAGAACCGAATTTTACGACGCGAACTTTGTCTCCATATTTTTCTCCGAAGAGTGCTATGGCACCCAGTTGCTTTGCTTCCTCAATTGGTGTATCGCGGAATTCTTCAAGTGGAAAATTTTGACGAATTCGCTCGTTGACGATATGTTCTACTTCGCGTATTTGCTCTGGTGTAACCTTCTCAAAGTGTGAGAAGTCAAAGCGTAAATATTCGTCAGTTACCAGCGAACCTTTCTGCTCTACATGCTCACCGAGCACCTCTCTTAACGCTTGGTCTAACAAGTGGGTACAGGTGTGATTGCTTTCTATAGCTTGGCGTTTGTCTGTATCTACACAAGCCATGAATTCTGCTTCGCAGTTTTCTGGTATCTTGTTAACGATATGTATTGCTACACCATTTTCCTTCTTAGTATCAAGTACCTTTATCTCTTCGTTTTCAGAAACCAGTACACCACTATCGCCAATTTCACCACCCATCTCTCCGTAGAATGGAGTGTTGTCAAGAATCATCTCGTAGGCAGTACCTCTCTTCTGTTGTACCTCACGATACTTCACAATGTGGCAGGGGTGTTCTGTGTAGTCATATCCTACGAAATTAGATTCCTTATCCTGAAGCACTACCCAGTCACCCAAGTGCACCTCAGCAGCATTTCTGGCACGTTTCTTTTGTTCCTCCATGCAGTTATTGAATTCTTTCTCGTCCACAGTCATGCCTTGTTCACGGCATATCAATTCTGTGAGATCGAGAGGGAATCCGTAAGTGTCGAAGAGTGTAAAAGCTTTGTCGCCAGCAATCTCTGTTTTCCCAGTAGCCTTTGTCTCGTTGATGATACCTTGCAACAACTTTATACCATTCTCCAAAGTACGCAGGAAAGCACTTTCTTCCTCCTGCATCACCTTCATGATGAGTTTTTGTTGTGCTGGCAGTTCTGGGAAGGCTTCTCCCATTTCCTCAACGAGGGTTGGCACCAATTTGTATATGAAAGCCTCCTTTTGTCCGAGGAAGGTGTATCCATATCTCACGGCACGTCTCAAGATTCTTCTTATGACATATCCTGCTTTTGCGTTACTTGGCAGTTGTCCGTCAGCAATGGCGAAGGCAATAGCACGCAGATGGTCTACGATTACTCGGAGGGCAACATCTTTCTCTTCTGACTCACCATACTGACATCCTGCCATATCTGCCATCGTCTTGATGAGTGGCTGGAAAATGTCGGTATCATAGTTGGAAGTTTTTCCTTGCAAAGTGCGTACGAGACGCTCAAAGCCCATACCAGTATCTATCACCTTAGCAGGCAGCTCCTCAAGTGAGCCATCGGCTTTTCTGTTAAACTGCATAAATACCAGATTCCATATCTCTATCACCTGTGGATGGTCTTTGTTTACGAGATCTTTACCTGGAACCTTTGCCTTTTCTTCTGCAGAACGAGAATCCACATGCAGTTCTGAACATGGTCCACAAGGTCCTGTGTCGCCCATCTCCCAGAAGTTGTCGTGCTTATTGCCGTTGATGATATGGTCTGCTGGCAGGAACTGTGCCCATATAGCGGCAGCCTCATCATCACGTGCCAGCCCTTCCTCTTTTGAACCTTCAAACACTGTGGCATAGAGGTCTGCTGGATCTATCTTTAGTACATCAACGATATATTCCCATGCCCATGTGATAGCTTCTTTCTTGAAGTAGTCGCCAAAGCTCCAGTTGCCAAGCATCTCAAACATGGTATGGTGGTAGGTGTCATGTCCTACCTCCTCCAAGTCATTATGTTTTCCGCTAACTCTCAGACATTTTTGAGTGTCGGCTTGTCTGCGACTCTTAGGGGTAGTGTTGCCCAAGATGATGTCCTTAAACTGGTTCATACCAGCATTGGTAAACATCAATGTTGGGTCATCTTTCACTACCATTGGTGCACTAGGCACTATAAGATGTTCCTTACTTTCAAAGAATTTTTTGAAAGATTCACGTATTTCTTTTGCTGTCATCAGTTTTTCTTTAACCTTTACTTTTTAGCTAGCAGGTCACGAATCTCTGTCAGCAGTTTCTCCTCATTACTTGGTTCTGCTGGTGCAGCAGGAGCAGCCTCTTCTTCAGCCTTCTTAGACTTCTTCAGATTAGCTATACCCTTAATCATCATGAATACACACAGAGCGATAATGATGAAGTTGATGATAGTCTGTACGAAACTGCCGTAGTTGATGGTAGCAGGTGCCAATTCAATGCCACTATCAAGAACCACCTTAGGCAGTTCAACCTTCAAGTCTGAGAAGTTTACACCACCAATGAGCCATCCAATAGGAGGCATGATGATGTCGTTAACGATACTGTTTACGATTTCTCCAAATGCACCGCCAATGATTACACCGACAGCCATGTCGATAGCATTTCCTTTTACTGCGAATTCCTTGAATTCCTTAATAAAGTTACTCATAATTTTTTCTGTTTTTTATGTTAATGTGTTATTTTTATTCCGTCATTTATAGTTAGATAGGGGTAGGTGGCTCTTAGGTCTTCTACCGACTTATCTATTGTGCTGCTACCTGATGTTGCGAAAGGTATTATGGTTTTTCCCTTCAGACCAGGGTTTGCATCAATAAAGGTATTGATGATGCGTGGTGCGACACCCCACCAAATGGGATAACCCAAATATATGGTATTATATTTTTCCATGTGTTTCACGTTCCCCTTCATGTTTGGACGTGACTTATCGTTTGCCATTTCTACTGATGAGCGACTCTTGCTATTGTGCCAGTCAAGGTCTGCTTTGGTGTATTTTGTGGCAGGAGTAATACGATATATGTCGGCATGATGTTGCTCAGCCAACTGCTTTGCCAGACGTGAGGTATTGCCTGTTGCAGAGAAATATACCACCAAAGCCTTTTCTGATGGTGCAGCGGCTTTGTTCTTGTCCTTCTTGTTTGCTGCTGATATTGTCAGCAAAAATCCTGTGCTAAAGAGTACTGCCAAGATTAATGTTAGTCTTTTCATCTTGCTTATTTATATTAAACAATTATGCGGTTGCAAAATTAGTAAAAATATTTTATTCCTCCAAATATAACTTATTAAATCCCGTTTCGGTCTTTGTTTTCATTATCGTTTTCGTTAACTCCTCTACGCCTGCCCCATATTATGGCGCCAGCTATATTGTGCCAAACGCTGAAAATAGCTCCAGGCACTCCTGCCATCGCCATTGCTGCAAAATGCTGGTGTGCCAACGAACATGCCAATCCACTATTTTGCATACCGACTTCTATACTTAATGCTACCTTCTTTGGACGTGACAACCCAACTAATGCTGCTGCACCATATCCCAACAGAAATCCCATCAGGTTATGCAGAACCACAACAATGAGTATTGTGATGCCAGAGGTGAGTAAAGCGTTTTGATTGGCTGCGACAACAGCCATTATGATCAAGGCTATTGCTATTACCGATACTGCTGGCAGGTATATAGCTACTTTGTCAGCAAACGATGATGCATAATGGCGTATTATGATGCCGATGGCAATTGGTAGTATTACTACCTGCACTATACTGAGGAACATAGTGATGATATCCACCTCTACCATTGTTCCCGCTAAAGCCCATACCAGCATTGGTGTCACAAAAGGAGCGAGTAGGGTAGAGACGGTTGTCACTCCTACCGATAGTGCTAAATCGCCTTTTGCCAGATAGGTCATCACATTGGATGCTGTTCCTCCAGGGCAACATCCTACCAAAATCACTCCTACAGACAAATCTGGTGGCAGCCGAAAGATAATGGTCAGCAGATAACCTAGCAATGGCATTATGAAGAACTGTAGCACATTACCTATTAATACATCCTGCGGACGTGAAAGAACTATGCGTACATCGTCTAATCGTAACATCAGTCCCATGCCTAGCATCACAATGCCCAGCATCCAACTTATCCATGATGCCTTGATGATATTTCCCACCTCAGGGAATATCATAGAAAAGACTCCTGCCAGCAGTATTATTACTGCCATCCATCGGTTTATGAAGTTTACTACTTTCACGTTTCACGTTTCACATTAAAAACCACACTTTTTGCGAATATCCTTTGGAACAGCGTTTTTGTTGATGAGGAAGTCCATAGTCTTTGCTATGATGAAATTCTTCGACATATACCATGTTCCTTTGTAGGCACCTGTTTCGCCCCATGAATTCTTCACCATATAGTATTCGCGTCCGTTCTGGTCTTTTGCCTTTCCATATATCAGCATTCCGTGATCATCTGTAAGCTCCCAGTTGTCATACTGCTCCTGGCGCATCTCCTGAGTTGGGGTGAGCTCTGGTACATTGGCACCCAATTTTTTCAATTTGTCGTTTTTCTCCTTTGCTGACAGCTTTAGCCATTTCGCCATATCTGAGCCTTCATTATCTGCCACTTTCTTGGTATCCACTAATATTGCCAAACCTTCACGGGTGAATCCATCGTCAGAGACATCACCACCCCATGCTACGGTATATCCGTTATCTATAGCATAATCAATGATGCGAGCCATATCGTCCATAGGAATATTCCATGAAAGGCCTCCGCGCCAGTTGTCCTGCACTTCTACAGGAAATTCCGTCCAGAAAGGACGATGTGTATATGATGTGACAGAGACATAGTCCTTCCAATCAAGTCCCAATGAAGCAGCAAAACTTTGTGGGGTATATTCTTTTCCTTCGTAGGTAAACTTTTCTGGTGTCTTTCCCAAGTAAGCATCAATAATGCCTTGCAGACCATTTTTCCAAGCGGGTGATAGTTTCTTGGCATCTGATGTAGAGAGAGCTTGCACATAGGGTGTCATCACTTTGAAGAATTCATTGAAGTTATTCAGTGTGTCACCATACATTGTTCCTGGCGCTGGCATCGCATCTTCCGGACAAATGCCATAGTTGCTCAGAATATAGTACACATCATATGCAGAACCACCTTGTGAAAACTGCATGTCTCCATGTAGGCGAACTTTCATAATCGCTCTGTCCATATAGTTACGGTTGGCAACAAACATTTCGCAGAGGTCATAGGTCTTGCCGCTCTTCTTAAGAATCTCAGCCTCAAAGAATGAAAGGGTGGAGTAGTTCCAACAGGTGCCAGAGCGAGCCTGATTCTTTACGGATGTGATCGGAATCTCCTTTATGGTTGTAAAGATGAGGCTATCGTTCTTTGTGCTGTCAGCAACTTCTGTGGCAGAAATACTCAAAAATGCTGCCGATGCCATTAAGGCTACAAGAATGTTTTTTTTCATAATATTTTTGTTTTTTGTTTTAAATGTTCCTCTTCAGGACTTTCCTGTCTGTTATGCATTTTGGTAGGTTCTCTTCATAGTGTGTTACCATTATCAAGGTTTTGCTCTTATCTTTGCAATACTCGTTGATGATGTCCTTTACCATTTCGCTTCTTGGTTGGTCCAATCCATGCAGGGGTTCATCAAGAATTAGTAGGTCTGGACATTTTACAAAAGCCCTTACCACCAATACTAATCTTTGTTCTCCAGAAGATAGTTTTATGAATGATTTCTCAGCCAAGTTTTCTATGCCGAAGACCCTCATCCATTTACGACAAATGGCATAGTCTTCTTCTGTTGGCTGTACATAGAGTCCTATGGTATCTTTCAGTCCTGATGCTATGATGCGCATTACGGGGAGGTCTCTCGTATATGAGCGATGCATCTCAGGTGAAACATATCCAATGTGTTTCTTAATCTCCCAGATGCTTTCACCGTGTCCCCGCTGCATACCAAAGAGTGCTACATCGTTGGCGTATGACTGTGGATTGTCACAACAAATGATTGACAATAATGTAGATTTTCCTGCCCCATTCTGTCCTGATAAAGCCCATCTCTCGCCTCTACGGATATTCCAATCTAGGTCTTTCAGAATGGTTCTCGGGCCATATTGTATCTTTACCTTCTTGAGGTTTACTATGTTGTCACTCTTACCTATTGCCGATTGCTGTTGTGTTGCCAATAATTCGCTCACCATCTCTGGGTGTGCTTCCAATATGATGCCTTTGTCGTTGCTCTCTATTCGTCTGATGTCTGTTATAAAGTCAGGCACCTCTGTTTCTTTCGTCAGTATTAGCACTATCTGCAATCCGTGTTCGTGGGCCATATCCGCCAATACGCCCTTCAGCTGCTCTCGTGTTTCACTATCCAAACCTATGAATGGATTGTCGATAATGAGTTTTTTCGGGCGTCCCATGAGGGCTCTACAAAGAACGAATTTCCTCAGTTCGCCTGATGATAGCAGTATGATGTATTTGTCCAACAAATAGCGGAGGTTAAAGATGTCATAAAGGTGTTCCTTAAAGGCTTTTCCGTCTTCTGCTCCGTTGCCGCCTGCTTTGTATGCTTTCTCCAATAGTTGCTCTACAGTAGGTGTTTCTGGATCTATCTCCATTTGGTTCCACCTCTGTTGCAGGTAGTATGTGCGGTCATTATCGCCACCATAAGTGTCGCGGAAAGTGATATACCTGACATATCGCGAGGGATTCTCACGAAGATATTTTTCCACCAGCTGTGTCTTTCCGCTGGCATTTAGTCCTACTATTGCTATATGTTGTTCCATTATGAACTCACCCTTTCTTTGTTTTTTGTGGCAAAGTCCTTCCACGAACTATATTTCTTTCCTGTCGATATTGGAGCATTTGTCTGTAGAAAGTGACAATAAGCTGCTGCTAAGGCATCAGTAGCATCCATAAACTTCGGCATATCTTCTTTGCTTATCTTCAGAATGCGTTGTAGCATTCCTGCTACCTGTTCTTTCGAGGCACTTCCAACGCCAGTTAGTGCCATCTTTATTTTCAGTGGCGCATATTCGTGAATGGGGACACTATGATGTATGGCGGCTGCTATCGCAACTCCTTGTGCTCTACCGAGCTTCAGCATTGATTGCACGTTTTTTCCGAAGAAAGGTGCTTCGATGGCCAGTTCATCAGGCAGATATTCGTCTATGATTCCTGTCACACGTTCGAAGATGTGTCCCAACTTCAGGTAGGTGTCACTTTCTTTGCGCATATCGATGACTCCCATCGCCACCATCTCGGCCTTCTGACCTTGGCATTTTATTACACCATATCCCATGACATTCGTGCCAGGGTCTATGCCCATTATGATGCGCTCACTTTTCACCTGTCAAGATATGGGTTTGTGGCACCTTCCAACTTCATTGTTGTCTCTGGTCCGTGGCCAGGATATATTGTTGTGTTGTCGGGCAATTGCTCCAACAGTCTCAATGAGTTTATCATCTGGAACATTGAGCCGCCGGGCAAATCTGTACGTCCTATGCTACCTCTGAAGAGAGTATCACCTGTGAAGGCAACATTGTTTTCTTTGTTGTAATAAACCACACTGCCCTTAGAATGTCCAGGAGTATTTATCACTTTAAAGGTGCTGTTGCCAAAAGTTATATTGTCTCCATCGTTGAGACAACGGCCTATAATGGGTAGCTCATCGTCGATGATAAAGCCAAAGGCCTCGGCTTCCTTTCGGAAATTCTTATACAGTTCAGCATCCCTTTCGCAGATAGTGGGCTGCAGGCCATAGGTGTCAAACACCCATTTACTACCCATTGTGTGGTCGAAGTGTCCGTGAGTCAGCACATAAAGTACAGGCTTCAGTCCTTCTGCTTTGATATAGTCGCTGATGGCTCTCTGTTCCATTTCACAAGAAGCGCCACAGTCTATTATCATACATTCTTTTGTATCATCGCTGACGATATAGCAATTCTCGTCCAGCATGTTACAAGGTATAGTCTTTATCTTCATATATCAATTGTCAATTATCAACTTGGTAAGTACAATACAAACTTCTCCTTAAACCATTCTTCGTCAAAGTAACTTGTCAGTTCTGTTTGGTCGATGATATTTCTGAATGGGTGTATCTCGTTTTGCAAATCTCCACCTTTTAGCGTTATGATACCATTGGGAAAGGCATTATTCGATTTCTTTGAGATATTCTTCTTAACAATCTTCACCAAGTCGGGTAGGGGCATCACAGCTCGCGATACTATGAAGTCATACTGCCCTTTCTCTTCTTCACCTCTGCGTTGCTCTGCTAAAACATTTTTCAGTCCTATGGCGCTGGCAACCTCCTGGCACACCCTTATCTTCTTTGCTGTACCGTCAATGAGTTTAAAACTGCATTCGGGAAACATTATGGCAAGTGGAATGCCAGGGAAACCTCCTCCGCATCCGAAGTCCAGAATTTTTGTTTTAGGCTTGAAGTTTATCAGTTTCGCTATTGCCAGAGAGTGCAGTACATGGTGCAGGTAAAGATTGTCGATATCTTTTCTTGATATGACGTTTATCTTGCTGTTCCAGTCATGATACAATGCATCCAATGCCTGAAACTGTTCCACCTGTTTTGTAGTTAATCCTGGGAAATATTTCGTTATCAATTCCATGCTTGCTTGACGCGGCTATTTTTTAATTAGGTGCCAAAGGTACAAAATTTTCGCGGATAACACAAGAAAACGCAATTTTTTAAGCTATTTTTTTGGTATTATTATATAAAAGTATTACATTTGCATGCGAAAAGTATATCTAAGCAATAAAAAATTATGAAATTTCTTTTAACTCTCGTCACTTTTATTGTATTTAGTGCGTCATCATTTGCATTCCCCATTTCTGAGGGAGTAGCGCGTGAGAAGGCAGCACGCTTTATGGCATCTAAGAAGAGCGGAAGTTCAGCAGCAAGGAGTGCACAGCGCTTTGGTGGTTCTGCAACGGTTGGCGTTTCACTAACTGCTGTAGATAATCAGGAAGCCTATTATGTTTTCAATATTGATTCTTCAAACGGATATGTCATTGTAAGTGGCGATGACAGAATGCCTGATGTTCTGGGTTATTCCTATCGTGGCTCTTATAATCGTGACAGCATTCCTGACAATATGAAGGCTTGGCTGCAGGGCTATGTAGAAGAATTTCAATACCTCCAGAGTCATAGCGAAGCGAAAGCAGCATCCCTCACATCGGTAGAAGGTGATGCCATTCTGCCAATGATTCCCACCCATTGGGATCAGGGCTATCCATACAATGCTAAGTGTCCTCTCATCGGTGAAGATAGAACGGTTACGGGATGTATCGCAACAGCAATGTCGCAGATAATGTATTACTATCAGTGGCCTAATCAGACCTCTAAGGTAATACCTGCTTACACTACCAATACGTCAAAATTAAAAATGCCCGATATAAATGTTACTTCTATCGATTGGGAAAATTTGTCCACAGAACCCATGAATAAGACAGTTGCAAACATTATGCTTATGGCTGGCTGTTCTGTAGAAATGGATTATGGTATTAATGCCAGTAGCGCGGCCCTTTATAATGCTTCCAATGCTTTAAAAGGATATTTTGACTACAAGAGTACACTCTCTTATCAGCAGCGAAAGAATTATAGCGGTAGCCAAGATGATTGGAATCAGATGGTATATGATGAACTGAAGAATCACAGACCTGTCATGTATGGTGGTGTTAGTTCTAGGGGAGGACATGCCTTCATCATCGATGGATATGACAAAGATGACTATTTCCATGTTAACTGGGGATGGGGTGGCTATCAGGATGGATATTTCCTTTTGACTACCGTTAATGGTGGACTTAATGGATACACCTCGGGCCAAGAGATTATTACAAAAATCGAAGGCAAGGGAACTATACCAGAGCATAAATATGCCTATGCAGTTTTCGATGAAGATGTTCTCACTTTCTATTACGACAACGAGCGTGAGATAAAAACAGGCACATTCTTTGATGTCAATTCCTTCAACTGGACTGATGAAGAATATTCTAGCCAGATAACCACCGTGAAGTTTGAAGACTCTTTCGCTGACTATCCTTTCATAACGTCTATGCATATGATGTTCTACAATATGCAAAATCTCACAACGATAGAAGGTCTCACAAACCTCAATACCCAGAACGTCACGGATATGTATGCTTTGTTCTATAATTGCCCTAAGCTTGAATCTCTCGATTTAAGTAACTTCAAAACGGAGAGCGTGACAGATATGATGCAAATGTTCACAAATTGTACAAGCCTTAAATCTCTTGATCTCAGTACCTTTGATACCAAGAATGTCACAGATATGAGAAACATGTTCTTTGGATGTAGTAGTTGTACCGATATTGATGTTAGCAATTTTGATACTCGCAATGTTACGAATATGTATGGTATGTTCTATGCTTGCCAGAATCTTACATCTCTTGACCTCAGTAGTTTTGATACCAAGAGTGTATTAAATATGGATTATATGTTTACAGCATGCCAAAATATCGAGAAGATTTATGTAGATGAAAAATGGACTACTGAAAATGTAGAGACAAACAATACTATGTTCAATTTCTGCTTGAAACTCGTTGGACAGGATGGTACAGAATATGAATATCCAAATGATGGGACTACCTATGCACATTATAAGAAAGATGGTTATCTCTCCTGCTGGCCGAAGGCTTATGCGGAGATTGAAGATGAAACCCTTACTTTCTATTATGATATTCTGAGGCCTGAACGTAAAGGAACTGTTCTCAGTGTTGATAAGTTTGAATGGACAGGAGAGGCATACAGAAACGATATTACAAAAGTTACATTCGACGCTGCATTTGCGGACTATAAGGGTCTCACGAGTACCGCTACGATGTTCTCAAGAATGGAAAACCTTACCACTATTGATGGATTCGAATATCTAAATACTGACAGTGTAACAGATATGAGTGCTATGTTCTCCGGTTGCTTAAGTCTTGACTCTCTCGACCTGAGCAAATTAAACACGAAGAAAGTTACAGATATGTCGTGGATGTTTGGCATCTGCAAGGGTCTTACCACTCTCGACCTGAGTAACTTTGATACTGGTAACGTTATAAAGATGAATGCTATGTTCAGCGGCTGCGAGAATCTAGATACCCTCAATATCGACGGCTTTAATACAGAGAATGTGACCAAGATGAACGGCATGTTTACAGGTTGCAAGAAGTTGACTGAAATCAATCTTAACTACTTCGATACCCGGAAGGTTGAGGATATGAATTCTATGTTCTCCGACTGTCAGAGTCTTACATCCCTTGACTTGAGCACTTTCAACACAAAGAGTGTCACAAAGATGAACAGCATGTTTAATGGTTGTGAAAATCTTACGTCTGTTTCTTACGACTTCGATTCGTTTACTACCGATAATGTGACAGATATGAGTTCTATGTTCAGCGGTTGCCATAAGCTCGACACTATCGATGTCACTATGTTCAATACTGAGAATGTGACTAAGATGAATGGTATGTTCAGCGGCTGTAATACTCTTGATACCCTTGACTTGAGCAAGTTCAATACCAAGAGTGTGATGAGGATGGATAATATGTTCAAAGAGTGCCTCAAACTTACTACTATCTACGTTGGTGATGATTGGAATACAGAGAATGTGGAGAATAGTGAAGATATGTTCCTCAACTGTCTGGCTATTATCGGCCAGGACGGCACTACTTACGATGAGGAGAGTACAGACAAAGCAAAAGCTCACTACAACGAAGGTGGTTACTTTACTTATAAGCCTCCATACCTGCGTGGTGATGTTAATGGCGATGGCAAGGTTAATATGGACGACGCCACATTCGTTACCAACATAATCCTCGGCACAGAAGGGGCTACAGAAGTTGCTGATGTCAATAACGATGGCCAAGTCAGCATGCCTGACGTGATGTTCATCATCAACTATATCAAGAACGGAAAATTCCCGGACGAGGAATGATGAAAAATTAAAAGATTAAAATATTAAGAGATTAAGAAATCGCTCACGTAGAATTTTTTCTGCGTGGGCTTTTTTCGCCCAGAAGCCTAAATACACTAGGAATACACCTCTGTTCCGCGATGACAACTGCACGCTGTCAAGGGGCAGGAACGGCAGATACTACTTCGTGTTCTCTCTTAGCGAAGATCGTTTGGAGGAACTGCCTGAGGAACTGGTAAGACAGGCCTCGGAGATAGCAAAGAAGGTGGTTAATAGCTTAATGGCTTAATAGGTTGAGTCAATTACAGATTACAGTTATTACAATAAAAAAATGGGGTATGCTATCCTCTGTATATATTACATAACTAATTAATAATTAATAAGTTATATATATATATAATAAAGCAAGAGGATACCCTTTAAAAACAAACTGTAATAACTGTAATTGTAATGACCAATCAATAATTATTCATCTAAAAAGCAGAAAATCAATGAAATACGACATTTCAAATTCAATGGCACCTAAGATGCCTACCCTTGGAATAGGACAAATACTATCATTTTTTGGCTCTAAAAAGCCTCAAAAGACATGCATAAACCCCTTCTTCCGATGTTTTTCCCTGTACTTGGCGCACATGTGAGTGCTTCTAAATTTAAGTATTCTGACAACACTTGGAAGGAATTGTGTGGCATGATGGCCAATCTTGTGGGCGATTCGGGGTGTAATAAGGGTCAGTTTTCGAATATTGTGGAGGCAATAAACCGCAATTTCCGCGAGCACGACAAGGCAAAAATAACCCTTGGTTATTGTGCAATAACCAAGGGTTATGAGCCCTCCAAAAATATTTGAAAAAACTGAATGTACCCAAAGCGACCAGTGATGTCAAGCCGATGTAGTTTGAAACCTAAGTTCCCTTTGGAGGGCCGGGGTGGGAGGCTTTATTTCTCAAACTGCCAGCAGTCGAGGTGGGTGTCACCCTGTGGATTGCTGAAGCAGAAGAAGAGGTGCTGGACGCCTTTGGCGCCTTTTATCTTGCAGCTGAATTCTTTGTAGTTGTCAACAGAACCGGTGCTGGTAATCTTCACCTTGCCGACAACGGGACCGTTCTGGCTGTCGATGCGGATGGTGACGTCACACTGACCTGTTGAGGCTGCGCGGATGCTGAAACGTTTTGCACCATTTCCGAAATCTACACCGCAGAGCTTTATGAATTCGCCCTCGTCGATGTCGAAGATATACATATTGCGCTTGCCGGTAGAAAGGGGCATGTCTTTTATGACGCCAGTGTTAGGGATGCCCATCTTTGCAGACTTCAGGCCGTTGCCCCACGCCATTGTCTCGGCTTCGACACGCTGATAGGGGTTGAACCATTTCAGCTGCTTCATAGGCTCTTGGTCGAGCCAATAAGGTATTTCCTGAATGGTGCCGTCGGCATTGTATGTTATCTCCTTGCCGGAAACGCTGCGGCGCTCGTGGTGTACGAAGGTGTTGAGGTGCATGAGGTCGTAGTCCTGACCGAAGACGTATGAGTGGCCTTGGAAGTCGCAGATGCCGGGATGGTTGCCGCGGTCACGATTGGTCGGCTTCATGATATAGTTCTTCCATTCCCACGGTCCCATAGGGCTGTCGCTCATGGCATAGCCGAGGGCCTCTGGGCAGCAGGTCGTTGCATAGCCGAGGTAGTACTTCCCGTTACGTTTATAGAACCAAGGGCCTTCCTGATAGTTCTTCACCTTCCAGGCAGTTTTCTCCGAACCAGGGATGCGCAGGTTTATCTTTGCCCCCTCTTCCTTTACGGGACGCATCACGCCATCCTGCGGATTGAGCACAAAGATGTCGCCACTGGTAGAAATCATATCCTCATTGAGCTTGACGCAATATACATGCGGATTGCCCCAATACATATAAGCCTGTCCGTCGTCGTCGGTGAATACGGATGGGTCAATGTCATCCCAATGCTCCCTCTGCCATACAAGAGGCTTGCCGAGCGGATCTTTGAAAGGACCGTAAGGAGTGTCGGCAACGAGGACTGCGATGCCGTGGCCGTGGAGTGGGGCATAGAGGTAGTATTTGCCGTTGCGCTCGACGGTCTGGATGGCCCAAGCACCATTGTCGCGGCTGCGCCAAGAGATGTCCTTCAGGGATGCTACAGCACCGTGCTCTGTCCAGTTTACCATATCGGTGGTGGACCACAGCAGCCAGTCGTACATGAAGAAACCGGCGGAGTTCTTCTCGTTCAAATCGGGAATATCTTCCGGTGAAGCATCATGTGAGGTGTAGAGGAACAGGGTGTCGCCGACAACAAGAGGTGCCGGATCGGCAGTAAACTTTGTCTGGAAGAGAGGCAGATTGACGTTCTTCTCTCCACGGACGGCAGCCTGAAGGGTCAGCGAGTCCTGAACGAGTTCGTTAACGCGATTGTTGCCATTGTCGGCAACAGCATTCGTCTGTGGCAGGATGGCAGCACAGCACAGAAAAAGTTGTGAAAGGATTGTTTTGTTCATATTCTTTGCATTAAAAATTAGTTTTCCGGCTGCAAAGATACGAATATTATACGGGTTTCAGTTTCGCTATTGTGTCAGAAATCTTATTGAGAGTTTCAAGTTTCAGGTTTCAATTGTTAATTATCAATTCCTAACTCCGAACTATCCTCCTCCCTCGGGAGGGTCGGGGAGGGGCTCACTTTCCTCAGTCCTGGTAACATTTTGTCGATTTGGTTCAGGCGTGCTTTGTGAAGGTCGTCGCCTGCTGTTGTGTAGGTATTGTAAAGGCTGAGGGCTTCTTCCAACGGTGGTATGGCATCGGCATAGTTGCCCTGCAGATAGTACGCCATGCCGATATGAAAGAGCACATCGCCCTTGTCGCAACCGGAGACGAGGGACAGCATACGCGTGTGGATGTCGAGGGAAGAGGTGTAGTTGCCGATATGAAACAAACTCTCGCCACAGGCGTAGAGATAAATGGCTTGTTCCTTTGGCGAGAGGGCGGTGAGGGTGGATTGGCTTGTCGTGTCGCGAAGCAGAGGATAGAGCGTCTTGGCGGCTTCCTCGTAGTCTCCTTCTTTATAATATGCAAAGCCGAGATATGCCAAATAGCGTGGGGTGAGGGTGTAGTCTTGCTGTAGCTTCTCGAAATTGATGATGGCCTCGTGGTATTTCCCGCCCTGAAAATATTCCGTCGCCTTGGTGAGCAGCTCCTGTGGCGATGTCTTTCTTGCAGGAGCGGCGGCAACAATAATGACAAGGAGGCTCAACAGAAAGCTCAGCAAGGCCTTGATATAGGGACGCTCCCAGTCAGCAAGATGACGCTTGGCTTCACCATACTGCAGGATGTCAATGTCCATCATGACGGGCTTCGAATCTGTTCTGCCCAATTGCCGCTCAATGTCTTTGAGGGTGTAGCAGAGCTCCGCTTCGGAGAGGTCGGTATTGCCCCTTGCGATGCAGTTGGAGTAGGGCGCACCTTCATTCGTGTCGTCAGGGCTTGTGATAATCTTGGAGAAGGTGATGCCGGGGAAGGTTTTCGTCAAAACCTCCTGAACGCGTGACATCTGTTCTTCGCGATTAACGTTGCAGCCGATGGATATGATAAAACGCTTGGTCAATGTTCAATGCTCAATGTTCAATGTTCAAAACTCGCTGGTGAAGTGGAACTTGATGTTCTCGAAGTCTTGCTGCGCCATAGAGAGGACGTAGCTGGAGTCGGCAAGGAAGACATCTCTGTCGTCTTTGTCCTTCGCCATATACTGATACTTACGCTTCTTGAAATTCTCCAGTTCTGCCGCATTGTCGCTCTCTATCCAGCAGGCCTTATGCAGATGAACCGGTTCCCAACGACACTTGGCATTGTATTCGTTCTCAAGACGATACTGTATCACCTCAAACTGCAGCTGTCCCACAGTACCGACGATGCGACGGCCGTTGAACTGATTGACAAACAGCTGGGCAACACCTTCGTTCATGAGTTGCTCGAGACCCTTTTGGAACTGCTTCGCCTTCATCGGGTCATCGTTCTCGATGTATTTGAACATCTCCGGAGAGAAGGAAGGCAGTCCGCGGAAGTGCAGCTGCTCCCCCTCGGTCAGGGTATCACCGATTTTGAAGATGCCATTGTCGGGCAATCCCACGATATCGCCTGCCCATGCCTCGTCGATGGTCTCCTTGCGCTGGGCCATGAACTGGGTAGGAGAGGAGAAACGCAACGTCTTGTTCTGCCCCACATGGAGGTACGGTTGATTGCGTACGAACTTGCCGGAGCATACCTTACAGAAGGCAATACAAGAGCGGTGGTTGGGGTCGATGTTGGCAGTAATCTTAAAGATGAAACCGGTAAACTTCGGCTCTTCTGGATTTACCATTCTTTCTTCCGCCTTCGTCGGACGTGGAGAAGGGGCTATCTCGACGAAGCAGTCGAGCAGTTCCTGTACGCCGAAGTTGTTCAGCGCAGAACCAAAGAAGACCGGTGCCAAGGTGCCTTCGCGATAGCTGTCAACATTGAAGGGATCGTAGATGCCCTCAATCATCTCGAGGTCGTCACGCAGTTGTGCAGCATCATCTTCTCCCACCTGAGCATCGAGATCGGGAGAGCTGATATCCACACTTACCTTCTCCGTAACGCGTTGTTTGTCGGGTGTGAAGAGGTTGAGCTGGTCTTCATAAATGTTATAGACACCCTTGAACTTTACACCCTGGTTGATAGGCCAAGAGAGCGGACGCACCCTTATCTGCAGTTCTTCCTCCAGTTCGTCGAGTAGGTCGAAAGCATCACGACCTTCTCGGTCCATCTTGTTGATGAAGATGATAACGGGAGTGTTTCGCATGCGGCACACCTCCATCAGTTTTCGCGTCTGGGCCTCTACACCCTTTGCAGAATCAACCACGATGATGGCAGAGTCAACGGCAGTGAGGGTGCGGTAGGTATCTTCGGCAAAGTCCTGGTGACCAGGGGTGTCGAGGATGTTTACCTTATACACCTCGCCTGTCTTGTCAGCAGGGGGAGTATAGTCAAATTCCATAACAGAGGTGGACACAGAGATACCACGTTGTTTCTCGATATCCATCCAATCGGAGGTGGCTGTCTTACGTATCTTGTTGCTTTTTACGGCACCTGCAACCTGTATCTGTCCACCGAAGAGCAGAAACTTCTCAGTAAGCGTTGTCTTACCGGCATCAGGGTGGGAGATAATCGCAAAAGTGCGGCGGCGTTCTATTTCTTTATTCATTTATTTAATTGAAAATTGAGAATTGAGAATTGAAAATTGAACTTTTGACTTTTGACCTTTTAGTCATCCTCAAACTTAAGTCCTTCTTCCTTATCCTTTTTATAGTAGTCGGAAAGCATTCCGAGGAATGTGGAGATTTCTTTCACGGCATTGCTTGTAGATGCACTGATTTCTTTATTCTGCAAGCGCAGAAGCGTTACGCCATATACGGCATTGAGGCATGTCTCAACCTCAGAAAAGTCCTTGCTGCCCCTGTTGCGCAACTCTACGATGAATGGCAGCACCTTATAGTATTCGCTGCTGTAGAAGGGGAATTTTGGCGATTGGAGCAGTTGGGCATGCAACTCGTCAAGCTGCTGCACGATAATCTTGTTTATCTGTATGTGACCGCCTTGTGTAAGGCCCTCTTCGCGTATCATGCGAATGAGATTGCCATACCAGTCGATGGTTTCCTCACGCTGCTCGTCGGTGAGGTCGAAGCGGGAGATATAGTCGCGCTTGATGGCAGAAAGGTCGCATTGGTAGGCACGGATAGTGTCTTCCACCTGCCACATATACAGCAGGTAGCCTACGATGTTATCTTTTCGCAATTGTTGGGAAATTGTCATAGTGTAAAAATAGAGAATAAGTTGAATGCGGTACCCATGAAAACGGCAAACGAGAATACCATAACGATGGTACCTATTATCCTGTTAATAATCTTTATTGCGTCGAGAGAGAAAAATTCGCGCACCTTATCAATCATCCATGTAAGGCCATACCACCACAGCAGGGCTCCTCCGGCAATAGAGAGATATCCCAGAGACATCTCAAGAGGATGGTCGGGAACGACAAACGCAAACTGTGCGAATGTGGCGAGAAAAAGGAAGATGATAAGTGGGTTGGAGAATGTGACGATAAAGGCTGTCACGAAGTTATGTGTCAGCGAACCTTTGATACCCTTGCCCTGATGGACCTTTTTGCGAGGGTCGCTCTTGAAACAGTATAAGCCGAAGATAAAGAGCAGCACAGAACCAAATATCTGCAGGAAAAATTTGTTTTGTGGATTGTCTATCAATTCCATTGCGAAGCTCATGCCGAAACCTGTCAATAGGGCATAGATAATGTCGCTGAGAGTAGCTCCCAGGCCTGTTACAAAGCCGAACCAACGACCCTTGTTTAGGGTGCGCTGCACACACAGTATGCCGACAGGACCCATAGGGGCGGAACATACGATGCCTATTATCATACCCTTGATGATAATATCAAGGAAGTTGAATTGCAAAGGAAAAGCAAAAGGTGCCATATCTATTCTTTATATTTCTCACCGAAGTATCTTAGTAAGACTTCTTCGTTATTTTTCTCTGTTTCTATATAATCCAGCACGCTGCCGATACGCTTTTCGGCTTTCTCCTTCAGGTCTTCATAGATGCTCTTGGGAAATCGAAGGTCTTCTGAGAGGTATCTCTGTTGTGGATAGTATATTATCGGTATCGTTCTCGCTGGAGCGTAACGTATAATCTTTCTCTGTGCCAGACTCTTCAGGGCCACATGCAACTGTGAGTCGTCCATTCCCAGACGTCTGCCTATTGCCATTTCGTCAATGAATGTAAAGTCGGAAAAGAGTGTGCCATAATACCTCAGCAGGCGTGTCAGTACTTCTTCTTCAGTTTTTGAAAGCCCTTGGATATCATTGAGCTCATGGCGTGAGATGTTCATTATGACGCGGGCTCTTTCGTTGTGTGCTCCGTCGTATTCTATGTAGCCGGCATTCTGCAGTATGTGGAGCGCTCCGTGAAGGGTGGCAGGCCATAAATGGTAATTTACGCAGAACTGCTCCTCATCAAAGATGTAAGTGGCTCCCATGCCATCTTCTACTGCCAACTGAAAGAAGTAAGCCAGCTTGTCGTACACATTCCGTATATAATCCTTTTCAGGATACTGCTCATTGAGGTGGGTCACCAACTGTGTTTTGTCGCGTTTATCGTATAGCAATACAGCATAAGACAACATCCCGTCGCGGCCTGCACGCCCTGCTTCCTGATAGTAAGCCTCAAGAGAGTCGGGCACATCGGCATGAATCACGATTCTGACATCGGGTTTGTCGATACCCATTCCGAAGGCATTCGTGGCTACCATCACGCGGATGGTGTTGTCCTGCCACAGTTGTTGATGCTTCTGCTTCACACTGAAGTCAAGGCCGGCATGATAGTACGTTGACTTAATGCCCAATGCTTCTAGTTCTTTGGATAGCTCTTTCGTCTTTTCCCGACTGCGGGTGTATATGATGGCAGAACCTTCTACAGACTCGAGAATCTTCAGTATCTGTCCGATTTTGTCATTGGTATGCCTTACGACATAACGCAGATTGGGACGCCGGAAGGACATGCTGAAGATGTTGAACGTTTCTTCGTCGGCTTCCTTCCCAGGTCTGCTGAGCTCACTCTTGATGTCTTCGATTACTTCTGTTGTAGCTGTGGCAGTAAGTGCGAGGACGGGGCAGTCGGGAAGTTCTTGACGGATGTCCTTGATGTGCAGATAAGCAGGACGGAATTCGTGTCCCCATTGGGATATGCAGTGTGCCTCGTCAACGACAATGAATGAAACTTTTATATTGCGCAGCTTTGCCAGAAAGAGCGATGACGCAAGTCGTTCAGGAGAGACATACAGAAATTTTATAGCTCCGAAGACTGCATTGTCCAATATTCTTTGAATCTCATCACGGCTTTTGCCAGTATATATTGCCTCGGCCTTGATGCCACGTTTCTTAAGATGCTCCACCTGATCTTGCATAAGCGCTATCAGTGGAGAAATGACGATACACGTTCCGTCCATAGCGAGTGCTGGTACCTGGAAGGTGATACTTTTTCCACCTCCTGTGGGCATCAGCCCTATGGTGTCATGACCGCTTCCGATACTGTTGATGATGTCTTCTTGTATAAAGCGGAAGGAGTCATAGCCAAAGTTATCCTTCAGTATGGAAGTGTATGTCATCTATCTGTAATTGTACAAATCCCTTCTTGTACTGGTTTTCCTCTATAGTATATGCTATATCGAATGCCTGCTTTGACTTTATCTGCTTTACCAGAGGAGCTTGTCCGAAGGCAATACCATTGACCACTGTTGGTGATTTGGAGTCAACCAGTTCCATCTTTACGTGCTTCTGTGTGCGACCTACCACCTTTGAGGTGCCAAAGTCGTAAACCTCCTTCGTCATGAAGTGGGGTTTCATATTTCCTGGGCCGAAAGGAGAGAAACGCTTCAGGTCGTGGAGCAGTCTTCTGTTTATATCTGAGAAGTTTATCACAGCATCGATTCTTATTGCCGGCTCTGTCTGTGTTGGCGAGATATGCCCTGCAACATATTTCTCAAAATTTGTCTTAAAGCGTTCTATATCAGACCAACGGATGGTAAGTCCACAGGCATAGGTGTGTCCTCCGAAGTTGACGAGTAACTCGCGGCAGCTACGTATTGCTGCATATATATCAAAGCCGGCAACAGATCGTGCAGAACCGACAGCATAGTCGCCTTCGCGGGTAAAGACGATGGTAGGACGGAAATAATCTTCTGACAAACGTGTTGCTACGATTCCTAAAATTCCTTTCTTCCATGTCTCATCGTAAACAACGATGCTCAATGGGGTTTCAGAAGCCCATAGTTTGGAGTCTTCTTTATCAAGCAAAGCGTGAACGAGTTCATTGGCTTCTTCTGTCATCTGTTTATCAGCCTCGCGACGTTGGTCATTGTATTCGTCAATCTCTTTTGCAAGTCCTAATGCCTTGTCGAGATTTTTCTCTACGAGCAGGTTGACAGCCAACTGACCATTCTCCATACGGCCAGAGGCGTTGATGCGGGGACCTATCTTGAAGACAATGTCGTTCATAGTGATTTCCTGCTCACTGAGGCCACAGGTTTCAATGATAGCTTGTATACCGGTAGAAGGCTTGAGATTAAGTTGCTTAAGACCATGATAGGCAAGAATGCGATTCTCGTCAGTTATGTTGACAAGGTCTGAAGCAATGGAAATGACGCAGAGGTCGAGTAGGGGAATGAGTTTGGAGAATGGTATGCCATTATTTTTTGCAAATCCTTGCATGAACTTAAATCCTATTCCACATCCGCAGAGGTGCTTGAAAGGATAAGTGTCTGCCTGCTGTTTAGGATTAAGAATAGCAACAGCTGGGGGCAGAATATCGTCACCTTTATCATCAGTATCAGGGAAGTGGTGGTCGCAGATGATGAAGTCAATGCCAAGGCTGCGTGCATACGCAATCTCTTCGTGTGCCTTTATGCCGCAGTCGAGGATGATGATGAGGGTAACACCACGTTGCTTTGCGTAGTCGATGCCCTTTTTGCTGACACCATAACCTTCGTCATAGCGATTGGGGATGTAGTATTCCAAATTGCTGTAGTATTGCAGCAGGAATTTATATACCAATGTTACAGCCGTAACTCCGTCAACATCGTAATCGCCATACACCATGATATGCTCCTTGCGACCAATGGCATCATTAAGTCTGTCAACGGCAATATCCATATCCTTCATGCGGAAAGGATTGATGAGGTCTGGCAACTGTGGGCGGAAGAATAATTTAGCATTAGATTCTGTAGTGATGCCGTGACGCACCAATTGCATAGTAAGTATTTCAGACATGTTGAGTTTCTTGCTCAATTCCCATGCCTGACGATATTGTTCTGCACTATATTGTTCTATATCCCAGCGAATCATTGGTATCGTTGTTATTCAGAATATTCGGTAGCTTGTGCCACTACCTTCTTGAGGTTAAATCTTGATATCAGCCCATCGGGAGTGATATCGGCTGTTACGTTATATGTTGAAAAGCGTTCCTTGGTAAGGTCTTCGCGATCTATACTTAGCGTGACGGTAAATTGTGCCCGTAATACCTCTGAGCCCCCTTCGTCTGTAGCATGCTTAGCGGTAAATGGCTCCATGATGCGGAAATTCAGGTTGTTAACGTCGGGCTTGTATAGTTTCTCCATGAATGTTACCACATCGCTGTTTGTAGCCCCAACACGGTTCAAGAATCTCGTCATTGTAGTCGGTACTGTTGATAGCAACTGGTCAGTATCATGGGCATTGATAGATTGGAAGAAACGCCTACAAACACTGCGGGCAAAATCTACTTCCTCTTCCGTCGCATTGTTGCTAGCAAGTTTAAGAATGCGTTCTTTAACTTCTGCTATTCGCTTACTCTTTGGGTGCTCCTGCAAATATTTCTCGTAAGCATCAATGGTATTTATCTTACATGCCAAAGCATAGTCGATAGAATCTATTGCATCCAATTGCTCCTGCTCTTCCTTGTTGCGTTCTGCATCACGCATATGTTGCAGCATTGCCTTTACGGAGTCACGATGTATCTGTGGTGCTGCACCATAATGTGCCAGATAACGTTGCAACTCGTCTGCATTATTGCTTTCAACGGCTTGTTGGAAGGCTGCTTCCTCATCTTGCTTCTGCATTTGGGTGTGTAGGTAATAAGAACCTACAGCTGCAGCAAAAACAAGGGTTAGAACAATGAAGAATATAATTGCCCAGCGAGTAGATTTGTTTTTACCATTCCCAGAAGATTTCGTGTCTGATTTACGGTGCTTGGGGGTATTAGAGTTAGTAATGTCTGGGTTGCCGGCAATCTTTATTCCACAATTGGGACAGGTGGCAGCCTTGTCACTAACTTGATGATTGCATTCAGGACAATTTATCAACATATTCTATTTTTGTTCTTTTTTAAAACTGCTCCTCTCCCTATTATTTCGCCTGCAAAGGTACTAAATAGTTTTGAATAATGCAACCTTAAATGAAAAAAACTAAATATGTTTAATAATTTGTGGGGGATTTATTACATAAATTAATAAACCCTGAAAGCTTTTGCGTTACTTTCAGGGCTTATTTTTATTTTTTGTAATATAAAGTTTGGCAATATCAACTAATTTGCTGCAGTAATGTATTATTAGTTACCAGACATTATATTTGTGATTACAACCATATCACCTACGTTAACCTCCTGGTCTTCGTTTGTGTCGGCATCAACCTTAGCAACAGTCTCATCGCCTGCCATGAAGTTACTTACGCATACCAAGTCACCTACGTTGATTTCGTCATCATTATTAACATCGCCACGAAGGAATGCAATCAGGTCAGCAATTGAAGCTTCCGGTTTAACGGTGCTCAAACCAGTAGTGTTGGTTATTTCCTGACTTGCTACGCTTACTTCTACAGTGCCTTTGGTAAGTTCCTTAGATGCTACTAGCGGAATATTTAGAATTGCACCGGTTTCGCCAACGAAAGCCTTTGCGTCCTTGGGGAAGCAAACTACTCTTACGGCACCGCCTTCCTGCAGGGCACTGGCAATAAATAATTCAGATGATGTGGATCTGCTATCTTTGTTGCTGACACTGAACATATAAGCGCCTTCAATATCTTTCATGACTTCCACACCTTCAGGCAATACGATGTCACAACAGAAAGCTGCCGCATCTGCAAGGTCTGAATTGTCCAAGTCGAGTGTAATGGTTTTGTGTTCACCAATACCCATTCTGAATGACTCAACTTTCAGTGTCGTCTGTGCATTAACACCAACGCTCAAGAGGACTGTTCCAATTAGAGTGAAAAGTTTTTTCATAACGGTAAAAATTAGGTTTAATATTATTCTTTGGGTGCAAAGTTAAGTAAAAAAATAGTAACTTCCAAGAAAAAAGTGTTTTTTTTTTATATTTGGTGTAATTTTACGAATTTCGTGCGTTTACATCCCCCTCCCACGCGGGGAGAGGTTTTTTAAAGGGTCATTTCTCGTCAGGGAACTTGCCGTTGAGAATTCTGTTCACAAGGAACATCACGTCTGACATGTCGATGACGCCGTCGCCGTTCAGGTCGCCGCGGATGCCACCACCGCCACTGCTGGTAGTGAAAGTAACTGACATTGTCTTTCCGTCGGTAGGATAGTGTGCACGGCCTTCTTTGTCGCTGATAGGATTGGTGCTGAAGGAGAACTCCAAGCAGTATCTCGTATTACTCTGCAAACCTGAAAGGATGTCGATGGCTGGGCCTGAGAATTCCCATACTCCCTTGCCTTTGTTGGTGGCATAAACCTGTTTCCAGTTAGGCAGCTGACTTCCTTGAATTGCCGGATAGACGCGATAGTCCATGAAGAGCTCTGTGACGTCTTCCGCAGTGGTTGCAGTGAAACTGTTTATCAGGAATGTGGTTGGAGACTTCTCAATGTAGCCGATGCTGCCACTTTCGTTTGGCAGTGGGGTTGTCTTGTTGTCTTTGTTGACGGTTGTCTGTACGGCAATGCCGATAATCTTCCGGTCATAAACGACCTGGCCATCGTCCACAATGAAGTCTGCTCCATTGTTCACCATATATAACTTCCATGCGTCGGCACTCTGTGCGGTATATACCTTCACTGTGAATCCGGGATAGATGCTTACAACATTTGAACCCAGAGTCAGTGTGCCAGCTACATTGCAGACGAAAGTTTTCAAATGTGTATCTTCGCTGAAACAACCGTCGGGAATGGTAAAGTCGCCTGAAGATTCAATCTGAATATAACCGTTGTCTTCGTAGTCGAAGAACTGATTATTCAAAAGCGCCACATTCTTTACAAAGAGTTTCTTTATGTTGTGCTGCGCTTCCATTTCCTGTCCGGTCATTTCCTTCGTAATACGACGGAACAGTGGCTCCCAATAGTTTTGGTCCGTGAGGTCGGAGCTTGTGAACTGTGCAGACTTCGTATTGTCTATCGGGTCAATAACGAGTTGAAACTGCGGTCCGCGGTCAGCCCATTCGTAGTTGTTGATAGTGTAGCGGAAATTGTTGTCAGCATTTTCGCCAACTATCTTGATATTCTGCTGTTGAAGGTCGACAACCTGCTCCGTTATCACTATGCCTGCCTGTGACTTCAGCGCTATCGCCAGAAGTACGATGATGGTTAGTAAAAGTCTTTGTTTCATAATGGTAAAAATTAGGTTTAATATTATTCTTTGGGTGCAAAGTTAAAAAAAAATAAGTTACTTCCAAGAAAAAAGTTTTTTTTTTTTTTATTTGGTGTAATTTTGACGGATTTTGTGCGTTTACATCCCCTTGCTATGAACATACAAAAAGCACGATGCATTTTGCACCGTGCTTTTTATCTTAGAAAGTGTTTTTATTACATCTTGTCAATGCGCAATTGATGTCTTCCGGCCTCGAATGGAGTCTTGAGGTATTCATCAATGATTGCTGCTGCTTCTTTATTGGTAATGAAGCGTCCTGGCAGCACGAGACAGTTGGCATTGTTGTGCTGGCGTATGAGATGAGCTATCTCAACATTCCAGCAAAGACCTGCACGCACACCGTGGTGCTTGTTGAGAGTCATTGCCATGCCTTCGCCAGAACCACAGATGCCGATGCCACATCCTACTACACCAGCCTCGATATCCTCTGCCAGAGGGTGAGCGAAGTCCGGATAGTCACAAGAACGGTCGCTGTATGTTCCGAAGTCTTTGTATTCGATACCTTTCTCCTCAAGATATTGGAGAACGAATTGCTTTAGTGGAAAGCCTGCGTGGTCGCTGGCTACTCCTATGATTTTACTTGCTGCCATAATTATGAATTATGCATTATGAATTATGAATTATGCATTATTAAAGCATTGACTTAACTTGGTTATATACATTCTCTGCTGTGTAGCCGAGCTTCTCGTCCAGAACCTTGTAAGGAGCAGAGAAACCGAAGCTGTTCAGACCCCAAATCTTTGACTTTGGATCTGCACCGATGAGGAAGCCCTGGAGGTTAACAGGCAGACCTGCTGTCATACCGAATACCTTTGCTCCTGCAGGAACGACACTCTGCTGGTACTCAATAGGCTGTGTGCGGAAGAGTCCCTCAGAAGGAACGCTGACAACACGTACCTTGATGCCATCCTTGCGAAGCAGTTCAGCACCACTGATGAGGGTAGAAACTTCAGAACCTGATGCTACACAAACAACGTCTGGATTTTCATCAGAACCGGCAACGATGTAAGCACCCTTACGAGCACCCTCATAGTTGTTGCCTTCTGGGAGGTCGTTGATATTCTGACGAGAGAAGATAAGAGCTGTAGGAGTATCAGTATTCTCCATTGCCATAGCCCATGCTACGGTTGTCTCCTTAGCCTCTGCAGGACGGAGTACGAGAACAGAATTCTTGCCTGCATGGTTCTGCAGTTTCTCCATCAGACGAATCTGTGCCTCCTGCTCTACTGGCTCGTGTGTAGGACCATCCTCACCAACGCGGAATGCATCGTGGGTCCAAATGAACTTAACAGGGAGTTGCATGAGGGCTGCCATACGAACAGCTGGCTTCATGTAGTCAGAGAATACAAAGAATGTTCCGCAAGCAGGGATAACACCACCATGCAGAGCCATACCGATACAGCAGCATGCCATAGTGAGCTCAGCAACACCTGCCTGGAAGAATGCTCCAGAGAAGTCGTCCTTAGTGAGGTCGTGAGTCTTCTTCAGGAAGCCGTCTGTCTTATCAGAGTTAGAAAGGTCTGCAGAAGCACAAATCATATTAGGAACCTGCTCTGCAAGGGCTGACAGACATGCTGCTGATGCAGAACGTGTAGCATCATTAGGCTTCTGCTGTACCTTTGACCAGTCAATCTTTGGTGCCTTGCCAGCAAACCAGTCAGCCTGCTGTGCTGCCTTCTCTGGATTTGCTGCTGCCCATGCCTTCTCTTCTGCATAACGCTCAGCACAGATGCCTTCCAACTCCTTAGCACGATTAGCGTAGAGCTCCTTAACATCGTCGAAAATCTGGAATGGATTCTCTGGGTCACCACCAAGATTCTTAACGGTATTCTTGAATGCATCACCACCAAGAGGTGCACCGTGAGTCTTGCAGTTTGCCTCGTATGAAGAACCGTCGTCCTTCAGGGCACCCTTACCCATGATACACTTACCGATGATGAGGGTTGGCTTGCCTTTGACAGCCTTTGCCTGCTCAATAGCCTTGCGAATCTGGGCAGCGTCGTTACCGTTGATTTCGATAACTTCCCAACCGAGAGCACGATATTTTGCAGCTGTATCCTCATTCATGACATTCTTTGTCTCTGTAGAGAGCTGGATGTCATTAGAGTCGTAGAACATTACGAGGTTATCAAGTCCGAGGACAGATGCTACGCGAGCACCACCCTGAGAGATTTCTTCTTCGATACCACCATCAGAGATGTATGCATAGATTGTCTCCTTAGCAAATGTTGGGTTGCCTGTGTGTGCAGCAAGGAACTTTGCTGCGATAGCAGCACCGATAGCGAAAACATGACCCTGACCGAGAGGACCGGATGTGTTCTCAATGCCGCGTGCTATTTCAAATTCTGGGTGTCCAGTAGTAGGAGAACCCCACTGACGCAGCTGTGCCAACTCATCGAGAGTAAACTTACCAGCCAGACACAACTGAGAATAGAGCATTGGTGCCATGTGGCCCGGATCAAGGAAGAAACGGTCACGGCCAACCCACTCAGGATTCTTTGGGTCGTAGGTGAGATACTCAGAATAAAGAACATTGATGAAGTCAGCACCGCCCATAGCACCACCAGGGTGACCAGACTTTGCCTTTTCTACTGCTGCAGCTGCAAGGATACGAATATTGTCGGCTGCGTGATTTAATACTTTAATATCGTTCATAGCTTATAAAAATTTATTTCTTGTTATTAACTGCTGCCTGCTCTATTGCAAGACCTGCTTTATACACCTCTATATATTTATTGAAGCCTTCCACTTCTTCTGGGGTAGGAGCTATTTCCTCACCTGTATTGCCGCCAAAGACTACTTTCTCGAGATAGTCAGCAAGATTGAGGTTCTCCTTGTTGTTTACAACATATCCTGCGAGGAGGGCAATACCCCAGGCACCACCTTCTCCTGCTGTCTCCATAACAGAGATTGGGGAGTTGAGTGCTGCTGCCAAAATACGCTGTCCGACACCCTTTGTCTTGAACAGACCTCCGTGACCGGTAATCCTATCTACCTTCACTTTCTCTTCTTTGAAGAGAATATCGTTACCAAGTTTCAGTACGGTAACGGTAGCATAAAGGTTAGAACGTATGAAGTTAGCAAGGTTGAACTTGTCGTTAGGAGAGCGCACAACGAGTGGACGGCCTTCCTGCAAACCTGTTACAGGCTCGCCGGAGATATAGTTGTATGCCAATACTCCACCGCAGTCAGCATCACCCTTGAGGGCGTTGTTGTAGAGCTTGCCATAAACCTCATTCATATCAACAGGTACGCCAAGCAGTTCCTGATACTCCTTGAACAGTTTTACCCACGCATTAATGTCAGAGGTACAGTTGTTACAGTGTACCATAGCCACGAGAGAGCCGTCTGGTGTTGTCACCATATCAATCATCTCAGAAGGCATAGAGAGGTCTTTCTCAAGTACAATCATTGAGAAACTTGAAGTACCCGCAGAAACGTTACCAGTGCGCTGTTTTACAGCATTGGTAGCAACCATTCCTGTTCCGGCATCACCTTCTGGAGGACATAGTGGACAGCCTGGCTTCAGGTGGCCTGAAATGTCAAGACGCTTTGCACCATGTTCTGTGAGGAAGCCTGCTGGATGACCAGCAACGATGCACTCTGGGAGAATGTTTTCCAACTTCCAAGGGTATCCCTTGTCAGCAACGAGGTCATTGAACTTCTTCACCATCTCAGCGTTGTAGTTCTTTGTCTCAGGATCTACAGGAATCATACCAGAAGCATCACCTATGCCGAGACATTTCTTACCTGTCAGACGCCAATGGATGTAGCCAGCCAATGTGGTGAGATAAGTAATATCCTTTACGTGCTCCTCGTTGTCCAGTATGCACTGGTACAAGTGTGAGATACTCCAACGCAGAGGGATGTTGTAATTAAATAGTTCTGAAAGCTTTGCTGCAGCAGCGCCTGTGTTGGTGTTACGCCATGTGCGGAAAGGAACAAGAATCTTTTCCTCTTCGCCCACAGGAGCTCCTTTTGATGCTACGCCGTTAGGACCGAATGCCATATATCCGTGCATCATGGCAGAGATGCCGATAGAAGCCAGAATCTCTATTTCGCAGTCATACTGTGCTCTTACATTCTTACGCAGGTCAGCATAACAGTCTTCAAGACCATACCAGATTGCTTCTGTTGAGTATGTCCAAAGACCATCCACCAGTTGATTTTCCCACTCGTGGCTGCCCTGTGCTATAGGATTGTTCTCTTCATCGATGAGAACAGCCTTGATGCGGGTAGAGCCGAACTCGATACCGAGAATGGCTTTACCTGCCTGTATGGTTTCTTTTGCACTCATAATTATGAATTGTGAATTATGAATTATGAATTACTTAAGTGCTTTATTCAACATATAGTACACCTCGTTGTTACGCAGCTGCTGCTTGAAGCCGCATGTAGTGGTGTTCTTGTCGATGTTGATGAATTCTATGCCTGTCATCTCTGCGAAATCCTCCCAGTATTCTGCTGTGATGTCGTAAGAGAAAGCACTGTGGTGTGTTCCACCGGCAAGAATCCATGCTCCTGCGCCAATCTCGAATGTTGGCTGTGGTACCCACAAAGCAGATGCTACAGGCAACTTTGGCATTGGCTTTGGCTCGATACACTCTACTTCGCTTGTGATGAGGCGGAAGCGGTTGCCGAGGTCAACGATAGTAGCCTTGATGCCAGGCCCTGTCTTAGAGGTGAATACCAGACGTGCTGTCTGTTGCTTGCGGATGCCGATGCCGAGGAAGTGAACCTCCAACTTTGGCTTGTCTGTTGCGATAAGAGGGCAAACCTCAAGCATGTGGCTTTGCAGGCTTGATGTGCAGTCAGCAGCAAAGTTCAGGGTGTAGTCCTCAAGGAATGAACATCCCTTTGCAAGACCCTGATTCATTACCCACAGAGAGCGATAGAGACATGATGTCTTCCAGTCGCCTTCAGCACCGAAGCCGATACCCTCAGCCATAAGACGCTGTGAAGCGAGACCAGGAATCTGGTCAAAGCCGCAGAAGTTTGGATCGTCGATGTCAGCGTCGCCAAGGTCGTCGAAGTTTGTTGTGAATGCTGTAGCACCCTCGTCCTTCAGTACGCGACGGAGAGCTATTTCTGCCTTCGCAGCATTTCTTACCTTCTCCCAATATACCTCTTCACCAGACTCGTCAATCTTTATGGTGTATTCTTTCTTATATTCCTCTACGAGAGCGTCAACCTCTGCATCAGTAACTCTCTTGAAGTAATCCATAAGAGAAGAAACAGGGTAGTAGTCAACGTGGTATCCGAGACGCTGTTCGAACTCTACGCGGTCACCGTCAGTAACAGCAACGTTGTTCATGTTCATACCGAACATCAGGCAGCGAACATCATGAGCATCAGCCACAGCAGCAGCCACACGTGCCCAGATAGCAATCTTCTCCTGAGCCTCTTTGCTCTTCCAGTAGCCTACTACTACTTTACGAGGTACGCGCATGCGTGTACAGATGTGTCCAAACTCGATGTCACCATGAGCACTCTGGTTAAGGTTCATGAAGTCCATATCCATTGTGTCCCAAGGAATTTCTGCATTATACTGTGTGTGGAAGTGCAGCATAGGCTTGTTGAGGCGCTGCAGACCCTTTATCCACATCTTAGCAGGTGAGAAGGTGTGCATCCATGTGATGACGCCGGCACACTGTGGAGCATTGTTAGCCTCCAGCATTATCTTCTCTACTTCCTGAGAAGAGTTTGCTGTACCTTTATATACTACCTTTATAGGAATCAAACCGCCGCTGTTAAGTCCTTCAACCATCTCCTTTGAGTGGCCGTCAACGATTTTTACTGTCTCGCCTCCGTAGAGTAACTGTGCTCCAGTAATCCACCAGAGCTCTAATTTATCAAATGTTGCCATAGTTTTTTGATTATTAAACTTTTATCTATAAACTATTATCTTTAAACTTTAAACTATAAACTTTAAACTTTATAATTAATGTTTCTGTCCTGGCTGGCCATAGTAGGCGTTAGGACCATGCTTGCGGTTGTAGTGTTTCTCTACGAGCAGAGGATTCATTGTAGTCAGTGGGTTAACTGAGAAACTGATGAATGCCATCTTTGCACACTGCTCCATTACCTTTGCATTATATACTGCATTGTCTGGTGATGTGCCCCAAGAGAATGGGCCGTGATTCTTTACCAATACAGCAGGAGTGTGGTCAGGATTTATCTTGCGGATGTTCAGTATCTCATCCACGATAACATTACCTGTTTCCAACTCGTACTGACCTTCTACTTCCTCCTTAGTCATATCGCGCGTGCATGGGATAGCCTTGTAGAAATAGTCAGCATGTGTTGTGCCGATATTAGGGATATCCTGTCCTGCCTGTGCGAATGCTGTAGCATAGGTAGAGTGGGTGTGTACTACTCCCTGAATGTTAGGGAACGCCTTGTAGAGAACAAGGTGTGTAGGAGTGTCGGATGAGGGGTTGAGGTTGCCCTCGACCACCTTTCCGGTATTTAAATCTACTACAACCATATCTTCTGCCTTCATTTCGTCATATGACACGCCTGAAGGCTTTATTACTACAAGTCCCTTTTCGCGGTCAATGCCAGAGACATTGCCCCAAGTGAATATTACGAGACCCTGCTTTACAAGGTCGAGATTAGCCTTAAAGACTTTCTGTTTCAGTTCTTCTAACATGATATTACCAGAGTATTCCGTAAAGTATAACAAGAATGATAACTACGCCAGCAGCACCAAGGTTGAATGCTGTGTTGGTCTTGAATATTGCTACGTCAACGCCGATGCTCTTAACATCCTCTACGGTGTCCTTAGCATTGTTGTACAGATACAGGTAGATAGAGAACATCATAGCAGCGAGGAAGAAGAATGCTTCGAAGCCGAGGAGCTGACACTCCTTGATGTAGAATGTAAGACAGCCCAGTACTACGCATGTAACAGCAGCACCCAGTGCAACGTGAGCCCACTTGAAGAGAGTACGCTTTGTCTTCTCTGGAAGTACTTCTGCTGGCTTGGTGTTCTTTGAACTCAGTGAGATACCGAAGAACAGAATTACAAGGCAGATGAATACATATCCCATACGGAGCAGGAATGGTACGTCAGGCAGAGCGAACTTGAAGAAGATAGAGAATGCGAATGTACCGATAGCTGCAACAACAGCAGCAGTACCGCTCGCACGCTTCCAAAGCAGACCCAGACCGAAGATAACTACGATACCTGGATATACGAAGCCTGAATACTCCTGAATAACCTGGAATGCCTGGTCAGCACCACCCATGATAGGATATACTGCAATAAGAGCCATAATCAGAGCACAGAGAGATGTGATACGACCTACGTTAACGAGTTTCTTCTCAGATGCGCCTCTGTCAATATAGTGCTTGTAGATATCCATTGTGAAGATAGTAGAAGTACTGTTGAACATAGAAGCCAAAGAAGAGATAACAGCAGCAGCAAGAGCAGCGAAGCTGAGACCCTTAACGAATACCGGAGTGAAGTTACGGATGAGGTATGGATATGCATCGTCAGAACGCTCGATGGAACCAAACAGTGTGAGCTGGTCGAATACTGGCTGACCATTGTAGGTACCGTTCATGATATAGAATGCACATACACCTGGGATACATACGATGAATGGGATGAGAATCTTCAGGAAAGCAGCGAATATCATACCCTTCTTTGCTTCGTCGAGAGACTTAGCAGCCAGACCCTTCTGAATGATGTACTGGTTGAAGCCCCAGTAGCCGAGGTTTGTAAGCCACAGAGCACCAACAACAACAACGATACCAGGAATGTCGAAGTATGGGTCATCATAGATGTTCTCATACATTTCCATATTTCGTGTTACCACGAGGTTGAAGTGCTTGTCGCCTGGTATGCTTGCGAGATGTGAGTATATCTCAGAGAATGCACCGAATGCACCGCCATCAATGTTCAGTTCGCTACCGATTACGCTAAGTGCAGCATAAGCAGTAATGAGACCACCACCTACGAGGAATGTTACCTGCATAACGTCTGTCCATGCTACAGAAGCCAGACCTCCATAGATAGAATACAGACCGGCAATGAGGAACAGGATGAGGATGATTGTCATACGAACTGCATCCACCTGCATACCGCCGAGATTCATATACATATCTGTTGGCAGACCCAGAATCTGCTGGATAGCAAGAGCACCGAGCCATGCTACTGATGTCAGGTTGATGAAGACATACAGGAACAGCCAGAAGATAGAGAAACTCAGACCTACGCCTTCGTTGTAGCGGTCGCGCAGGAACTGTGGAATGGTAAACACTTTCTTCTCAATCATCAGAGGCAGCAGGAACTTACCTACGATAATCAGTGTCGCAGCAGCCATCAACTCGTATGCAGCCATTGCGATACCGCTGTTGAAGGCAGAGCCTGACATACCGATAAACTGCTCAGCAGAAATGTTCGCAGCAATCAGTGAAGCACCGACAGCCCACCAAGTCAGGGTGTTACCTGCAAGGAAGTAGTCGGTAGAAGACTTTTCCTCGCCCTTCTTGCCGCGGCTCAGGAAGATACCGAGGCTGACGAGGATAATAATGTAAGCAATAAATACGAGGTAATCAATGGTTGCGAATCCATTGTTACTCAAGGCTTGAAGGATTTTGTCCATTTTTTCTTTTTAGTTTTATGTTTTTAATTTGTTTGTATTCAAATGTTTAAGCCAGACTTATTTGATAGAGAACTTATAAGCAGCGTGGCTGTAATATTTCTCACCTGGCTTCAGTGTTGGCTGTACCCAATCCTTCTTGTTTGGTGAGTCAGGATATTTCTGGCTCTCCAGACATACGCTTACATATTGTGGGTATTTACCGCCCTTGTGAGCAATGTTTGGCTCCTTGCCGATGCCCTGGAAGTTGCCTGTATAGCACTGTACACCTGGTTCGTTGGTGTACATCTCCATGAAGATACCTGTCTTTGGAGAGTACAGAGAAGCACATACCTGTGTATCGTCTCCCTTGCCGTCCTTGTATGTGTTCAGGCAGAAGTTGTGGTCGATACCACCGTTGGCATTCTTAACCTGGTCAAAGTCAGCACCGATAGCGTCCTTGACAGGGTGAGGAGTAGTAAAGTCGAAAGGAGTGTCCTTAACAGGCTTAATCTCGCCTGTTGGGATATAGTTAGCATCTGAAGGAGTGAAATTGTCAGCATTCAGATACAGTTCCATGTCTGTTCCAACCTCATCGAATTTTCCGTTCAGGTTGTAGTAGTTGTGGTTTGTCTGGTTGATGATAGTTTCCTTATCTGTAGTAGCCTCCCAAGTGATGTCGAGAGTGTTGTCCTCTGTTACCTTGTAGGTAGTAACGGCTGTTACATTGCCTGGGAATCCGTTTTCGCCATCCTGTGCTTTGATAGTCAGTTTCAGGGTAGAGCTATCTACCTGTTCTGCATCATACACTTGGTTCATCCATCCTGATGTGCCACCGCCATGCAGACAGTTAGCACCGTCATTCTGCTTCAGCTGGTATTCTGTGCCGTTGAGGGTGAACTTACCACCATTGATACGGTTTGCATAACGACCTACAGAAGAACCGTAGTCACTTGGAGAGTTCAGTGTGTCAGCATACTGTGCAATGTTGTCATAGCCCAGAACAACGTCTGTTGGCTTACCGTCCTTGTCAGGAACTACCAGCGATACTACACGGCCACCATAGTTGGTGATACATACTTCCATACCATTTGCGTTGGTAAGGGTGTAAAGCTTTACTTGCTTTCCGTTGATGGTTGTGTCGAATGCTGCAGGATCGAGACCTGACTTTAACTGTGATGTTTGACAACTCTTGTCACAACAAGCTGAGGCTAAAGCTGCAAAGGCAGCGCATGCCATGAATGTTTTAAGATTTTTCATTAGTAGACTATGTTTTTTAGTTAGTAAAGAAACTACCATATATCGCGTAGCGCGAAATCTTCGCCAAAGGTACAAATTTTAATTTGAATTAGTTTCCTCATGCCTGAAGTGTATGTTGCTTTTATCTTTTTTTAACGTTTTATTTGCTCTTTTGCTATGTGTTCATGCCAATGAATTCAACTTGATCATATGCTGATTTGTGGCGATTTGAGTATCAAAACTGCCGCGTTTGGCCTCGTTTCAGGCAGTTTGATAGGGAATTTTAACGCCCTTTCAGATGACTGAATTCGTATCTTTTTGCGCTCCTTAAGGAAAAATTTTTTTCTCCGAGGGGGAACAAATTTTCGCCCTAATTGTGACAATTGTGACAATTGGACAATTAATTTTTTACACTCGGCTCGAACGCTTCTCCGGATGAAAACCTCGCTCCGCACCTCACAATTTACTGTAAAAAACAACTACATATATACATTATTATATATCATAAGTGTTATATGTTAATATTCTTTTATAATAAAATTGAATAAAAAAATACTATAATAACTATAAAATATATTATATATTTTTTATTATGTTATTGATTATCAGTAGTTTAGTATTTTTGAAGGTCTCCAAACAGCATAAAAATCGACTGTCATTTGTCCTAATTGTCACAAACGAGAAAATAAAATATATTTGTGTATTCGAAAAAAAAGTGTTAATTTTGCAGCCTGTTACTAAAAAATAGGATTGAATTAACTATGGATACCAATAATACCCAATCAAACGGCTTGGCAAGTATCAGAAATATTGCTATCATTGCCCATGTAGATCATGGCAAGACGACTCTTGTTGACAAGATGATGCTTGCTGGTAAGCTGTTCCGTGACGGACAGAATAACTCCGACCAGGTGTTGGACGCCAACGACCTTGAGCGCGAACGCGGAATAACGATTCTGTCGAAAAATGTGTCTATCAACTGGAAGGGCACAAAGATTAACATCATTGATACCCCGGGACACTCTGATTTCGGCGGTGAGGTAGAGCGTGTGCTGAATATGGCAGACGGCTGCATACTGCTTGTCGATGCTTTTGAGGGTCCTATGCCACAGACTCGTTTCGTGCTGCAGAAGGCTCTGGAGATAGGACTGAAGCCTATCGTGGTAGTGAATAAGGTGGATAAGCCAAACTGCCGTCCTGAAGAGGTGTATGAAATGGTATTCGACCTGATGTTTGCCCTCAATGCTACGGAAGACCAGCTGGATTTCCCTGTAGTATATGGCTCTGCCAAGCAGGGATGGATGTCTGAGGACTATAAGAAGCCTACTGACAACATCGAATATCTGCTCGACAAGATTGTGGAGGTTATTCCTGCGCCTGAAAAACTCGAGGGTACTCCGCAGATGCTGATAACATCGTTGGATTATTCTACATATACAGGCCGTATTGCTGTGGGTCGTGTGCACAGAGGAACCCTGAAGGCTGGCATGCAGATAACTATATCCCATCGCGACGGCAGTATGGAGAAGACAAAGATTAAGGAATTGCATACCTTTGACGGCATGGGACATCATGCTACGGAAGAGGTGTCTTCTGGAGATATCTGTGCCGTTATAGGATTGTCACATTTTGAAATAGGTGATACTCTGTGCGACATAGAAAACCCAGAGGCATTGCCTACTATCTCTGTTGATGAGCCTACGATGTCGATGCTGTTTACCATCAATGACTCACCTTTCTTCGGCAAGGAGGGTAAGCTGGTTACGTCAAGACACATCAATGACCGTCTGCAAAAGGAAATAGAAAAGAATCTGGCTCTTCGTGTAGAACCGTTTGGCGACAGCACAGATAAGTGGATTGTCAGCGGACGTGGTGTGTTGCACCTCTCTGTGCTCATCGAGACAATGCGTCGTGAAGGGTATGAGTTGCAGGTGGGACAGCCACAGGTAATATATAAGGAGATTGACGGAGTGCGCTGCGAACCTGTTGAGGAACTGAATATCAATGTGCCAGAGGAGTTCGCAAGCAAGATGATTGATATGGTAACTCGCAGAAAGGGCGAGATGACCTCAATGGAAACCCAGGGCGACAGAGTGAATATTGATTTCGATATCCCTTCTCGTGGTACGATAGGTTTGAGAACCAATATCCTGACAGCATCACAGGGTGAGGCAATTATGTCACATCGCTTCAAGGAGTATCAGCCATATAAGGGTGACATAGAGAGACGCCAGAATGGTTCGCTGATTGCAATGGAGACAGGTAATGCATACGCATACTCTATAGACAAATTGCAGGACAGAGGAAAGTTCTTCATTGACCCAGGTGAGGACGTTTATGGCGGACAGGTAGTAGGAGAGCATGTTCACGAGATAGACCTTGTCATAAACGTAACAAAGGCAAAGCAGCTTACGAATGTGCGTGCTTCAGGCTCTGACGATAAGGCTCGTATCATTCCTAAGACTGTAATGTCGCTGGAGGAGTGTCTGGAATACATCAAGGAGGATGAACTCGTGGAATGTACTCCTAAGAGCATTCGAATGAGAAAGGCTATCCTCGATCATCTGGAGAGAAAGAGAGCAAACAGGGAATAGGGATAGTTTAGAGTTTAGAGTTTAAAGTTTAAAGTTTAAAGTTTAAAGGGGGCTTGGAGATTACTTCTTTACAGAACGAACGCATAAAGCACCTCTTGCTGTTGCAGCAGAAATCTGCTGTCAGGCGGCAGGAGGGACTCTTTGTGGTAGAAGGACAAAGAGAACTGCTCCATTGCATCAATGCTGGCTATGAGGTGCAGACTATCTTTGCCGACTGCGAGAAATGTGGTGATGACTTGAAGAATATCCCTACTGATGGCATAGAGGTTGTAGAAGTTTCTTCGAGGGTCTATGAAAAGATAGCCTATCGTGGTTCGACAGAAGGAATGGTGGCCGTTGTGAAGACCCGACAGCACACGTTGAAAGACCTCGAAAATAGGATGGGGGAGAACCCCTTGTACATAGTGCTGGAGTCTGTCGAGAAGCCAGGAAATATGGGGGCTATACTGCGTTCTGCTGATGCTGCCGGTGTTGATGGTGTGATAATCTGTGACCCGCTGACTGATTTGTATAATCCTAATCTGGTAAGGGCCTCTATAGGAGCAGCGTTTACTGTTCCTACTGTAGCATGCACAAGCGAGGAGTGTATTGCTTGGCTGAAAGAAAAAGGCATTCAGATACTTACCGCACAGTTGCAGGATTCGTCACTATATTATGATACAGACATGAAACGCCCGACAGCTATTGTGATGGGAACAGAGGCAACAGGTCTTACAACCCAATGGCGTGAGGCTGCAGACAGGCATATCCGCATTCCGATGTGTGGAAAACTCGATAGCCTTAACGTTTCTGTTTCTTCCGCAATTTTGATGTTCGAAGCCGTCAGACAAAGGCAAGAAAAGAAGAAATAGGCAGCAAAACTGTTAAAAAAGCATAAAAGTTGTATCCTCCTCGCATATACGCACGTTGTATGTGAGGATTTTTTTATACCTTTGCAACCCGAAACTGCGTCGACCTAGACTACCGGCGCTTGGTTTCTTGGTTTGAGAAAACCGCTGGGGTACACTTAGAGCCCCACCCATTGGAGAAGGTGTTAATAGTACGGCGTTTGGCCGCGCCTACGGTTAGTGAATCCAACTCCGAAGAATGTATATTAATAAAGTAATTTTAAAAGAAACTTAAGAATGAACACTTTAAGTTACAAGACAATTTCCATCAACAAGGAAACAGCGAAGAAGGAGTGGGTCGTTGTTGATGCTACTGATCAGGTAGTTGGACGTTTCGCTTCGAAAGTGGCAAAGCTGCTTCGTGGTAAGTACAAGCCAACCTTTACTCCGCATGTTGATTGTGGTGACAATGTTATTATAATTAACGCAGAAAAGGTAGTCTTCACAGGTAAGAAAGAAACCGATAAGGTTTACACACGTTACACTGGTTACCCAGGTGGTCAGCGTTTCAATACTCCTGCTGAACTGCGTAAGAAGAATGGTGGCGTTGAGAAGATGCTCCGTCACGCTGTAAAGGGTATGCTTCCAAAAGGCATACTGGGACGTTCTCTGATGAATAACCTCTACATATACGAGGGCGCTGAGCACAAGCAAGAGGCTCAGAAGCCTAAGGCAATCGATATCAATCAGTATAAATAAACACAAAGTAAGATACAATGGAAGTAATAAACGCAATCGGTCGCCGCAAGAGTGCTATTGCACGTGTATATATGTCAGAGGGCACCGGTAAGATAACTATCAATAAGGTAGATATAACAGAATATTTCCCATCTGCTATCCTGCAGTACGTTGTAAAGCAGCCATTGGAGCTGCTCGAGGCAACAGGAAAGTACGATATCAAGGCTAATCTTGATGGCGGTGGCTTTACTGGTCAGTCTCAGGCTCTCAGACTCGCTATTGCACGCGCACTGGTAAAGGTTGATGCTGAAGATAAGAAGAAACTGAAGGATCATGGCTTCCTGACACGTGATGCACGTGAGGTAGAACGTAAGAAGCCAGGTCGTCCAAAGGCACGTCGCCGCTTCCAGTTCTCTAAGCGTTAATAGCAGACTTAGTTTAGCATCTAAACACCCGGGACTCTACACACGCTCTTATTATATAATAATGTGTAGGCTACCCAGTGTGTTGGTTGCTTAAAATAGCAATTAAAAAAGAAAGTAAACAAATTTAAAAAGAACATTATGTCAAGAACAAATTTTGAACAGTTACTTCAGGCAGGTTGTCATTTCGGACACCTCAAGCGTAAATGGAATCCAGCAATGGCTCCATACATCTTCATGGAACGCAATGGCATCCATATCATTGACCTTAACAAGACAGTCGTTAAGATTGATGAGGCTGCAGAAGCACTGAAGAATATAGCTAAGCAGGGTAAGAAGATTCTCTTTGTTGCTACAAAGAAGCAGGCTAAGGACGTTGTTGCTGAGAAGGCACAGAGCGTACAGATGCCATACGTTAACGAGCGTTGGGCTGGTGGTATGCTTACAAACTTCCAGACAATACGTAAGGCTATCAAGAAGATGGCAACTATCGACAAGATGACTTCTGACGGCACTTTCGCTAATCTTTCAAAGCGTGAGTTGCTCCAGATTTCTCGTCAGCGTGCTAAGTTGGAGAAGAACCTCGGTTCTATCGTTGACCTGACACGTCTGCCATCAGCACTCTTCATCGTTGATATTGAGAAGGAGCACATCGCTGTTAAGGAGGCTCATCGTCTTAATATCCCTGTATTTGCAATCACTGATACCAACACAAATCCTAACGACGTTGACTATGCTATCCCTGCAAACGACGATGCAAAGGATTCAGTAGAGGTAATCCTCAATGCTATGTGTGACGCTATCAACGAGGGTCTCGCAGAGCGTAAGGCAGAGAAGGCTGACGAAAAGGCTGCTGCTGAGCAGGAGGATAAGCCACGCATCAAGAAGGTAGAGAAGGTTGCAGAGGCTGCTGCTCCTGCTGATGAGGACGAGGAGCCAGCTGAGAAGCCAGAGAAGAAAGCTACAAGAAAGTCTGCAAAGAAGGCTGCTGAAGAAGCTGAAGAGGCTGAGGTAGCTGAAGAAAAGGCAGAGGATGCTGAGTAATCTGGTTTCTACATTTAATTTATTTCACTTAAAAAATTAGTTATTACAATGGCTATAACAATGGAAAGCATCAAGACTCTGCGTGCTATGACAGGCGCTGGTCTTGCTGACGTGAAGAAGGCTCTGACAGAGGCTGACGGCGATATGGATCGTGCTAAGGAGATCCTCCGTGAGCGTGGTCAGGCAATCGCTGCGAAGCGTGGTGATCGTGAGACATCAAATGGTTGTGTACTCGTTAAGAGCGCTAACGGATTCAGTGCTATTATCGCCCTGAAGTGTGAAACCGATTTCGTTGCTAACGGTGCTGACTACATAAAGTTGACACAGGAAATCCTCGACGCTGCTGTTGCTGCAAAGGCTAAGAGCATCGACGAGGTTAACAATCTTACACTTGCTAACGGCCAGACCGTTGCTGCAGCTGTTACAGAGAGATCTGGTGTAACAGGTGAGAAGATGGAACTGGACGGATACCTCTACCTCGAGGGTGAGAATGTATCTTGCTACAACCACATGAACAAGAACACTCTCTGCACAATGGTACAGACCAATAAGCCAGCAGAGGAGCAGGCACACGCTGTTGCTATGCAGGTAGCTGCTATGAAGCCAGTTGCTCTCAGCGAGGCTGACGTTGATCCAAAAATCATTGAGGAGGAGAAGACTGTTGCTCGTGAGAAGACAAAGCAGGAGCAGGTACAGAAGGCTGTTGACAACGCTCTGAAGAAGGCTGGTATCAACCCAGCACACGTTGACTCTGAGGATCACATGGAGTCTAACATGGCTAAGGGATGGATTACAGCTGAGGACGTTGCTAAGGCAAAGGAAATCATTGCTACTGTTTCTGCTGAGAAGGCTGCAAGCATTCCTGCACAGATGCTTGAGGGTATCGTTAACGGACGTATCAACAAGTTCTACAAGGAGGCTTGTCTGCTCAATCAGGAGTTCATCCAGGACTCTAAGATGACTGTAACAGATTATCTGAAGTCTGCTGACAAGGATCTGACTGTTACTGCATTCAAGAGATTCTCTCTGCAGGCAGATTAATAAAAAGATTATTACGATAATAGATGCGTCAGTGCCTTGGGGCGCTGGCGCATTTTTCTTTATAGGGAGTTAAAGTGGGAGTGAAATAAAAACTTAATAAAATTAAAATGAAAATATTCGCTGTGGGCATGAACTATGCTCAGCACAATAAAGAGATAAAAACTGCGTTATTACAAAAGGGAGTTGGCTCTTCTGATAATGACTCGGAACGTAATCCTGTCATCTTCACGAAAGCCGATTCTTCGTTGCTGAAAGACGGAAAACCGTTCTTCGTGCCAGATTTCATGGGGCGCATAGACTATGAAACAGAGGTCGTAGTACGCATCTGTCGCTTAGGCAAGAGCATTCCGGAGCAGTTTGCACATCGCTACTACGATGCCTTCACTGTCGGAATAGACTTCACGGCGCGTGATATGCAGAAAGCGCTGAGGGAAGAAGGACAGCCCTGGGAGATAGCGAAAGGTTTTGACGGAGCAGCGGTGATAGGAGAATGGATTCCCAAAGAGAGTGTGCTGAACGAGCAGCAGATGAAGGGAAAGGAACGCCCGGCAGTGGATTTCTCAATGCTGATGAACGGAGAACTGAAACAGAAAGGAAACACTGTTGAGATGCTTTGCTCCATTGACCGTCTGATAAGCTACATATCGCAATACTTCACTCTCAAGACGGGAGATATGATATATACCGGAACCCCAGTAGGCGTGGGCCCTGTAAAGCCTGATGACCACATCGAGGGATTCTTAAACGAAAAGAAGATTTTAGATTTTTGGTGCAGATAATACATATTATATTTCTTTTGTTGCTGATGCCGGTTATGGTGTCGGCGCAAGATTTATATAAGCTGGCGAGCAAGGAGATGGACGAACCCAAGAATGAGTTCCTTCCCTTGTCCGGAAACTATAAGGATTCTGTTTATACTATGCGAATCCTTTATCCTGACTATACTCCTTTGAGCCGCAAGTTTGCACGAAAATATCGTAAAAAGATAAAGAGAGAGAATATTATACTTCCCGAACGTCCAGCTGTCGGTTATGATTTTTTTACAGATAGAAAAGAGTCCGTTCTGCGTGCTTCTTTCAATCCTATCGTTGAGCGCGACGGAAGATTGTATGAGGTTACCGATTACATTCCACAGTGGAGCGTTGCGTCAAGCAATTCCGGCGTTTCCCAGAATGCTGCGAGGTCAGCAACGCGTGCCTCAGCATTGACGACGACAGCGTCTTCCTATTCATCATCATCGGTATTAGCCTCTGGCACATGGGCAAAGATTCGTGTAAGCGAGACTGGCATATGTCGCCTGACCTCCGATGTTATCTCTCAGGCAGGGTTCTCCGATATCTCTAAGGTGAAGGTCTATGGCTTCGGTGGCGCATTGGTGCCAGAGCAACTGACACAGGAGTGGATTGCGGAGCACGATGATTTGCCGGAAGTTGCAGTGTGCCCAAAAGACGGGCAACTGTACTTCTATGCCTATGGTCCTGTATCATATACCGACAATGCTGTAACGACACGCACCAGGAATCCATATTCTGACTACGGATACTATTTCATTACGCAGACAGACGGCGCAAGAAAAGAGTGCTCCGAGGCAGAGTTGCTCAGCAGTGCTGTTGCAAATGGTGCTGCCTATCACGATTTATACGAGAATGACGGCTTTGCGTGGCATGAGATGGGCCGTGAGCTGGTGGAGGCAGAGACAATTACGGCAGGAACCTCAAAGACTGTCAACCTCTCAATTCCTGACAGCCCGGGTACAGTTACCGTTACAGCAGTTCTTACGGCAACAAGCGCGGGTTATACTGTTTCCGTGGGGGAGGCAAGCAAGAGCGGTAATATTAAGACAAGTTCCAGTGAGCATGTAACAATGTTCACTACTGCAACGTTTACGTGTAGTGGCTCTGGTACGTTGCCAGTCACAGTAGCCTGCAACAGTGGCGGTCCGATAAGAATCGATTATATACTTGCAACATTCAGTAATCCTAAGTCCTACGCCCTTGATGGCAGCTTACCTGCAGCAGAGTATGTGGAAAATGTGTCGAATCAGAACCACCATGCTGACGAGGCTGTGGATTATGTCATCATCATTCCGACATCAAAGAAACTGTACAATCAGGCAAAGCGTCTTGGTGACCTTCATGCCACACACGACGGCATGACATACCGCATCGTTCCGGCCAACGAATTATATAATGAATTCTCCAGCGGCACGCCTGACGTATCTGCTTATCGTCGTTACCTGAAGATGTTCTATGACAAGAGTAGCGACGGCGGTGTGAAGAATGTCCTTCTGCTTGGCGACTGTATGTGGGATAACAGGATGAAGACCATTACAGGAGACTATTCTGTTGACGATTACCTCCTTGTCTATGAGACATATAATTCCTACGACAAAACGAGAGCGGTGCCTATCGATGACTTCGTTGCCATATTGCAGGACGGTATGACAGTAAATGCTGACGGCATTGTGCAGACCAATATGCAGATGGATTGTGGAGTAGGGCGCATCCCTGTTACCGCCGATGCAGAAGCAAAGCAGGTTGTCGATAAGATAGTTGATTACGTTGAGAAATCTCCGTCAGGCAGTTGGCAGAACGGCATTACCTTCATTGGCGATGATGGTGATGAGAACAGCCACATGAAGTTTATCAACGACTTGGCAGACGAGATGATAGACCGTGGCGGATATAATGTGACGAAGATTATGGCCGATGCCTACGTCATGAAGAAGACCTCCACCGGCAACAGGTATCCCGTTGTCGAGACTCTTATCAAGCAGTTGCAGAACGATGGTCAGCTCATTATGAATTATGGCGGTCACGGTTCGTGGAATCAGTTAAGCCATGAGAAGATACTGATGCTTGATGATGTGAAGAAATTCAAGGGCGAGAACTATTCGCTGTGGATTATGGCAGCCTGTGAGACAATGCCTTACGACTATACCCATAGCACTCTCGGTGAGGAATTGCTGCTGAACAAGGATGGTGGTGCTATTGCCTCTTATGGTGCAGCCCGTGCGGTATATGAGACATACAATGCGAAGATAGACAAATACATGATGGAAAATCTGTTTGCCTATGACAGCAACGGTAAGCCATTGACGCTTGGTGAGGTGCAGCGTCGTGCAAAGAATCAGTTGGTGAAGACAGGTTCCGACCTCACTGTCAACAAGCATCACTATGCTCTTCTTGGCGATCCTGCTATGTCGCTTGCCATACCAACATATAATGTAAAGGTAGATAAGATAAATGGTATTGCTGCCGGTAACCCAATACAGACGAAGGCTCTCAGCACTGTTACCGTCGAGGGACACATTGAGACGCTTGATGGTCAGATGGCACCAAACTTCAACGGCAAGCTCCACAGCACTGTGAAGGATGCCAAGCAGACCATCGTATGTCGCGGACAAACCGATGCCGATACACGTTTTCAGTATGACGATTACGACTCCAACATCTTCATGGGTACTACGACAGTCACCGGTGGACAGTTCCGTTTCACCTTCCGTGTGCCGAAGGATATATATGACGAGAATACCAACGGCCTGATGGTGCTCCATGCTTTGGACGAGAACAATAAGGTGTCTGCCAACGGGCACGATACGTCGATGTATCCTTACGGCATTGAGGCTGCGGTGAATGACTCTATCGGCCCTGCCATTCATTCCTACCTGAATACTCCGTCTTTTGTCAATGGCGGCAACGTGGGGCGCACGCCGTTCTTCGTGGCTGAGATAAACGATGCTGACGGCATCAATGTTGCAGAGTCGTCGCTGGGACACTATATGGAACTCATTGTTGATGGCAGTGCCGAGATGACCTATAACCTTAGCGACAATTTCACCTTTGCTGACGACAGCTATACCTCCGGTTCTACGTGGTTTGTGTTGCCAAACCTCTCTTTGGGTAAACATTCGCTCACTTTCCGTGCATGGGATGTGCTTAACAACAGCAGCCAGGTTTCTCTCGACTTTAACGTCGTGAAGGGCTTCGAGCCTTCTATTGCCGACGTCATGGTATCACCAAATCCTGCTAAGATGGGCGAGAACGTCACATTCTACGTTACCCACGACCTGCAGGGTTCTGAGGCCGAGATACACATCGAAATCATCGACATGACAGGCCGCATCGTAGGCCAGCTGGAGTGGAGTGACACATTCTCTGCCACCAAACCGACAACGTCCTATAAGTGGACAGCATCAGGCATCACGCAAGGTATGTACCTCTATCGTGTAAGAATCTCGTGTGACAAGTCAAAATATGTTTCAAAGACAAAGAAACTCCTGATAGGATATTAAATGACGAACAACAACATAAAATTTCAATAAATGACAAACAAAATCAAAATCCTCTTTCTGTTGTCAGCCCTTATGCTGACGATGGCAGCCAATGCCCAGGACAAGCAAACTCTCTTCAATCCCGTGCATACGGCTATGGTGAGTCAGAATATAGCTCCTGATGCCCGTGGCGGCGGTATGGGTGATGTGGGTGTCGCTACCGATGCCGACGTGTCGTCACAATACTGGAACCCTGCAAAGTATCCGTTTGCTATTTCCAGGGCTGGCGTGCAGCTCAACTATACCCCATGGTTGCGCAAACTCGTCAACGACATGAACATCGCATACCTGTCGGGTTACTACAGAATCGGTGACTACAGCGCTGTTTCGGCTTCTATTCACTATTTCTCTCTTGGTGAGGTATATACTTCGTCAGGCGGCACCAGCGACAACTACGACATGACCATCAAGCCATACGAGATGAGTATCGATGCCGGCTACTCTATGATGCTGTCAGAGAAATTCTCTCTCGGTGCTGCCGTAAGGTATATGTTCTCCGACATGTCCTACAGCTCTACTGAGGAGAAGAAAACGGCCGGTGCCTTTGCTGCCGACATCGCGGGATACTATCAGAACTACATCAACATCGGCAAGCGTGAGTGTCAGCTCGGTCTCGGTTTCAATATCAGCAACATCGGTTCTAAGATGAATCTCACCGGTACCGACCGCTCTGAGTTCATTCCTACGAACCTGCGTCTGGGTGCATCCCTCAAGGTGCCTATCGACGAATATAATGCCATCACCATTGCCACCGACCTCAACAAGCTCCTCGTGCCTACCTATCCTACGACGGAACAGTATAACAAGGCCGTTGCCGAGGGCAAGACGACTGCCGTGAATCTTGACCAGTATGCCGACGAGGTATATTACAACGTCGGTTCTATTGCTGGTATCTTCAAGAGTTTCGGCGATGCCCCGGGCGGTTTCAAGGAAGAATTGAAAGAGATACAGCTCAGCGTCGGTGCGGAGTATTGCTATAACGACCGTTTCTCAGTCCGCGCCGGATATCACGACGAGGCTGAGACAAAGGGTAACCGTAAATACTTCACCGTCGGTGCCGGTTTCAAGATGAGTGCCTTCTCGCTGGATGCCGCATACGTCATCTCTACAGCGTCAAGCAATCCTCTTGACCAGACCCTCCGCTTCTCTCTCGCCTTCGACATCGACGGCATAAAAGACCTGTTCGGAAGAAGGTAATCTCCGTGCTCGCGGCGATGCTACTGCGTGACAACAAAGGTGCCTCCGCACACCCGCTGGAGCTTCGAGAATTAATATATATACAATGGCGCAGGATGTTTTCATCTTGCGCCATTGACTTTTACCTCTTACCTCTATCTTCTTCTCCACCAGGGGCGTTTCCTGCGGTCGATATGTGTTTCGAGGACGCGGGTATCGAGGCTGATGGGGATGATGTCGTAGTCGGCACAGCAGGCGGGAATGAGACAGCTCTCACCGGCTGAGAGGGTGACGGAGTGGGGCAGAGGCTCCTTGTTGCCGAGCACCTGAATGGGCTGGTCGCTGTTGCGCAGCGTTATCTGGCACTTGCCGCTAATGCACATCGAGATGATGAAAGAGTTGTATTTCTTCAGCTTGCGATGGAATCCGTATGGCTTTTCGGAAAAGATTAGAGGTCGTTTGTCGGCGAGGGAGCGTTTGTCGAGGTCCATCACGCGGACGTCGAAGAATGGTGTGTCGATGACCTTTGCCGCGTGGCTGAGGGTGTTACCGTAATAGGTGCGGTAGTCTTTCTCCACGCGATAGTTGATGGCATCTGCCGCCAGTTCCGTATGCAGCTGTCGTGGCTTTCCGTCGAGGCCCGGGCGGTTATAGTCGTAGAGACGATAGGTGATGTCGCTGCTCTGCTGCACCTCTGCCAGATATACGCCGCCGCATATGGCATGCACGCGTCCGGCAGGGATGTAGAAGACGTCGCCGGGGTGCACCTCATGGCGTGCCAGGGCATCGACGATAGTACCGTCGGCAACGCGACGCTTATACTCCTCTGGCGACAGCTCTTCCTTAAAGCCGGCAAGGATGGACGCCCCGGGCTCGGCAGAGATGATATACCACATCTCGGTCTTGCCGAAGCACTGATGACGCTCCATGGCGAGACGGTCGTCGGGGTGTACCTGTATGGAGAGGTCTTTCTTTGCATCGATGAATTTCACGAGCAACGGCAGCTTGCCGCCAAACTCCTCATAGACGGCATCGCCGAGGATGTCGGGGCCGAATTCGTCGATGACGCTGATGATGTCGCGTCCCTTCAGCGGACCGTTGGCAACGATGCACGGACTGCTGGGAACGGCAGACACCTCCCACGCCTCGGTGCCCCACACGAGGGTATGGATGTTTTTCTCGAAAAGAAGGGGATAGTTACACATGGTTTTGACCTGAAACCGGCTTACAGAGCTGCTTTTATCTTCGCTATCATGTCCTGATACTCTGCGTCGGAGAGATAAACCTCCTGCGGATTCATGCGGAAGAGACCAGGATAGTCAGGGCCACCGACATACTTTGGCACGAGATGGAAATGCAGGTGGCAAAGGGTGTCGGAGAATGCTCCGTAGTTTATCTTCTCAGGATTGAATACCTTCTGCATGGCGCGTGTGGTCTGTGCCACGTCAGCCATGAAATTGTTGCGCTCCTCGTCAGAGAGCTCGTTGAGGTCGTTGACATGCTTGTCGTATGCCACGAGGCAACGGCCGTGGTACGTTTGCTCCTTGAACAGGAATACGCGTGAAACACGAAGATGACAGATTTCTATCATCAATGATTTTTGGGTCTCGTTATTAGTACAATAGAGACAGTCTTTTGGATCGCTGTACATTTTTTTTATTTATTGAACATTGAACATTGAACATTGAAAGCCTTTGACCTTTGACCTTAGACCTTTGACCTTAGACTATATTGTCGAGTGCTGATTTTATTTTCAGGAGTTCTTCTTTTATGGTTGTCAGTTTTTCTATCATTTCCTGTGTGCGGTCAACGCCGGAAGGGTTAGCCTGCAACATTTTCTTGGCGGCAGCAAGCTTGAAGCCCCTGACCTTCACAAGGTTGTGTATCTTCTTTAAGTCTTCAAGGTCCTTGGCCGAATACATGCGCACCCTGCTCGAATGCACCACACGGGGCTTCAGATTGGGAAACTCTGTCTCCCAATACCTCAGGGTGGAGTCTGAAATGCCGAACATCTCAGAAACCTCCCTGACAGAGTAGTATGTCTTCAGATTCTTATCCTCGTTGAGCATAGTTAATTAATTCATAATTACCTTAGACCTTTGACCTTAGACCTTTGACCTTATTAAATGTCTTCCGCGAGTCGTTTGATGTCGTCTTCTTCGCCTACTACCCAGATGATATCGGCTGGCTGGAACATATAGAGCGGCGTGATGTTGATGAGGCTGTCTTCATCCTCTTCCAGACCGATGAACATACAGTTGTATTTGTCACGCAGGTGGCTCGTGATGAGCGACTTCCCGACAAACGGGCTGTCAGGCGAGATGCCGAACCGTTTCAGCTGCATATCCTTTCCGACGAGGTCCAACGTCTCGGGCTCCACCTCCTGCTGCACGGCAGCATTGAGCTTCGCCAACTGGTCGTCGTTACCGATGACGTTGAGTTGGTCGAGAGGGAATACTATGTCACTGCCGGAAGGAATGTTTATCTTCTTGTAGCCACGCATAATGCTGCTGACGTGTACGCCGAAGCGGCTGCCCAGATTCAGTTCCTTCAGCATCTTGCCTCCCCAAAGAGAGTTATGTGGAATATCGACGGTGGCAATGTGTATGTCACGGTCCAGCAGATGTCCCTCAAACAACGGCCGCTTTGCACCGCTGGCACGAAGGGCATACTCCTTGGAACGAAGATTCTGGATGAAGAGTCGTTCCATCTTTATAGAACTAGCCTTGAGCCACCGTGACATTATCATTAGGGTAACCAGTCCCAGTGCCACGCAAATCAGAATGGCCTTGTTGAACTCTGTCACCATGTAGCAGACATAGAATACGAATGCCATGGCGATGATGATGCGCACAAAGATGGTAAACATCAGCGGTGCACGGTTGCCTCGTGATACCCACAGGGCATGGAATTCCTCACTCTTGTTCTTCTTCATCACCATAGCACGCAGGAACGGTGACATCAGCAGAAGCGTGGCAGCGCCGACGATGATGTCTGCCCACAATTCGTAATGCGGTGGAATGATGCGGCGCACAACGGGTAGCGTGAAGGTGCTCATGAAGGCAATGATGGCTATCGTCAGACATGAGTATATAAGAGTGTTGACACACATCTGACGGAGCAGTGGCCTCCAGTAACCCTCTGTATTATTGTGGCGTCCTGACGGCGCAATATCGGAGATGCGGTTGATGTAGGATATCCAGCTTTCCGGCAGACGCTTCTCGAGAATCTCGTATGCCGGCACTGCGAAGCGTATCATGTATGGGGTGAGGAATGTCGTTACGACAGACACCGTCACCACAACAGGATATACGACATCGCTCAATACGTGCAGCGACAGTCCTAAGGAAGCGATGATGAAAGCAAATTCACCTATCTGCGCCATAGAGAAACCGCATCGCATCGCTGTCTTCAGTGGTTGGCCGGAAAGCATAAAACCAAAGGTGCCAAAAATGCTCTGGCCCAAAATAATTGCAATGGTAATGACAACAATCGTCAGCCACTGGTCAACAATGATATGGGCATCCACCAACATACCGACAGATACGAAGAAAATGGCACCGAAGAGGTCTTTTACAGGCGCTACTACCTTCTCTATCTTCTTTGCCTCGACCGTCTCGGCAAGTATGCTACCCATCACGAATGCTCCGAAGGCAGAGCTGAAGCCCGCCTTGGTAGAGAGCACCGCCATAAAACAGCACATACCGAGGGCCACGATAAGCAGCACCTCGTCATTCATAAGAGGTCTCACGCGGCGCAGGAAGGTAGGGATAAGGAACAGTCCTACCACAAACCATATAATGATGACGAAACCGATGTAGAGAACCATCTGCAACATCATGCCGCCATCCGGCGACCCGCCACCGGCAAGAGCTCCCAGCACCACCATCATGACGATGGCGAGAATGTCCTCCAGTATCAGCACACTCATGACGAGGCCGGCAAACTGCTGTTGCTTCAGACCCATATCGTCGAATGCCTTATAGATAATGGTGGTGGACGACATGGCAAGCATGCCGGCAAGGAACATACCGTTCATCTGCGACCAACCGAAGAGACGCGAGACGAGAATACCTATCATCATCATCGAGAAGACAATGGTGAGGGCGGCGATAATCGGAGCCATGCCCATCTTCAGGATTTTCTTGAACGAAAAGTCCAAACCCAACGTGAAGAGAAGGAACATAACGCCGATGTTGCCCCATATCTCGATATTCTCGTGATCTACGACGGATACCGTGAGAGGGAAGTTTGGCGAAACGATGAATCCTGCCATGATATATCCAAGCACAAGCGGCTGCTTGAGTTTCTTGAATATCAACGTCACAACACCCGCTGTGACGAGAATCAGGGCAAGATCCCGTACTATGGAAGGAATGTTTTCCACTATGCCTGATAGTCTGTCAGATTTTCAACACTCAGTGACATGATGAAGTCATAGTGCTTCTCTATTTCAGCAGCAGCATAGCGGTTGTAAACCTTTGCAGACTTAGCGAAGAGCTCCGGATTCTTTGTAGCATCCCCTATGAGTAGCAGTGACATGATGATGTCGGCAGCCATTTCGTAGAGATGACGCAGAACGAGATTCTTGAAGTCGTCGTCTTTCTGGTCGTTGGTATAAGCCACAGCCTCGTTGTATTTTTCAGCTGCCTTTGTCATACGCTCCTTGAGGGCAGCAAACTCTGCACCACACCAGTTAGCATCACATTCACCAGCTTCTGCGAGAGAAGTCATAGCCATGCCTGCTTCGCCCTTTTCGAGGATGTCGGCAATAATCTGTCCGTATGTGCCGTTGGTGATATAACGTCCTGCTGCAACGCACTGCAACTGTGTAGTACCTTCATATATAGAAAGGATACGGGCATCGCGATAGAGACGCTGACAAGCATATTCGAGCATAAAGCCAGAACCTCCATGTACCTGAATGCCGTCATAAGCATTCTGGTTGGCATACTCTGATGTCATACCCTTTGCAACAGGTGTAAAGGCATCAGCCAAACGTGCGAAAGTCTTGTATTCTGTACGCTCTGCTGCTTCCAGTTTACCACCTTCAGCCTTGCGGTCACGCTCAATGTCTTCCCATATTTTGTAGATATCTACGTAACGTGCCGTAGCATAGTAGAGAGCGCGGCCTGCATCAAGCTTTGCCTTCATTATTGCAAGCATGTCATAAACTGCTGGGAACTCGATGATAGCCTTGCCAAATTGCTTACGGTCCTTAGCATATGCCAGAGCCTCGTTGTATGCCATCTGTGACAGACCGGTTGACTGTCCGGCAATACCCAGACGGGCACCGTTCATAAGGGCCATGACGTATTTGATGAGTCCCAGTTTGCGGTCGCCGCAAAGCTCTGCCTTGGCATTCTTGTAAACCAGTTCGCATGTTGGAGAACCGTGTATGCCCAATTTGTTCTCAATACGACGTACATCGACACCACCGTTGCGCTTGTCGTAGATGAACATAGACAGTCCGCGACCGTCGCGTGTGCCTTCTTCTGAACGAGCCAGCACGAGGTGGATGTCTGAGTCACCGTTGGTAATGAAACGCTTACAGCCGTTCAGACGCCAGCAGTCTTCTTTCTCGTCATATGTAGCCTTCAGCATAACACTCTGCAAATCAGAACCTGCATCAGGCTCGGTAAGATCCATAGACATTGTAGCACCTTCGCAAACACGAGGGATGTACTTCTTGCGCTGCTCCTCATTACCGAATTCGTAGAGGGTAGAGATACAGTCCTGCAAAGACCATATATTCTCGAAACCGGTATCGGCAGTAGCCATCATCTCGTTGATAGGAGCATAGACGAACTGAGGGAAGTTGAGTCCACCATAGCGGCGTGGCATCAAGACACCATGCAGACCAGCCTGACGGCAAGCTTTAAGGTTGTCGTAGGTCTTGCTGGCATATACCATGCGGTTGTTCTCAACGTGAGGACCCTCAGCATCTACTGCTTCAGCATTAGGTGCTATGACATTAGCACAGATGTCACCGGCCAGACTGATGATGCGCTCGTAAGAGTCCATAGCATCCTCGAAATCCTCTGGTGCATAATCATACTTGCCGAAGTCGGCGTAATTTCTTTCTTTCAACTCAACGATGTGCTTGAGCAATGGGTGACTGAGATGGAACTTCATCTCAGGATTATCTAAATAGAAATTCATCACTTATTATTCTGCTTGTAATACTTTATCATTTTTGGAACCACCTCTTCTACTGTGCCGTTGATGACATAGTCGGCTATGGTGTTAATAGGAGCATCAGGATCATTGTTGATGGAAATGATGATGCCTGAATCCTGCATACCAGCGATATGCTGTATCTGTCCTGAAATACCGCAGGCAATATACACCTTCGGGCGTACTGTGACACCAGTCTGGCCTATCTGACGGTCGTTGTCAATCCATCCTGCATCAACAGCAGCACGCGAAGCGCCAACTTCTGCATGGAGTTCCTTTGCCAGTTCAAAGAGCATATCAAAACCTTCCTTGCTACCAACGCCATAACCACCGGAAACAATGATTGGAGAACCTTTGAGGTTATGCTTTGCCTGCTGAACGTGGCGGTCGATAACCTTTACTACATATTCTGTTTCAGGAACATATTTCGCAACGTCGTGGCGTATTACTTCACTTTTATAATTCTCGTCGAGCACCTCTTTCTTCATCACACCCTCGCGTACTGTTGCCATCTGTGGGCGATGCTCTGGGTTTACAATAGTGGCAACGATATTACCACCGAAAGCAGGACGAATCTGCATGAGTTGATTCTCATAGTGTTTGTCAATCAGTTCGCCAGCCTCATTCTTCACCTTCATGTCAAAATCGTCAATCTCCAACTGTGTGCAGTCGGCGGTAAGACCGCTGAAGAGAGCTGACGAAACGCGAGGACCAAGGTCGCGGCCTATTACCGTAGCACCCATGAGGCATATCTGTGGTTTCTCCTCCTTGAAGAGGTTTACAACGAGAGCGGTATGAGGATTAGAGGTGTATGGGAACAGACCTTCTGCATCGAAGATATGTACTTTGTCAACACCATATTTTATTACCTGATTCTCAACACCATCAAGGCCTGAACCTGCGATGATACATTCCAACTGCACACCGAGGGTGTTGGCTAGTTTACGCCCCTTGGTAAGGAGCTCGAGGGCTACATCCTTTACTTTCGTGCCCTCTATTTCACAATATACAAAAACGCTATTCATATAAGCTTTATTTTATTTTCTTTTTAATATCCCCTCCCTATATGGAGAGGGCTGGGGTGGGGCCTTAACCGATAATCTTGTCGTTTATCAGTTCTGCCATTAGGCTGTTGATATCTTCGTCAGAGCCTGTCATAGTGCGGCTTTCTTTCGCTTTGAAGACAATGTTCTCAACCTTCTTAACGTTAGTTGGGGAACCAGTCTTACCAACCTGATTCATGTCGCAGTTGATATCGGTAGCATTCCACTCAGGAATTACAGCCTTCTTGTATGCCATGATGCGCTTTGCATTAGCAGGACGACATTCTGCAGCAGAACCGTTGACAGTAACAACGAGAGGCAGAGGAGCCTCTACGGTCTCTACGCCACCATCAATATGACGTCTGATGACGATTTTCTTTGCCTGTGGGTCGAGAGAGATAATCTCTTCAGCGTATGTAACTTGTGTCAGACCCAGTTTTTCTGCTATCTGTGGTCCCACCTGTGCTGTATCACCATCAATAGCCTGTCGTCCACCGAGAATGATGTCATAGTCACCAATCTTCTTTATAGCCTGTGACAGGGTGTATGAAGTAGCGAGAGTATCTGCACCACCAAGGCAACGGTCTGTTACAACATATCCTGCATCAGCTCCACGATAGAGTGACTCACGGATGATGTCTGCAGACTTTGGCAAACCCATGGTGACAACTGTGATGGTACTTCCCGGAAATTTCTCTTTCAGCTGGAGAGCTTGCTCCAAAGCATTGAGATCGTCGGGGTTGAAGATTGCTGGCAACGCACTACGGTTGATAGTACCTTCTGCTGTCATAGCGTCAGGACCTACATTGTGCGTGTCGGGTACCTGCTTTGCAAGTACAACGATTTTCAAACTCATGATTGTATTCTTTTAAATTAAGTAGATGTTTTTTTCTATTTTGCGCACAAAGGTACAATTAAGTTTTGAGAAATGCAAAAAATAAACAAAAAATAACACAACAAATGAAACTCTTTTCACGTTATTGGTAGTAGAATAAAGAGAAAATAATGGAAAAGCGCAATCTTATAACCTCTGATAAAGATACAGAATTGTTCCCAGAAGTTGATGAAGCAGGCAATGTTATAGGACAGATTACTCGTGCTGAGGCCCATGATGGTACAAAACGCCTGCATCCTGTGGTGCATCTGCATGTTTTCAATTCTCATGGAGATTTGTATCTGCAGCATCGTGCAAAATGGAAGAAGGTACAGCCGGATAAGTGGGATACAGCTACTGGCGGACATGTAGATTGGGGAGAAGACGTGATGACGGCTTTGGCTCGTGAGGTGAGTGAAGAGATAGGACTGCCATCAGATAGCTATACACCGAAACTTGTCAAGACATATATCTTTGAGAATAATATAGAACGTGAACTGGTATATGTTTTCACGACAGAATATGACGGAGAATTACATCCGTCACCTACAGAGACGCAAGGTGGTAAGTTCTGGAGCGTTAACGATATACGCTCCGCTATAGGTAAGAATGTTCTTACCCCAATGTTTGAGAAGGAATTTTTGCTTCTCTAACCCTTAACCGTTTCCTCTTCCTCGTCCCTGTTTCTAAACCATGTAGCCAATATGGTTCCGGAAATAGAATGCCATGCACAACTGACAGCAGCAGGTATTACGGCAAGCGGACAGCTGATGGCAAAGAAAGTTGAAGCAAGAACAGTGGCAAGACCTGCATTCTGCATGCCTACTTCAATAGAAATGGTGCGGTTTTTAGCTTTTGAGAAACCGAAGATCTTTCCCACGCTATAACCTGTAAGGTACCCAAGGCTATTGTGACAAAGTACAACGGCAAATACGATGAGGAAGAATGTTAATCCTTCTATCATCAGTTTGTCCCTTACGGCAGCAATTACACCACCTACTATGCAAGCAAGTCCTAATACCGAAAAAGCGGGCATTACAGCTTGTGCCTTCTTGAACCCTTCGTTGTGACCATAAAAAAGGTTAGCAAAGAAACCGATGCTTACAGGTAAAAGTGTGACGATGAGGATGTTAAGGAACATTCCTATAGCGTCAACCTCGACCTGTTCTCCTGCAAGCCAAAGCACCAACATTGGGGTAATAACAGGGGCAAGTAATGTAGACACTGTAGTCATTCCGACGGAGTATGCGACATCGCCTCTGCAAAGGTATGACATAATATTGCTGGAAACCCCTCCAGGACAGCATCCTACCAATATTAATCCCACTACTATAGGTTGAAAAGCATTTCCGAAAAGCGAAAAGTGAAAAACTGTTTCACACAAAGTACTTGCGCCGATTGTCAGACTCCATGCTATCAGGGGCATGAGACTGTATTGTGCACACGTGCCGATAAGGATGTCTAAAGGTCTGGCAGCAAGGATTCGCATATCCTGCATCGTAAGGGTTAAACCCATAGTCAGCATAATGAATCCCAGAATGCATGATTGTGTGGTGCCATGAACCCATGTGAAAAGGTTGGGCACAAAGTATGTTACCACTGCGATGGCTATGATAAACCACGAAGTGTAAGTGGACAGCCACTGACTGAAATTATACAATAATTTATACATAATTGGCCGCAAAGGTAATATAAAGAATTGACACAACGTAATTTTTATGCGTAAAAATAAGTATAAAGGTAAATAATTTAGAGTTAAGAAATCTTATTTCTTTGGTATTTCGCTATTTTTTTGTATCTTTGCGCCCGAAATTTAATTATACAATAGTAAATGGGATTTTTCGGATTATTCAATAAAGAGAAGAAAGAGACATTAGATAAGGGACTTGAAAAAACGAAGCAGAGTTTCTTGGATAAGGTTGTTCGTGTTGTTGCAGCGAAAGATACCGTTGATGACGATGTGCTTGACAACCTTGAAGAGATGCTTATCACCAGCGATGTTGGTGTTGATACTACTCTGAAGATTATTGAGAGGATACAGGAGCGTGTAGCTCGTGACAAATATGTTTCTACCAGCGAACTCAACAATATATTGCGTGAGGAGATAGCAACCCTTTTGGCAGAAAATAATGCTCAGGGTGATGGTTCTTGGACTATTCCTACAGATCATAAGCCGTATGTGATATTGGTGGTTGGTGTAAACGGAGTAGGTAAGACAACTACTATTGGTAAGTTGGCTCATCTGTTTAAGTCGGAAGGTTTGAAGGTTGTGCTTGGAGCTGCTGATACCTTCAGGGCAGCTGCTGTAGAGCAGTTGTGCATCTGGGGTGAGAGAGTAGGAGTGACAGTTGTAAAGCAACAGATGGGTGCTGATCCTGCCAGCGTAGCATTTGATACTCTGCAGTCAGCAAAAGCAAGTGGTGCTGATGTGGTGTTGATAGATACCGCAGGACGACTGCATAACAAAGTGAACCTCATGAATGAGCTCAAGAAAATCAAGGAGGTGATGAAGAAGGTGATGCCTGAGGCTCCTGATGAGGTGATGCTTGTACTTGATGGCTCAACAGGACAGAATGCCTTTGAACAGGCAAAACAATTCTCGGCTGTCACACAGATAACTTCTCTTGCAATTACAAAAATTGACGGCACGGCAAAAGGTGGCGTGGTGATAGGAATTTCCGACCAATTGAAAGTTCCTGTCAAATATATAGGATTGGGAGAAGGAATGGAGGACCTGCAGTTGTTTAACAGACAGGAATTCGTAAATTCGCTTTTCGATAACAAATGATAGATATTATTTCCCTTGGTTGCTCAAAGAATCTCGTTGATAGCGAGACATTGCAAAGGCTGTTCTTGAAGAATGGTCTTCGTTGCGTTATTGACGCACCAAAGGTAACGGGAGATACAGTCATAATAAATACCTGCGGATTCATAGAAGATGCAAAACAGGAAAGTATAGATACTATATTGCAGTTTGCTGATGCAAAAACGAAAGGTAGCATCCGTCATCTGTATGTTATGGGATGTCTTTCCCAACGCTATATGGAAGAACTGCAGCAGGAGATTCCTGAGGTTGATAAGTATTACGGAAAGTTCGATTGGAAAGGTCTGGTGGAGGAATGTAGCAAGAATGCGACTCCTTCATCAAAGACATCACTGAAAGCCGGCAAGCCTTCATCAGATACAAAATATTCCTGCTACATAAAGATTTCGGAAGGTTGTGACAGACATTGTGCCTATTGTGCTATTCCTCTTATTACGGGAAAACACCAAAGCCGTGATATAGAAGATATTCTGGACGAAGTGAGAGAACGGGTAAAGGAGGGCGTAAAGGAATTTAATGTCATTGCACAGGAATTGACCTATTACGGTGTTGATAAAGACGGTAAGCGTCATATAGCAGAACTGATAGAAAAGATGGCAGACATTCCTGGGGTACATTGGATAAGACTTCATTATGCCTATCCTACACAATTCCCTATGGAACTGCTGAAAGTGATGCGTGAAAAAGAAAATGTCTGCAAATATCTTGACATCGCATTGCAACACATCTCAACAAATGTGATTAGCAATATGCGACGCAATACTACCAAGGAGGAAACAATAGAACTCATAAAACGGTTGCGCGAAGAAGTGCCGGGAATATGTCTCAGAACGACAGTGATGGTAGGATATCCGGGCGAGACGGATGAGGACTTTAATGAGTTGATAGACTTTGTAAAGTGGGCTCGATTTGAGCGTTTGGGGGCTTTCGCCTATTCTGAAGAGGAAGGCACTTATAGTGCAGAGCATTTTAAAGATGATATACCAGAAGATGTGAAGCAGGCTCGTCTTAGCAAACTTATGAGGGTACAACAGCGTATTTCGCACGAGATAATGGATGAGAATATCGGAAAGACCCTCGAAGTTGTTATCGACAGGAGAGAGAATGATTATTACATTGCTCGTAGCCAATACTCTTCACCAGAGGTGGACCCGGAAATACTGATTGGTGCTGAGGATGCACAACTGAAAGTAGGGGAGTTTTACAATGTTGAGATAACAGATTCGGAAGATTTTGATTTATATGCGAAAATAAAATAATATATGAATAACAAAGATTTAATTTCGGCCTTGTCACAGAAAACAGGCGGTAAGACAACAGACACACAGAGTATGGTGTTGACAACAGTTAAAGCCATAATTGAAAAAATGTGTGATGCAGAAGCTGTCAACATCAATGGGTTAGGAACATTTGACGTGAGAAAACGAAATGAAAGAATCATTGTCAATCCAGGAACAGGAAAGAAAAATCTGGTACCGCCAAAACTCGTTGCAACATTTAAACCAAGAAAAAAATAGGTAATAGATTATGATAACAACAAAAGATATAGCCAAGATAGTAGCTTCTCAACATAATATCAAGGTTGCAGAAGCTGAAGAATTTGTACAGAAGTTGGTAGATACTATCAACGAAGGTTTGGAAACTGACAGATTGGTAAAAATCAAAGGCTTTGGTACATTCAAGATGCAGGCAATGAAATCTCGTGCCAGCGTTAATGTGAATACTGGTGAGAGAGTAATCATTGGCGAGCACGACAGGATAACTTTCCTGCCAGATGCTTTGATGAAGAATGCTATCAACAAGCCATTCGCTCATTTCGAGACTGTTGAGATAGACGACGAAAGTCCTCTGCTTGACGAAATGACTCCTGTAGATGATACTGACGATTCTCAGGATGAAGAACAAGAGGAAATCTTGGATGAGCCAAATGTGGAAACCAAAGAGGAACCAAAAGAAGAGCCCCAAAAAGAACCAAAGAAAGAGGTAAAGGTTGAAAAAAAGGTGGAGGAAAAGAAAGTTACATCAAAGAAGCCAGAACCAAAGAAACCGGAACCAAAGCCTGCAGAACCAGAAAAGCATGTTGCTTTATCAATAGATGATGATGGTCAGGAGTCTATCTCTGAGCGTATGCAGGGAAGCAGCAATGTCTTCGTTGGCATAGCAGCTGGAATATTTATTGTGATTGCTGCGATATATGGATTCAGCAGATACAATAATGCGACCTCTACACCATCAGTACAACCACAAACAGTAGTAGTAGATACTGTGAGCCGAGATACGACAAATGTTGATACAACAATCGTGAAGAATGATGGTAAATCTGTTGTTGAGAGCGATGACACTACATCTGTTTCCAACAAGAAGTCAAGACGTCACGGCCGTAAATACAGAAGACACCGCAGAAGAAGATAATAAATGGAAGATATTTTTTCAAAGTTTACATTAGACGATTTTAACAAAGACGATTCTGAAGGCTTCGTACGTATAACGGAATTTGAGGGCGACTTTACCGAGATGCTGAAGGGACAGCAGGAGGGCGATATGCCTGTCCTCGTAACCAGAAATATGGTTAACTTCCCTCTTATCCTTGCCTCCATAACGATAGCGCGCAGCACTACACGTCAACTTATCAAATATCTCGAGAAGCATAAGAAGGATAAGTTTGCAATGTTCTGCCAAAAGGACCCTTCGATAGAATATCCTACCTCGGAAGACCTTTGTGAATATGGCGTCATAACCCAATTTATAAAAGTATTCGAAGTTCCTGGCCAGGAGAATCGTATTGCTTTCCTTGCACATCCCCTTGCCCGTTGTCGAATCGGTGAGGTGTTGCAGGAGGAACCTTATATCAAGGCCCACATAATACCTGCGCCAGAGGATGAGCCTGATGCTAATGATATGGAGTATCAGACAATGCTAAACGACCTCAACTCAAAGGTGCGTGAATATATTCAGAAAACGGATTCTTTTACCTTTGAGATGCAGATGGTATTGAAAGACCTTGCAAATCCTGTTCAACTCCTGAATACTGTGTCATACTTCATGCCATTTAAGCTTACGGAGAAGATGCACCTGTTGGCATGTGGGGATTTGAAGATGCGTTGCTTCGAGCTACTGCAGCTGATGAATCGTGAGATTCAATATGCGGATATGCGTATTGATATCCATAATCGTACCCAGCATGCCATCGACGTTGAACAGAAGGAATATTTCCTGCGTCAGCAACTGAAAAGCATCAATCAGCAGTTGGGACGCGAAGATGGATCTCCAGAAAAGGCAAAATTGCGTGAAAAGGCTGCAACGAAAAAGTGGAATAAGGAAACCAACGAATTTTTTGAGAAGGAGATGGAACGCCTTGACCAACTTCACGTGCAGAGCTCGGACTATAATACGCAGCTCACATACCTCCAGAAATTGGTTGAACTTCCTTGGAACGAATATACGGAAGACAATCTGGACCTCCATCACGCTGAGCGTGTTCTCAATCGCGACCACTATGGAATGGAAAAGGTAAAGGAGCGTATCTTGGAATATGTTTCCGTACTCCTTATGCGTGGTGACCTGAAGTCTCCGATATTGTGCTTGTATGGCCCTCCTGGTGTTGGTAAGACATCGCTCGGTAAGAGCATTGCCGATGCTTTGGGTAGAAAGTATGTCCGTATGTCCCTTGGCGGCTTGCACGATGAGGCTGAGATACGCGGACACCGCCGTACTTATGTCGGCGCTATGCCAGGTCGTATTATAAAAAGTATAGAAAAGGCTGGCTCATCAAACCCAGTCCTCATTCTTGACGAAATAGATAAGGTTACACAGAATACCATTAATGGAGATCCTGCTTCGGCTTTGTTGGAGGTGTTAGACCCTGAGCAGAATGCTGCTTTCCATGATAACTATCTCGATCTTGACTACGACCTATCGAAGGTTCTTTTCATTGCTACGGCAAATGATTTGTCAACAATACCGTCTCCTCTGCGTGACCGTATGGAGATAATAGAACTCTCCGGATATACTACAGAAGAAAAGACGGAGATAGCAAAGCGTCACCTCGTGCCACGTGAGAAAGACAAAACGGGATTGGCTTCCTTCAAGAATATCAAATTCCCAAAGAAGACCCTCGAATATATCGTTGAGCGATATACTCGTGAAAGTGGTGTGCGACAGCTGGAGAAGCAGATAAATAAGGCCCTGCGCAAAATAGCATACAAAATTGCGAAGGAGGGTTCTATGGATTCATCTATCGAGTTGCTGGAGTCACCTCTGAAGCCGGAGAATGTTACCGAACTGTTAGGAAATCCTCCTTTCTATCGTGACATCTATCAGGGCAATGACTATGCTGGTGTCGTAACAGGCTTGGCATGGACAAGTGTCGGTGGCGAGATTCTCTTTATCGAGACATCACTCTCAAAGGGTAAGGAAGGAAAACTGACTCTTACAGGAAATCTGGGAGACGTGATGAAGGAGAGTGCCGTTATTGCCCTCGAATATATCAAGGCGCATGCAGAATACCTGAATATTGACTCTCGCATATTCCAGTCATGGAACATACACATCCATGTCCCGGAAGGTGCGACACCAAAGGATGGTCCTTCTGCCGGCATCACGATAGCAACATCTATAGCATCTGCCATTACCCAAAGGAAGGTGCGTAAGAATGTCGCTATGACAGGCGAGATAACCCTTCGTGGAAAGGTGTTGCCGGTTGGTGGCATAAAGGAAAAACTCCTGGCCGCCAAGCGTGCTGGTATAACCGACATTGTGATGTGTTCTGCCAACAAGAAGGATGTTGAAGAGATTCCTGAACATTATTTGAAAGGTGTGAAATTCCATTTCGTGGAGAATGTCCGTGACGTATGGGATTTTGCATTGACAGATGAATTAGTAGAAAATCCGCTGAATTTTGAAATTCCAGATACAAAATAACGACCCCTACAGCAGTGCCCGCGCTGGTGTTCTCACGACAGATCATGGTGAGATTCGTACTCCCATCTTCATGCCCGTGGGTACAGTCGGCTCCGTAAAGGCTGTTCATTTCGAGGAATTGCGCTGTCAGGTGAAGGCCCAGATAATACTTGGCAATACCTATCACCTGTATCTGCGTCCGGGGATGGATATCCTGCGAAAAGCTGGAGGCTTGCATCAGTTCATAGGGTGGGAGAGACCTATCCTGACGGACTCGGGCGGCTTTCAGGTGTTTTCGCTTACGGGAATCCGTAAGTTGACGGAGGAAGGATGTGAGTTCCGCAGCCATATAGACGGTTCGAAGCATATCTTCACCCCTGAGAATGTTATGGATACCGAGCGTACCATCGGTGCCGATATCATTATGGCTCTCGACGAGTGTGCTCCTGGACAGAGTGACTGGCAGTATGCCCGTAAGTCGCTTGACCTGACACATAGGTGGTTGGACCGTTGTATCAAGCGCTTTAACGAGACAGAACCGCTTTACGGCTATAAGCAATCCCTGTTCCCGATTGTTCAAGGATGTTCATATAAGGATTTGCGTCAGGAGTCAGCAAAATATATTGCCGACAAGGGATGTGACGGTAATGCCATTGGTGGTTTGGCTGTCGGAGAACCTACGGAGGTGATGTATGAAATGGTGGAAGTGGTAAATGAGATTCTGCCAAAAGACAAGCCACGTTATCTCATGGGAGTCGGTACTCCTTGGAATATTCTTGAAAATATAGAACGCGGTGTGGATATGTTCGATTGTGTTATGCCTACGCGAAACGGACGTAATGCGATGCTGTTCACATACGAAGGTACCATAAACATGAAGAACAAGAAGTGGGAAGACGACTTCACACCGATTGACCCGGATGGCTGCGATATCGACAGGATTACGACAAAAGCTTATCTGCACCATCTCTTCAAGGCACAGGAATATCTCGCATTGCAGATAGCCTCTATCCATAATCTGGCTTTCTATTTACGACTCGTGGGTGATGCCCGTGAACACATAATAAAAGGTGATTTCACACAATGGAAGAAAAGCATTATAGAGAATATGCAGAGAAGGCGATAAGGGTCATCCGTACCACGACGGAGAGAAGGAACAGACGTATTAAGAGAAAATACTTCTCTCAGTTCTATCGCATCTGTCCAAGGTTGGACAGATATATCATCGGTAAGTTCATTGGCACTTATTTCTTTGCCATTGCGCTTATCATATCTCTTGCTATTGTATTCGACTTCAATGAGAATCTGTCGAAGTTTACTCAGTATAATGCTCCTTGGAAGGCTATTGTCTTTGACTATTACCTTAACTTCATACCATATTTCGCAAACCTCTTCTCTCCGTTGTTTGTCTTTATTGCCGTCATATTCTTCACGTCGAAGATGGCAGGCAATTCGGAGATTATCTCCATCCTTGCGGCGGGAGTGAGTT
>CAMJIL010000002.1 GCA_946405805.1 uncultured Prevotellaceae bacterium | reverse complement strand
TGGGTGAGTTGCACCTCGATATCATCATCGACCGTCTGAAGCGTGAGTTCAAGGTTGAATGTAACCAGGGTAAGCCACAGGTTAACTACAAGGAAGCAATCACCAAGGAAGTTAACCTCCGCGAGGTTTATAAGAAGCAGTCTGGTGGTCGTGGTAAGTTCGCTGACATCATCGTTAACATCGGTCCTAAGGATGAGGACTATAAGGAAGGCGATCTGCAGTTCATCAATGAGGTGAAGGGTGGTAATGTGCCTAAGGAATTCATTCCTGCTGTTCAGAAGGGCTTCGAAGACTGCCTCAAGGGAGGTGTCCTCGGTGGATATCCTGTAACAGGTCTGAAGGTTACACTTATCGATGGTAGCTTCCACCCAGTTGACTCTGACCAGTTGTCATTCGAACTCGCTGCTCGCAACGCCTTCAAGAATGCATGTCCTAAGGCAGGTCCTTGCCTCATGGAGCCTATCATGAAGGTAGAAGTTGTAACACCAGAAGAGAACATGGGTGACGTAATCGGCGACCTCAACAAGCGTCGTGGTATGGTACAGGGTATGGAAGATGCTCGTTCAGGTGCTAAGGTCGTTAAGGCTATGGTTCCACTGGCAGAGATGTTCGGCTATGTAACAGCATTGCGTACCATCACATCAGGTCGTGCTACCTCTTCTATGGAATATGACCACCACGAGCCAGTATCAAGCTCTATTGCCAAGACTATCTTGGAAGAGAACGGCGGTCGCGCTGATTTGGTATAAATAAAAGAGTACCCGTGAGCAAATGACTCTTTACGGGTACCATATTTAAATAATAACAATAAATAAACAAATTAAAAGATTATGAGTCAGAAAATCCGTATCAAGCTGAAGTCTTATGACCACACATTGGTTGATAAGTCAGCTGAGAAGATTGTTAAGGCCGTTAAGGCAACAGGCGCTATCGTTAGTGGTCCAATTCCACTCCCAACACACAAGCGCATCTATACAGTAAACCGTTCTACCTTCGTTAACAAGAAGGCTCGTGAGCAGTTCCAGCTTTCAGACTACAAGCGTCTGATCGACATCTACAGCTCAACAACAAAGACTGTTGACGCTCTGATGAAGCTCGACCTCCCTTCTGGTGTAGAAGTAGAAATAAAGGTGTAGTAAATTATTAAACGTAACAAGGAATAAATTAAAAATTTAAATTGAAATGCCAGGATTAATTGGAAGAAAAATCGGAATGACATCCGTTTTCAGTGCCGACGGTAAGAATATACCGTGCACTGTTATCGAAGCTGGTCCTTGTGTTGTTACTCAGGTTAAGACCGTCGAGAAGGACGGTTATAAGGCTGTTCAGCTCGGCTTTGCAGAGGCAAAGGAGAGCCGTACAACAAAGCCTATGATGGGTATCTTCAAGAAGGCAGGCACAACACCTAAAAAGCACTTGGCCGAGTTCAAGTTTGACGAGGAGTATAACCTCGGTGACACTATCTCTGTGGAGATTTTCAATGACGCTCAGTTTGTTGACGTTGTTGGTACTTCAAAGGGTAAGGGGTTCCAGGGCGTTGTGAAGCGCCATGGTTTCGGCGGTGTAGGTCAGGCTACACACGGTCAGGACGACCGTCTGCGTAAGCCAGGTTCTATCGGTGCTTGTTCTTATCCAGCAAAAGTATTCAAGGGTATGCGTATGGGTGGCCATATGGGTAACGAGCGTGTTACCACTCAGAACCTTCGTGTGTTAAAAGTAATTCCAGAGAGCAATCTCCTTATCATTAAGGGTTCTGTAGCTGGATGTAATGGTTCAACCCTCTTAATTCAGAAGTAATGGAAGCTAGCGTATTAAATATCAATGGTCAGGAGACCGGACGTAAGGTTGTCCTGAATGATGCGATCTACGCAATCGAGCCAAACGATCACGTTCTCTACCTCGACGTTAAGCAGTATCTCGCTAACCAGCGTCAGGGTACAGCAAAGTCAAAGGAGCGCAGCGAGATGTCTGGTTCTACACGTAAGCTTGGTCGTCAGAAGGGCGGCGGCGGCGCACGTCGTGGTGATATCAACTCTCCAGTACTCGTAGGCGGTGGCCGTGTATTCGGTCCTAAGCCACGCGACTATCGTTTCAAGCTCAACAAGAAGGTTAAGACTCTTGCACGTAAGAGCGCTCTTTCTTACAAGGCTCAGGAGAACGGCATCATCGTAGTTGAGGATTTCTCATTCGAGGCTCCAAAGACAAAGGAGTTCCTGAACGTAGTAAAGAATCTCAACGTTGCAGATAAGAAGGTTCTTCTCGTAGTGCCAGAAGTTAATAAGAATGTTTATCTGTCAGCACGCAATCTCCAGAAGGCAGAGGTTATGACTGCAAACACCATCAATGCATACAAGGTGCTCAATGCAGACGTACTTGTTGTTTCTGAGAAGTCAGTACAGGTAATCGACGAGATTTTAACAAAGTAAACTTATAGGAGACACAAAATATGACATTTATCATTAAGCCTATTGTTACTGAAAAGATGACAAAGGTCACCGAAAAGTCTTCTGCAGATAAGAGAGTCGTAGTTCCTGCTAATCGTGCTGAGGCTAAGGGTGCAACTGAGGAGAAGATCTCCTATACAGTAAAGAAGAATGGACAGGAAATCAAAAAGGAAAAGACTGTCTATTCATACACAAAGCCTGCACAGGCAAAGTATGGCTTCCTTGTAAAGCCTGAGGCAAATAAGCTTCAGATCAAGGCTGAGATAGAAGCTCGTTACAATGTTACAGTTGAGGACGTTAATACAATGAACTACGCTGGTAAGCGTTCTGCTCGTTATACAAAGGCAGGTCTTATCAAGGGTCAGAAGAATGACGTCAAGAAAGCTATCGTCACTCTTAAGGCTGGCGAGGAAATTGATTTTTATAGCAATATTTAATATAAGAAATGGCAGTACGTAAATTAAAGCCAGTTACCCCTGGTCAAAGACACAAAGTTATTGGCACGTTCGAGGATATTACTGCATCCGTGCCAGAGAAGTCTCTCGTTTACGGTAAGCGTTCTACCGGTGGTCGAAACAACACTGGTAAGATGACTGTCCGTTACAAAGGCGGTGGTCACAAGAAGAAGTTCCGTATGATCGACTTCAAGCGAGAGAAAGATGGTGTTCCAGCTGTAGTAAAGTCAATAGAGTATGATCCAAACCGTTCGGCTCGTATCGCTCTGTTGTACTATGTTGACGGTGAAAAACGTTACATTATTGCTCCTAACGGACTTCAGGTAGGTGCTACATTGATGTCTGGTGCGGAGGCTGCTCCTGAGGTAGGTAACGCCCTTCCTCTGGCAAGCATCCCAGTAGGTACCGTTATCCACAACATCGAGCTTCGTCCTGGACAGGGCGCTCTGCTCGTACGTTCGGCAGGTAATTTCGCTCAGTTGACTTCTCGTGAAGGCAGTTACTGTGTAATTAAACTCCCTTCAGGCGAAACACGTAAGGTGCTCTCTGCTTGTAAGGCAACAGTAGGAGCTGTTGGCAACTCTGACCATGCTCTTGAGCAGTCAGGTAAGGCAGGACGCTCACGCTGGCTCGGTCGTCGTCCACACAACCGTGGTGTTGTAATGAACCCAGTTGATCACCCAATGGGTGGTGGTGAAGGACGTCAGTCAGGCGGACACCCACGTTCACGTAAGGGCTTATATGCTAAGGGTCTCAAGACTCGTGCTCCCAAGAAGCAAAGCAATAAGTACATTATAGAAAGAGCTAACAAGAAGTAAACCCACAAATTAAAGAAAAGAAATTATGAGTCGTTCACTTAAAAAGGGTCCATATATCAACGTTTCTCTCGAGAAGAAAATTCTCGCTATGAATGAGAGCGGTAAGAAGAGTGTCGTAAAGACATGGGCCAGAGCTTCTGTAATCTCACCTGATTTCGTGGGTCATACAGTAGCTGTTCATAACGGTAACAAATTCATTCCTGTCTATGTGACGGAGAACATGGTCGGACACAAGTTCGGCGAGTTTGCTCCAACACGTCGTTTCGGCGGACATGCCGGTAACAAGAAATAAGACGGGCTAATCCATTAAAAAGAAAACGAAATGGGAGCAAGAAAACATAACGCTGCTGAAGCTATTAAAGCGGCTAAAAAGAATCAATACTTTGCCAAGCTCGTTGGTGTGCCCTCATCTCCACGCAAGATGCGCTACGTTGTAGACATGATTCGTGGCATGGAGGTAAACAGAGCTCTTGGCGTACTCCGTTTCTCTAAGAAGCAGGCTTCTGCTGATGTTGAGAAACTGTTGCGCTCTGCTATCGCAAACTGGGAGGTCAAGAATGACCGCAAAGCAGAAGATGGCGAGTTGTATATCTCAAAGATATTTGTTGACGAAGGCGTAACAATGAAGCGTATGCGTCCTGCACCACAGGGACGTGGATATCGTATCCGCAAACGTTCTAATCACGTAACGCTGTTTGTAGACACAAAAACCAATGATGAAAAATAAGTAGTATGGGACAGAAAGTAAATCCAATAGCAAATCGCCTCGGCATTGTCCGCGGCTGGGATTCAAACTGGTTCGGTGGTAAGAGCTTCGGTGAGAATCTCGTAGAGGATCAGAAAATACGTAAGTACCTCAACGAGCGTCTTGCAAAAGCTAGCGTATCACGCATTGTCATCGAGCGCACTTTGAAGCGTGTCACTATTACTATTTGCACTGCCCGTCCGGGTATTGTCATTGGTAAAGGTGGACAGGATGTAGATAAGTTGAAGGAAGAATTGAAGAAGCTCTATGGTAAGGAGATTCAAATCAATATCTTCGAAATAAAGAAACCAGACCTCGATGCTAATATCGTCGCTAATTCTATCGCTCGCCAGGTAGAAGGCAAGATAGCATACCGTCGCGCTATTAAGATGGCTATTCAGAATACTATGCGCGCTGGTGCAGAAGGTATCAAGGTTCAGATTTCTGGTCGTCTGAATGGTGCAGAAATCGCACGTTCAGAAATGCTCAAAGAAGGTCGTACACCACTGCATACATTCCGTGCAGATATCGACTACTGTAAGACAGAAGCTCTTACAAAGGTCGGACTCCTCGGTATTAAGGTATGGATTTGCCGTGGTGAGGTTTACGGAAAACGTGATCTCGCACCTAACTTCTCTCAGGAGAAGACTGGCGGCAACCGTCCTGGCGCAGGTCGTCGCGAAGGTCGTGGTGGAAACCGTAAGAGAAACAATAATCGTTAAAACAAGAAGCTACTATGTTACAGCCAAAAAGAGTAAAATATAGAAGACCGCAAGATGGACGTGGCAATAAAGGCAACGCCCACCGTGGTACACAGCTTGCTTTCGGTTCTTTCGGTATCAAGACCCTTGAACCAAAGTGGATAGATAGCAGACAAATAGAGGCTGCCCGTGTGGCAATCAACCGTAAGATGAACCGTGAAGGTCAGGTGTGGATTCGTATCTTCCCTGATAAACCAATCACAAGAAAGCCTGCGGATGTACGTATGGGTAAAGGTAAGGGTGACCCAGCAGGATGGGTGGCTCCTGTAACACCAGGACGCATCCTCTTCGAGATTGAAGGCGTGCCTTTCGATATCGCAAAAGAGGCTCTCAGACTTGGAGCACAGAAATTGCCTGTTAAAACAAAATTTGTTGTACGTCGTGATTACGACAAAAACGCTTAAACTATGAAGATTAAAGAATTAAAAGAACTTGATGTCAAGGAATTGACAGAGAAGTTGGAGAATGCCGAGTCAGCTCTCGAGACAATGAAGCTGAACCACACAGTGTCTCCCCTCGAGAATCCATCACAGATTAAAGCGGCTCGTCGTGACATCGCACGTATGAAAACAGAGATTCGCTTACGTGAACTTAACAAATAATAATGGTCCAGATGGAAATGCGTAATTTAAGAAAGACAAGACAGGGTGTTGTTACAAGCAACAAGATGGATAAAACCATTGTTATTGCATCCAAGTTCAAGGAGAAGCACCCAATCTATGGTAAGTTTGTGCAGAAGACTAAAAAGTATCATGCACATGATGAGAAGAATGAGGCAAATGTAGGTGATACAGTCCTCATTATGGAGACACGTCCACTCTCCAAGACAAAGAGGTGGAGATTAGTTTCAATAATTGAAAAAGCTAAGTAATTATGATACAGGCAGAATCAAGACTTACAGTATGTGACAACAGCGGTGCACGTGAGGCTCTTTGCATTCGCGTACTTGGTGGTACACGTCGCCGTTATGCAAGTGTTGGTGACACTATCGTCGTTGCTGTCAAGAATGTTATCGCTTCAAGCGATTTAAAGAAAGGTGCAGTATCAAAGGCTCTTATCGTACGTACAAAGAAAGAGATTCGTCGTGCTGATGGCTCATACATCCGTTTCGATGATAACGCTTGCGTACTTCTTAACAATGCTGGTGAATTGCGTGGCAGCCGTATATTCGGTCCTGTTGCTCGTGAACTCCGTGCAGTTAACATGAAGGTGGTTTCTTTGGCGCCTGAGGTACTTTAGTCTTCACTAACTTCAAAAAAAGTAAAAACAATGAGTAAGTTACATATTAAGAAAGACGATACCGTTATTGTTCTTACCGGTAGAGATAAGGGCAAAAAGGGAAAGGTACAGAAGGTGCTCGTTAAAGAAGAGCGTGCAATCGTCGAAGGTATCAATATGGTATCTAAGAGTCAGAAGCCTTCTGCAAAGAACCCACAAGGTGGTATCGTGAAACAAGAGGCTCCGATTCATATCTCAAACTTGAGCCTTATTGATCCAAAGAGCGGCAAGGCTACTCGTGTTTCTATCAAACATGAGGGTAAGAATGTTATCCGTATCTCTAAAAAATCAGGGGAGGAAATCAAGTAATGGAAACAGCACAGTTAAAGAAAGTATACAAGGAGACTATTGCTCCTGAGTTGAAGAAGCAGTTCAACTACTCTTCAGCAATGCAGATTCCTGAGCTGAAGAAGATTGTTATTAACATGGGTCTCGGTAATGCTACACAGGATAAGAAGATTATCGATGTAGCTATCAACGAGATTACAACAATCACAGGTCAGAAGGCTGTTGCTACATTCTCTAAGAAGGATATTGCAAACTTCAAGTTGCGTAAAAAGATGCCTATCGGTGTTATGGTTACATTGCGTCGTGAGCGCATGTATGAGTTCCTTGAGAGACTCGTACGTGTGGCACTACCACGTATCCGTGACTTCAAGGGTATCCAGTCAAAACTTGATGGTCGTGGAAACTATACCTTGGGTATCCAAGAGCAGATTATCTTCCCTGAGATAAACATCGATGCTATCGATCGTATACAGGGTATGAATATTACCTTTGTTACAACAGCCAAGACCGATGAGGAAGGCTTCGCTCTTCTCAAGGCCTTTGGTCTGCCATTCAAGAACGCTTAATTATTATAGAATATGGCAAAAGAATCAATGAAGGCTCGCGAGGTAAAGCGTGCTAAAATGGTTGCTAGATATGCTGAGAAGCGTGCAGCTTTGAAGAAGGTAATTGCTACTTCAGAGGATGCTGCAGAACGTTACGAGGCAGCTCGTGCATTGCAGGCAATACCAAAGAATGCCAATCCTATACGCCTACACAACCGTTGTAAGGTGACAGGACGTCCAAAGGGTTATATTCGCCAGTTTGGTATCTCACGTATTCAGTTCCGTGAGATGGCATCTGCTGGTCTTATCCCTGGCGTAAAGAAGGCTAGCTGGTAATAAAAGAAAGAATTGGGAGAAAAAATCTTCCGTATTATTTAATATTGTCGGGGGAGTCCCGATTAATTAAAACATTATTTAAAATGACAGATCCAATAGCAGATTATCTGACACGACTCAGAAACGCAATCATGGCGAAGCATCGCGTGGTTGAAGTACCTGCGTCAAACCTGAAGAAGGAGATAACAAAAATCCTCTTCGAGAAAGGTTACATTCTGAACTACAAGTTCATTGAAGATGGTCCTCAGGGCTCTATTAAGATTGCCTTGAAGTATGATTCTATCACAAAACAAAACGCTATTAAGAGTTTGCAGCGTGTCTCTACACCTGGCTTGCGTCAGTATGCCGGTTATAAGGACATGCCGAGAGTTATTAACGGATTGGGCATAGCAATACTGTCCACATCTAAAGGTGTAATGACAGACAAGGAAGCTGCTGAGCAGAAGATTGGTGGCGAAGTTCTTGCTTATGTTTATTAATTGGGAGGATTTATTATGTCAAGAATAGGTAAGTTACCAATTACTATCCCTTCAGGTGTTACAGTATCACAGAATGGCGAAATCGTCACTGTTAAAGGTCCAAAGGGCGAACTCACTCAGAAGGTTGACTCATCTATCAAAGTTATCATTGAGGATGGTCATGTAAAATTTGAAATAGACGAAAATAGCCCTGTAGAAGTTAAGCAGAAGCAGGCTTTCCACGGTCTTTATCGTTCACTCATCAACAACATGGTTGTAGGTGTTAGTGAGGGCTACAAGAAAACTCTTGAGCTCGTAGGTGTCGGCTATCGTGTGTCAAACAAGGGCAACCTTATTGAGTTCTCACTCGGTTATACCCACCCAATCTTCATTGAACTTCCAAAAGAAGTTAAGGTAGAGACCAAGTCTGAGCGTAATCAGAATCCGCTACTCATCCTTGAGTCTTGCGACAAGCAGCTCATTGGTATGATTTGTGCAAAGATCCGTTCTTTCCGTAAGCCAGAGCCTTATAAGGGCAAGGGTATCTTGTTCCAGGGCGAGGTTATCCGCAGAAAGTCTGGTAAATCAGCAGCGGCTAAGTAATAATCTTTAAAATATTCTTAACGATTATGAAAACAAAGAAAGTAGAAAGACGAATCAAGATAAAGTATAGAATTCGCAAGAACGTAACTGGTACAGCAGAGCGTCCACGTCTCAGTGTATTCCGTTCTAATAAGCAGATTTACGTTCAGGTTATTAACGATGTTGACGGGCGTACACTGGCCAGCGCTTCATCTTTAGGCATGGAAACAATGCCAAAGATAGAGCAGGCTGCTAAGGTTGGAGCTCTTCTTGCAGAGAAGGCAAAGGCCGCAGGTATCACTACAGTAGTATTTGACCGTAACGGCTACCTCTATCATGGTCGCGTAAAGGCACTTGCTGACGCTGCACGTGAAGGTGGTCTTAACTTCTAAACGATATTACAGCAATGGAAAGAGCAAAAATTAACAATGAAGAATTGAAAGAGAAGCTGGTAGCCATCAACCGCGTAACAAAAGTTACGAAGGGTGGTCGTACCTTCACATTCGCTGCTATTGTCGTTGTAGGTGACGGTAATGGTACTATCGGATGGGGACTTGGAAAAGCTGGTGAGGTACAGCAGGCTATCGCTAAAGGTGCAGATTCTGCACGTAAGAATCTGATTAAGGTTCCTGTACTGAAAGGTACAATACCACATGAGGTTGAGTGTAACTTCGGTGGCGCACAGGTATTCCTGAAGCCAGCAGCAGCTGGTACTGGTATGGTTGCCGGTGGTGCTATGCGTGCCGTATTGGAAAGCGCAGGTGTGAATGATGTATTGGCTAAGTCAAAGGGCTCATCCAATCCTCATAACCTCGTAAAGGCTACTATCAAGGCACTTAGCATGATGCGTGACGCATATACAGTAGCACACGATCGTGGTATTGACATGAAGAAAGTGTTTAACGGATAAAAAAGAAGGAGGATATAAAATGGCAACAATTAAAATTCAGCAGATTAAAAGCCGTATCGGTGCTTCTGCAGATCAGAAGCGTACCCTTCTTGCACTGGGCTTACATAAGATTTCTCAGGTAATAGAAAAGGAGGATACTCCTTCTGTCCGTGGCATGATTCGTAAGGTTCACCACCTCGTAACAGTAGTAGAGTAATAACATATTAAACGACAAAGAATTATGAAATTGAATAATTTGCAGCCAGCTGCTGGTTCAACCCATTCACGTCGTCGTATCGGTCGCGGTCCTGGTTCAGGATTGGGAGGTACCTCTACTCGTGGTCACAAGGGTGCCAAGGCACGTTCTGGTTATAAGAAAAAGATTGGATTCGAAGGCGGTCAGATGCCTCTGCAACGCCGTGTTCCAAAGTTTGGTTTTAAGAACATCAATCATAAGGAGTACTTCGCTGTAAATCTCTCTACTCTGCAGAAATTGTCAGAGAAGAACGGATGGACAGAAATTGGTATAGCACAGCTCGTTGAAGCAGGTTTGACAAATGGCAAGGAAATGGTAAAGATTCTTGCTAATGGTGAACTTAAGGCTAAGCTGACAGTAAAGGCAAATGCTTTCTCTAAGACTGCGGAAGAAGCAATCAAGGCAGTCGGTGGTGAAGCAATAGTCCTTTAAATCCAATAACTTCTTTAATCCTTTAAAGAAAAAATGAAAAAATTCATAGAGACACTGAAGAACTGTTGGAAGGTAGAGGATCTTCGTATCCGTCTTCTCATTACCATCCTCTTTGTCGCTATCTATCGCTTCGGTTCTTTCGTGGTATTGCCAGGTATCAATCCTGCAAACCTCGAAAAACTGCAGCAACAGACTGCAGGAGGATTGATGTCACTTCTTGATATGTTCTCTGGTGGTGCATTCTCAAATGCTTCAATCTTTGCGTTAGGTATCATGCCATACATCTCTGCATCTATTGTGATGCAGTTGGTGGCAATTGCCGTTCCTTCTTTCCAGAAGATGCAGCGTGAAGGTGAGAGCGGAAGGAAAAAGATTATGCAGTACACCCGCTACCTGACAGTAGCTATCCTGCTGTTCCAGGCTCCTTCTTATCTCATGAACTTGAAGATGCAGTCACCTGGCGCACTTGCTTCAGGTCTGTCATGGACAGAATTCATGGTTCCTGCAACCATCATTCTTGCTGCAGGTTCTATGTTTATCCTTTGGCTCGGTGAGCGTATTACTGATAAGGGCGTAGGCAATGGTGTTTCACTGATCATTATGATTGGTATCATCGCTCGTCTCCCACAGGCTTTTATACAGGAAGTAGGTAGCCGCTTTACAGCTATTACAGGTGGTGGTTTGGTGATGTTCATTGCCGAGATTCTTATCCTATATGCTGTAATATGTGCTGCTATCATGCTGGTGCAGGCAGTACGTAAGGTTCCTGTACAGTATGCTAAGAAACTTGTCGGAAATCAGCAGATTGGCGGTTCACGTCAGTATATACCTCTGAAGTTGTTTGCAGCTAATGTGATGCCTATTATCTTTGCACAGGCTATCATGTTTATTCCTGCTATCTGCCTTCAGGCATTTGGCGGTGCAAGCATGAGTACCTTTGCACAGGCACTGATGGATACACGCAGTATTCCTTATTGTGTAATTTATGTGATATTGATTATTGCATTTACATATTTCTATACTGCAATTACATTGAATCCAACTCAGATGGCTGAGGATATGAAGCGTAACAATGGTTTCATACCAGGAGTAAAGCCAGGTAAGCCAACAGCAGACTATATCGAAGAGATTATGTCTCGTCTGACACTTCCTGCATCTTTATTTATTGCTTTCATCGCTATCATGCCAGCTCTTGCAGGTGTGCTGAATGTACAACAGGGATTCTCACAGTTCTTTGGTGGTACATCACTCCTGATTTTGGTAGGTGTGGTTATTGACACACTGCAGCAGATAGAGTCTCATCTGATGATGCGTCATTATGATGGTCTTCTGAATAGCGGTCGTACACGACCACAGAATGGCGTAAGCGCTTATTAATGGCTATCTATTTAAAGACTGAAGAAGAGATATCTCTGATGCGTGCTGCAAACAGGCTCGTTGGCAGCACGCTCGGAGAACTTGCAAAAATAATAAAGCCAGGTGTAAGTACCGGAGAGCTTAACAGAGTGGCTGAAGAGTTCATACGTGATCATGGTGCAGAGCCAACATTCCTTGGCTTCCCCAATCCAAGTGGCCCAGCATTCCCTGCAAGCATTTGTTGTTCAGTAAATGAGTGTGTTGTTCATGGGGTTCCCAGTGATGACCAAATCCTGAAGGATGGCGACATCGTTTCTGTTGATTGTGGTACATTGCTAAATGGTTACAACGGAGATTCTGCATACACCTTCCCAGTAGGGGAGATAAGCGATGAGGTAAGACAATTATTGCGTACTACGCGGGAAAGCCTTTATCTTGGCATAGAAAAAGCTGTTCATGGCGGTCATGTCGGAGATATAGGAGCAACGGTACAGGATTATTGTGAAGCTCATGGCTATGGTGTTGTAAGAGAACTGTGCGGACATGGTATCGGACGTTCAATGCACGAAGACCCTCAGGTGCCAAACTATGGTAAACATGGTAACGGCACAAAACTCAAAGCAGGAATGTGCATCGCAATTGAGCCAATGATTACGATGGGTAATCGTGCTGTATGGATGATGCCAGACAAGTGGAGTATATGCACTCGTGACGGAAAACCTGCAGCTCATTACGAACATACCATTGCGATATATAAAGGAAAGGCAGAGATACTCTCCTCTTTTGAAGAAATAGAAGAAATCATTAAAATTTGACTTATGGCAAAACAGGCAGCAATTGAGCAAGATGGAACCATTAAGGAAGCATTGAGTAATGCGATGTTCCGTGTTGAACTTGAGAATGGCGTAGAGATTATCGCACATATCTCTGGTAAGATGCGTATGCATTATATAAAGATTCTTCCTGGCGACAAGGTAAAGGTTGAGATGAGTCCATACGATCTCACCAATGGTCGCATATGCTTTAGATATAAATAATCAATATAATTATGAAGACAAGAGCATCAGTAAAGAAGCGCACTCCTGACTGCGTTATCGTACGCCGTAAGGGTCGCTTGTTTGTTATCAACAAAAAGAATCCTAAGTTTAAGACCCGTCAGGGATAAAAATTAGGGGAAAAGTCTTTTTGAAGTTAAAAAACATTAAAAATGTTAATGTTAATACACCCAAAGAGTTAAAAAGTTTTCGGGTGAGGTTTTTTTTGTGTACCTTTGCACCTCAAAATCGCTTTAAAACTCAATGAGTTAAGTATTAGCGAGTTATTTATTCACTTAATTAACAATTATGGCAATAAGAATTGTTGGAGTAGATTTGCCCCAGAACAAGCGTGGCGAAATCGCATTGACCTACATTTATGGTATTGGTCGAAGTAGTTCAGCAAAGATATTGGATAAAGCCGGTGTTAACCGCGACACGAAGGTGTGCGATTGGACAGATGATGAGGCTTCCAAGATCCGTGAAATTATCGGTGCTGAATTCAAAGTAGAAGGTGATCTCCGCAGTGAGATTCAGTTGAACATTAAGCGCCTAATGGATATTGGTTGCTATCGTGGAATCCGTCATCGTAATGGTCTTCCTGTTCGTGGTCAGAGCACAAAGAATAATGCCCGTACACGTAAGGGTAAGAAGAAGACTGTTGCTAATAAGAAGAAGGCCACTAAGTAAAGTTTAAAGTTTACGATTTAAAGTTTAAAGTTATGGCAAAGAAAACAGCAACAAATAAGAAAAGAAACGTAAAGGTTGGCGCTATTGGTCAGCTTCACGTTCATAGTTCTTTCAATAATATCATTGTGAGCCTTGCAAACTCTGAAGGTCAGGTTATCTCTTGGTCATCAGCAGGTAAGATGGGTTTCCGTGGTTCTAAGAAGAACACTCCATACGCAGCACAGATGGCTGCAGAGGATTGTGCGAAGGTAGCTTTCGAGCTTGGTCTTCGTAAGGTTAAGGCATATGTTAAGGGTCCAGGTAACGGTCGTGAGTCTGCTATCCGTGCATGTCACAACAGTGGTATCGAGGTAACAGAGATTATCGACGTAACACCATTACCACATAACGGATGCCGTCCTCCAAAGCGTCGTCGCGTATAATTATAATATAGTATATACATTTTATTTATAGCAAAATGGCTAGATACACAGGTCCGAAATCAAGAATTGACCGTAGGTTTGGCGAGGCCATCCTCGGTAAAGAAAAAGTTTTGTCCAAGAGAAACTTCGCTCCTGGACAGCATGGCAATAACCGTCGTCGTAAGACTTCGGAGTATGGTGTCATGTTGGCGGAGAAGCAGAAGGCCAAGTACACATATGGTGTATTAGAGCGCCAGTTCCGTAATCTGTTTGAGAAAGCTGCAAAGGCTGACGGTATTACTGGTGAGGTATTGTTGCAACTCCTTGAGAGTCGTCTCGACAACGTGGTTTATCGTTTGGGCATTGCTCCAACACGCCGTGCTGCTCGTCAGCTCGTAGGCCACAAGCACATCACTGTTGATGGCGCAGTAGTTAACATTCCTTCATTCCAGGTTAAGCCAGGTATGGTTATTGCAGTTCGTGAGAAATCAAAGTCACTTGAAGTGATTGCTGATGCTCTGGCAGGTTATAATCATAGCAAGTGTCCATGGATGGAGTGGGATGACGCTTCTAAGAGCGGTAAGTTCCTCCATCGTCCAGACCGTGCTGACATACAGGAGAATATTAAGGAACAGTTAATAGTTGAGTTGTACTCTAAATAATAAAATAAACTAATGGCGATATTAGCATTTCAAAAACCTGATAAAGTAGTGATGTTGGAGGCTACGGACAATTACGGAAAGTTTGAATTCCGTCCGTTGGAGCCTGGCTTTGGTGTTACCGTAGGAAATGCCTTACGCCGCATTTTACTTTCATCCCTCGAGGGTTTTGCAATCAACACTATCCGTATAGAAGGTGTTGAGCAGGAGTTTTCTTCTGTACCTGGTGTAAAGGAAGATGTGACCAATATCATCTTGAATCTTAAGCAAGTTAGATTCAAGCAAGTTGTAGAAGAATTCGAGAATGAAAAAGTTAGTATCACTGTTGAGAACACAACAGAGTTCAAGGCTGGTGATATTAATAAGTACCTAACTGGATTTGAAGTGTTAAACCCAGAATTGGTTATTTGTCATATGGATTCAAAGGCTTCTATGCAGCTCACGATTACCGTTAACAAGGGTCGTGGTTATGTGCCTGCTGATGAAAACCGTGATTTCTGTACAGACATCAACTCAATTGCCATTGATTCCATTTACACTCCAATCCGTAACGTGAAGTATTCAGTTGAGCCTACCCGTGTGGAGCAGAAGACTGACTACGATAAGCTTATAATAGAAGTTACAACGGATGGTTCCATTCACCCGAAGGATGCTCTTAAAGAGGCTGCAAAGATACTGATTTATCATTTCATGCTCTTCTCTGACGAGAAGATCCAGTTCGAAGATACTGGTGTGGATATTAATCAGGACTTCGACGAGGAGATACTGCACATGCGTCAGCTCCTCAAGACACGTCTTGTTGATATGAACCTCTCTGTTCGTGCCTTGAATTGTTTGAAGGCTGCTGATGTAGATACACTCGGTGACCTTGTACAATACAACAAGACCGACCTTTTGAAGTTCCGCAACTTCGGCAAGAAATCGCTTTCAGAGCTTGATGATTTGCTCGAGAGTCTGAATCTGTCGTTTGGTACCGATATATCAAAGTACAAACTTAATCAGGAAGATTTCTAATCCTGATTACAAAAATTAAAATGTCAAAATGAGACACAATAAGAAATTCAACCATCTCGGTCGTACTGCATCTCATCGTAGTGCTATGCTCGCTAACATGGCAATTTCGCTGATTATGCACAAAAGAATCACTACGACCGTTGCCAAGGCTAAGGCTTTGAAGAAATATGTGGAGCCACTGATTACACGCTCTAAGGAAGATACTACAAACAATCGTCGTGTTGTCTTCTCATACCTGCAGAACAAGTTTGCCATCAAGGAGCTGTTCTCAGTAGTAGCAGAGAAGGTAGGCAACCGCCCAGGTGGTTACACACGTATCATTAAGCTCGGCACTCGTCAGGGTGACGCTGCAGAGATTTGTTTCATTGAGCTCGTTGACTTCGACGAGGCAATGGCAAAGGCTCCTAAGGCTGCTAAGAAGACACGTCGTGCTGGTAAGAAAGCCGCTACTCCAGCAGCAGAGGCTCCTAAAGCTGAAGCTCCAGCAGTAGAAGAGGCTCCTAAGGCAGAAGCACCTGCAGAGGAAGCTCCAGCAGAGGAGAAAGCAGAAGAGCCAAAGGCTGAATAATAAAGAGTTATCCTTTATTAAGATAGAAGAAAAGAGACGATTCCTTCGGGAACCGTCTCTTTTTTATGTTTATCAGTTCGTCCGCTATCTTTGCGGTGCAATCTGTTTCAAGTCTGCTTATCTGTTCTTAGCGCATTCGTTGCTAGCTTGGTTGACGTTCATGATATAGTCACCCAGTTTCTCGCACTCAGAGATGTAGTCAATGTAGTAAACACCAAGCTGGTATGGATATTTGCCGGCATTGACGTCCTCGAAGTTCTTTCCCTTCAGGTGAGAGCGGAAGTTGTTTATTTCGTTCTCTATATTGCGGGACTTCAGGAACTGTGCACCCTGTGAGTCAGGATGGTTTATCATAGTCTCCATATTGGTCATAGCGTTTTCTACCAGCACCATCATGGCATTTATGTGTTCCATCTGCTCTGGGGTGTACTCCTGCTTTGCATTCTTACGTCTGCGGTTTATGGTACGTGCCAGATGGTAGCAACTGTCACCGATACTCTCCAACTCATCAATCTGACGCATCATGCGTGTTATGCGAGCCTTTGAGTCGTCAGAAAGGTGCCCTTCGCTTACCTTGGTCAGGTAGTTGGCTATCTCTGCCTCCATGTTGTCTGTAATATTCTCATATTTCTCTATGCGTGAGAATGTCTTGTTAAACTCCTCGTCCTTTGTGATAGTCAGCAGGTCATTAACAAAACCAAACATCTTGTGACAACGTGTAGCGAAGTTGCTTATCTCCTTCTTTGCCTCCAAGATAGAAAGCTCTGGAGTGCTCAATATACCGGAAGAGATAAACTTCAGGCGGAACTCGTCCTCCTCCTGGTTGTTATTTGTAATCACCTTGCATACGAATGCCTCTATCTGTGGTATAAACCATATCAATATGGCTGTATTGAGAATGTTGAATGTAGTATGGAATGTTGCAAGTACGAAAGGCAGTAGGGCGGGATTTGGTGTAGTTGGATTATACCCCACCATTCCGCATACCATATTAATGAATATACGGAAGATGCACAACACCCATATCACACCGAATATGTTGAAGAACATATGTGCGAAAGCCGCACGTCTTGCCTGTGTATTTGCTGTCAGGGCTGCAACGTTAGATGTTACGGTAGTACCGATGTTTTCGCCCATTACGAGCGCTATACCGAGGTATATTGGCAATACTCCTGTTGAGCATAGTGTCATGGTGATAGCCATCACAGCAGCAGAACTCTGTACGCATACTGTCATTATACCACCTATAATCAGGAATATAAAGTATGACAGGTAGTTATCATCAAACGACTGGAAGAAGTTCATCACAGCAGGGATATTCTCCAGATGCATCTCTGTACCGGTAGCCTTCAGGGTTCCGAGACCCAGCAGCAGGAAACTGACGCCGAAGAGAAAGTCACCGATGATACGTTTATTCTTGCTGTAGATGAGCAATAGACCGATGAAGAATGCTGGCCAAACAAAGTCTGTGATGTTAAACGAGAAGCCGGCTGACATAATCCATGCAGTGAATGTAGTACCGATGTTGGCACCCATGATGATGGATATTGACTGTGCCAGTGTCAGCAGTCCTGCATTTACGAAAGACACCGTCATGACGGTCGTTGCCGTAGAAGATTGTACTGCTGCTGTTACAAAGGCACCCGTAAACATTCCCGTAAAGCGGTTGGTGGTCATTGCTTGAAGTACGTTACGTAGTTGCGAGCCTGCCATCTTCTGCAGAGCCTCACTCATTGACTTCATACCGAACATCAGCAGAGCTAAAGAACCGATAAGTTTAAATAAAACCCAGATAGACATAAGTGTATGTGATTACAGTTTCGCTTGCAAAGGTACGATTAAGTTATGAAAAATGCAAAAAAATAAAAATATTTTTTTTATTCTGTCAATTTTTTATCCCTTACTAAGGCATTCCACATAGAGTGTCGTACGTCAGGACTCAGTCTCTCTATCTCTTTAAATAGTTTGTCCATTGTTGTGCGGTTTGTGTCGTGTTCAAAGGGGCATACTTTCTCCTGTTTCTCGTATCCTTTCAGTTCTGCATACCGCTTTATGTCGGTTTCCTCTACCATGCAGAGGGGGCGTATGATGGTAAGAGGCATCTTTCTCATCCTCAGCAGTGCCGGCATAGTGTCAAAGCGTCCTTGGTAGAATAGGTTCATCAGGGTGGTGTTCAGCAAGTCGTCCTGATGATGTCCCAGGGCAATCTTGTTACATCCCAACTCCTGTGCCAGGTTGAACATAATCTTGCGTCTGTTCCAAGAGCATAGGAAGCATGCAGGTTTCTGCTTCATATCCTCGTTGTTCTCAAACGATGTCGTCCTGATGTGCAGTTTTACGTTCAAGTCGTTGCAGAAACGCTCCAGATACTCCGTTGATGTCCTGTAGGCAATGTTCTCCATCCTCACGTGCAGTGCCTCTACCTGAAAGCGTGGATGGTCTATCTTGGCACGTTTCGCAAGCATCTCCAGCAGGCACAACGAGTCCTTTCCCCCCGAGAGGCCCACGAGTATGTGGTCATCATCCTCCAGCAGGTGGTAGGTCACGAAGGCTTTCACAAAGCGTTCGCGGATGCGTTGTTCCAGACGTTCCTGTTCCGTCTTCTTCATTTCATGAATACCAGATATACGGCAATGATGATAAAGAGGAATGCCAACGCATGGTTCCAGTGTAGGTGTTCACCTTGAAACATCAGGTCGGCGATAATCACGAATACCGTCAGCGAGATACATTCCTGTACCACCTTTAGCTGCACCAGCGAAAAAGGCCCGCCGTTGCCGATGAAACCGATGCGGTTAGCGGGCACCTGGCAGCAGTATTCAAAGAAGGCAATGCCCCACGAAAAGATAATGACGACAAATAGCGGCCAGTTGGCACTGGTACCTGTCTGTTGCAACTTCAGGTGTCCATACCATGCCAATGTCATAAAAACGTTGCTCAGTACCAGCAACAATATAGTATATACTCCGTTCATATTTATTAATTGATAGTTGACAATTGACAGTTGACAATTTTTTTCTTTAACCGCTAACTTTTCACTCTTATGTCCTCTGTTGGAATCTTTTCCCACCTGAAGAAGGGTAGCAATTCTTGCGGTGTTATGGGGCGTTGTGTTGGCGTTATGCCGGCAAGATGCGCGATGAAACCGATGATTTCCCCTGCACTATGTTGTTCTCTCAGTACTCCCATATCAAGACTTTTGTCGCGTTTCGAGAGTCGTTGCCCCGCTTCGTTCATCAGGAGAGGGAAGTGGGCATAACTCACCTCAGGGAACACTTTTTCTGTGTTGAGGTATCGAAGTGTCTGCGCCAAAAACAATTGTTGTGACGTTGATAGCAGCAAGTCCCTGCCTCTTACCACCTCCGTGATGCCCATCGTCAGGTCGTCCACTACCACAACAAGTTGGTATGCAAAAGCGCCATCTTTCCTTCTCACGATGAAATCGCCTATTTCTGTTGGCAAATGCACTCGGTATGCCCCATAGTGTCCGTCCGTTGTCTCTATTGTTTCATCAGGCACCCTCATGCGCCATGCTGGGGCGATGTTCTGAGGATATCTCTCAGGCCTCAGATTGCGACAAGTACCCTTGTAAACCACCCTGCCGTCAGACTCATGCGGTGCTTGGGTTACCAGCAGGTCGGCTCTGGAGCAGAAACAGGGGTATAGCAATCTCTCTTTATGCAGCAGTTCAAAGTAATACTCGTAGATGTCTTGTCGTTTACTCTGGTATGTCACCTCTCCGTCCCATGTCAGGCCCAACCATTCCAAATCGTCCATTATCCTGTCTGCAAACTCCTGTTTGGAGCGAATTGGGTCAATGTCCTCAATGCGAAGTACCCATTCTCCGCCCTTACTCTTTGCTGACAGCCAGGAGAGTAGGGCAGCATACACATTACCCAAATGCATGCGACCAGTAGGGGAAGGAGCGAAACGACCACGAATCATATCATAAAACTTTCAGGTAGCATCTCGCTGAGTGTAAAGACCTTTTGCTCGAGAATTTCTCCCATCTCATCGGTCTTGGCGCAGATAATGTGGAAATCCTGCTGGCAGAATTCCCTCATCACTTGTCGGCATACACCGCATGGTGTGCAGAAGTCCGTTCCCTTATTGTCTGATGACGCTCCCACTATTGCTATTGCGATGAAATCGCTGCATCCCTCGCTAATAGCCTTCGCAAAAGCAGTTCGTTCAGCACACAAACTGGGTGAGAAGGCCGCATTCTCGATGTTACAGCCTTTGAACACTCTGCCGTCAGCACCCAACAGTGCAGCACCCACGCTGAAGTGGGAATATGGCGCATAAGCATATCTGCGTGCTTCCAGCGCCTGTGATATTAATTCGTTGTAATCCATTCCGGGGGACAAAGTTACGATTAAGCGAGCAAATAAACAAATTTTATTTGAGTTTTTTCGAGTGAGAGTGACTTCAAGCCTGCAAAGTGGGGTAAAAGTTACGATTAAGTCTTGAATAATGCAAGCGAAATGATAATTTATTTTTATTTTGTGTCATTATCAAGATGAAGTAACTTCAACCGAAAGTTAAAATTACAAAAATATTTGGTTTTCTTGTATATTCAAAATAGTGTACCCTAACGTGTATCCAACGTGCATCCAATGTGTAATTTCCGATTTGTGTTATATTGTTGTCAATATGAGTTTAAAAAAAAATAATGGCATTATTTTGTCTCGTTTTGTTGTTTTTTTGTTGATTTTTTTGTTTTATGTGCTTTTATCCTTACATTTACCGAAAAATAAATAAAAAAACTAAAACTGCATGAAGAAATTATTTACAATGCTGACAGCGCTGTTTTGCGTTACAACATTATCAGCACAGACAAACGTCTCTACAGACCAAGAGCTGCGCGATGCTATCGCAGACAAGGCCATCATTAAGCTGACGTCAGATATCGAGCTCAGCAACAAGACGCTGAATATGTAGTTAAAATGAGAAAAATATTTGGAATTTAACATAGAATGCCCTTGTCTGCGACAAGAAAAACAGTGAAAGCCGAATGCAGAGTCAAAATCGTTTTTGAGCTATGCTGAGGCGCATCCTGTTTTGCGGAAACCGAAAAACCTCTGCCAGCGTCAATAACGGTTAACGGTTAAAGAGTTTTCGTTTTCGTACGGAGTAATTGTTTTTTCGCGAAGCAGGGTATTTCATTTTGTTTAATAATAATGTTGAAATATGCCGCAAATGTACGGATAATATTTTATATTTGGGTGCGCACACAAAAAATGATAGGAAAAGGAAAAAAATCTTTGTTTTCTTTTGTTGTTTTCTCAATTATTTATACCTTTGCAGCAGGATTTTTTAACAACTATATAACACACAAACAGAATATGAAAAAGAATCTCTGTCTGATGGCAATGACCATCATGGTGCTAAACTTCACTGCCTGTACCGACAGTGATGACTACGTAGTAGAAAACGACGTTGTAGTAACTGATGACAAACCATTCCCATACGACAAGTATATAGACCCGTCAGTCAGACCTGGCGACGATTTCTACCGCTACCAGTATGGCAAGTGGCTCGACGACAGTCAGCTGCAGTCGATGTCAACAATACTCTCTACGAAGCTGCAAGGTATAGAGGCAGAGGTGCTGAAAACCTCCAACGACCCCGTAATTGCGGGGGTTAGGCAGTTGGCAAAGGCCAGCGATGCTGACGACTCTTCAGACATGACTCTGCTGAAGGAGCGCATTGATTACCTCGCATCCATCACGACGCAGGAACAGCTGCTGGCAGCCTTCAAGCAATTGCACGAATGGGGATATAGCCCTGTGGTGCGCTTGGTGCCATTGGGGAATGCAAGGGTTATAGAGCCCCAGTTTACATCAGAATTACCATCAGTTCTTGTAAACGAAGCATTCAATTCAGAAAAAGAGGAAAATCTGTCACAACCCCTTCAGTTAATATGTTCCAAACTCAGCAACTTTGGTTTCAGCGACGAGCGTATTGCGGAAATAGGGGCGAATGCTCTGGCTGTTGAAAAAATAGAGATGAAGGCCTACGACAATGGCTTCAACAGAATTATCCACCCTTGGACTGCTACAACCCGTACGATGACCCGTGGTTCTTCAGATGTTTACGTTCAGGTCTGTCAGCTGATGGGTATCGGTGACATGGCAGACAAGGTATCAGAGAGTTACGAACAGGAAAAGGGAGAGGCTATCGAACAGCTCCTGAACCTGTTGTTTGAGGGTAGTGAGAATAGCGTTGCAATGATGCGCGACTACATGATAGAATATGTCATGGGATTAGACATGATGTTCATTCCCCGGCTGATGTCGCCTCTTCCCGCCAGCTATTGTATGCAGTTCGCTATGCAGTACGCCAAATATCACATGTTCCACCTGCTGGTTGATGCCCTTGGCACGCAGAACATCAATAAGGACCGGTGCGCTGAAATAATGGAAGAATTCCGCAGCATTTTGCGTGAGCGCATCGGCAATCTCGACTGGATGAGTGATGCTACGAAGCAGGCCGCCCTGAAAAAGCTGGACAACATGAGTTTCTTAATAGGCTATCCCGACAAGTGGCACGAAGAGATGACCCCTGTCATAGATGGTACAACACTGCTCAATGTCGTATGCAACCTGCGCAAGCAGCAGGCAGCCGCTTTCCGCAATCTGATTGGCAAGAGCGTCGATACACACGGCTGGGACTTCTGGTATTCATTCACGTCCTTTACGACGGTCAACGCCTCATACAACAAAACGAACAACCAGCTTCTCATACCACCGGCATTCCTCATAGCCCCTATCTTCGACCTCACCCAGAGCGAGGCTACACTTTACGGCACGGCCTCAGTCTTTGGTCATGAGATGTGCCACGGATTCGATGCCGGCGGTTCGGAGTATGACGAAATGGGATACAAGCGCGACTGGTGGACAGCAGAAGACAAGGCTGCATTTAAGGCCAAGCAGCAGCAGCTCATAAACCTTTGGAACCAACTGGAGCAATACCCCGGTCAGCCCGCAGATGGTGTGAAGACGCTCAGGGAGAACATGGCCGACTATGGCGGGGCTACGCTCGCCTTTGAGGCTTATAGCCGTCGCCTGCGTCAGCAGGGCTTCACTGGAGAGCAATACGATGAGCAGTTAAAGAAGTACTGGCTCTCCTACGGAATGCCCATAGCAGTAATAGAAAATGAACGCAGTGTGGAAATGCTAAAGCTACAACTCCTCATTGACACACACTCTGCCGGTCATAACCGTGTCAACGGCATCGCACGCCTGTTCGACGAATGGTACCGCCTTTATGACGTGAAACCGACAGACAAACTCTATCTCGCCCCCGAGGAACGTGTAAAGATATGGTAAATATTAAAGACAAACAGAATATGAAAAAAGTATTGTTGATATTTGTTGCCGTCCTTAGTTATGTATTGACGGCGGTAGCAGCGCCTGTCACTGAGAGTGAGGCTCGTGAAAAGGCAGCTAAATTTCTTTTTTCAATGAAGGGTAACACATCGTCTGCGAGAAGTGCACAACGCTCCGACGGTGCGAAACTTACTGCCGTGGAGGCACAAAAGGAGTTTTATGTGTTTAACATTAATTCCGGTGATGGTTTTGTTATCGTGAGCGGTGACGACTGCGTAGGCGACAACCTCGTGCTGGGATATACCGACAATGGTAGTTTTGATGCCACGTCAGTTCCTGAAAATATGCAGTGGTGGCTCAATACGACGGCAGGAGCCATCGCCCGTCTCAAAGACCTCGGTGTCAAGGCGACAAGCGTGCCGACACACAACGACATTGCCCCTATGTTGACAACCAAGTGGGGACAGGGTTCAAATACCTACGATCCGGAGAAACCATACAATGCTTACTGCCCCGAGACTGATGGCAAACTATGCGTCACCGGCTGTATGGCCACGGCTCTGGCCCAGGTGATGAACTATCACCGTTGGCCACAAGGGGAGATGGCAAATGAATTACCAGCATATACGATGAGTGATGGTCGTATTATAGACGCATTGCCTGTTACAACGTTCGACTGGGACAATATGATGGACGACTATTTCGTGTCCACCACTGAGGAACAACAGAATGCCGTAGCCCTGCTCATGCGCTACTGCGGGCAGTCGATACAAATGGATTATTCGCCAGATATCTCTTATGGAATCTTCTACGACACCGACCTCCTTGCCAATAGTTTCGGTTACGATCCTGATGCATATCGCGCAATACCTACCGACTATTCGTTGAGTGAGTGGGATGAGCTACTCTACAATGAGCTCCACGAGAAAAGACCTGTGCTTTATGGCGGATCTGGCGCCATGGGTGGCCATGCCTTTGTCCTTGACGGCTATGAGGTGCAGGATGGTGAAGGCTATTTCCACGTGAACTGGGGCTGGAACGGCGGTGACGACGGCTTCTACAAAATCAACCTGCTCAACCCCAGTACAGGTGGCACAGGCGTTACCAGTATAGATGATGGTTTCAATATAGGTCAAAGTGCACTCATCGGTCTGCAACCGCTGCGAGACCCATCAAAGAAGTTCCATCGATATATTTACGGCCTTGGGTGGGATGTCAAAGATGGAGATATTGAAGATGAGTTCCTTATGGTTAATTCATCATACCGTCCCGGTGTCTTCACCGTTGGTCTGGCTGAGCGCAATGATGACGCTACGCCTGACCTGAGCAGCATCTGTTACACCGATGATTATGAGGTTGATGGCTACGACTATGTAAAATTCAGTAATGATAATATTGGAGTAGTGTTTTTCCCGCTCACCGAAAACTTATTCAGCAACCTTTCTTCCGGCAATCACAAACTGATGTTTGTAAGCCGTGAAAGCGGCACTACTGCCCCATGGAAACCCGTTTATGGCCCCAGCTCTTACATAGAGGTCAATATAGGAGATGGAGGTGAAGTAACCGACCTGATAATTCATCCGCAACCCCAGCTCACATCCTCCTCTGCAGGCATTGAGATTAAGGGTATGAAACAATGCAATATAGCCCAAACCGTCAATGCAACCATCCGCAATAATGCAGCAGCCGATGACTTTATCGGAGACTTGCGATGCTGCGCCTTTTATGTGGAGGACGGCAAACTGATAGATATTGCTACCATGTCAAAAACCAGAGCCGTGATTGAAGCTGGAGGCAAGGCTGACGTATCCTTCAAAATGTCCGTTCCGTGGATTGGCGACTATGTATTCCTGATAGCAAAAAATCCCAACATTAATGACATCATTGGCACTGACGTAGCCGATATCAACCAGGTGTCTGGATATTTAGGGCATAAGATTGCAGCCTTCGATAGACTGGCCTTCGAATGTCTGGGCGCAAGGTACGCCGAGGGAACCGACGAGAAGGGTAATCCCGATTATGTCATAGGGGTAATCTTGGGCAATGGTACACCGATGGACTATGACGCCGTGTTGAAGATTGATTTATACAAACTCAATGATGAGGGCACCCCCGAACCTGTATTACCCGAAACAGAAACACTCTACTCTAAATGTCAGATAATCAGCGGCACATATAATACAACCTTAATCCACCTGCCCGAACATCTGGAGTCAGGCGCGTACCTCTTTGACATATTCATCGCCAACGACTTCCACAGCATAGACAAGAGGGACTACTTCTGCCTGACCACATGGATGATTGAGGTTGATGACCCGACGGAGATACCTTTAATTCATAATTCAGAATTCATAATGCATAATGATGCTGGTGCAACGGGCTGGTACGACATGCAGGGCCGTCTGCTCCAAGGCAAGCCAACTAAGAAAGGCATCTATATCCACAAAGGACGTAAAATTTCAATATATTAATTAAAATAGAAGTAATATTATGAAACGTTATTTTACCATCATTATGCTGATATGCGCCATGGCGCTGCATATTCATGCCCAAGAAGACTCGGTAGCTATTGCACTGAAAGATGCTGAGCAAAAAGCGAAGTTGGCAGACAAGAATCCCAATGACGGCAAACTGCAGTATGAGGCTGGAGTGGCGTTCATCAACGATTTTCTGAAAGACAAGAGGAACTATGACCTCGCCCTGCAGTATTTGGAGCGTGCTCAGAAGATTGCCGAGGCACAAACCATAATGAAAGACACCCTCATGGGACTCACCTATTTGGGACTCGGCTCAACATACATGCAGAAACAAGATTTCGAGAAGGGTGTGTCATACATGGACAAGGCATCTGATGCCTTTGAGCAGGAACTGGGAAAATACGACCCGTTGACTAACTGCTCAAAGCTTATCTATTCATTGATGATGATGGGTCCACGCCCTTTTTACGCTTTCCCAAAGATACTTGAGGCATTCGTAAACAACGATCTGGCCCCGGAGAATAAACGCATCGAAAATATTAATGAGGCCAACATACTCTTAGAAGTAGCAACCGAGAGGTTCATTGCAGCACAAACAAAAATGTTCCGCTATGCCCTGCCTTTGATTACCTTTAAAGGAAAGAGATGTCTTGTCATACAGACTGCCGACTGGAACATCGAGCGGCCACTCGTGGGCTGGCTGGTTCCCCAAATGCTGGATGCCGATGAAGAAAATGATACTATCAATCGTGACCCAAATCTCCTCTTTGACGATAATGGCCAGATTATAGCCATGACTGAGGAGGAGCGCAAGCAAAAGAATCTCGTTTTCAACTTCCGTTATCTCGCAAGAAATCCGCGTAGGTTAGTTGGCAACGAAGGTGATTCACGCATCTGGTTCATGAGTCCAGAGGATTACGGAAAAGTCCTTGCTGCCTACCGCGAATACAAGAGTAAATCTAAATAACAATGTTATGAAAGATGCCAGGGGACAATCCCTTGGCATCACTAACTGGGGGAGGTTTGGAGGGGGCTGCCTATCTTTGCGACACTCTTGAGCCGCCGTGTATTGAGATGAAGGTGGACAGGACAGTTGAGGAGGTGCTGGCAGACAGGAATCTGCTAAAGGCAATAAAACCGTGTGCGATACCGGAAGGGGAATACAGGGTCAGTATGACATACAGCCCAAGGTATAAAACGCAGCTGCCGCTGATAACGGGTGACAGCCGTTTCAACAGCCTCTGGCAAGGCATCCGCATACATGCCGGCGACACCGCCAAAGATACTCAGGGCTGCATCCTGGTAGGGGAAAACAAGATCGTGGGGATGGTGATAAATTCACGCCTCACCTTAAGGACCCTCCTGACCTCCCTTAAAGGGAGGGATGTAAAGTTGAGAGTGAAAAGTTAATTGCGTAGGCTGCACATTTGCAGCCTACATTTATTTTTGGGGCTTTAAAATTGGGGCAATCGATAGCGCGGTAAAAGTAACGGTTAAAGGTTAACGGTTAAAGAGCTTAGTAGCTTAATAGCTTACGGCTTAATAGACAATGGCGCAGGATGCTTTGCATCTTGCGCTATTTACTTTAAACTCTAAACTATATAACTGACTCTCAACTCTACACTCTAAACTATCAACTATTATCTATCAACTATTAACTTTAACCTTTATATCCCCAATCCGCCCTCGTAGTGGCTTTCTACGGCTTTTGACTGTTGGATGCGTGAGTTAGGGGCTACGTTATGGGTTACCCAGATGTTACCGCCTATTATAGAATGGTGTCCGATGGTGATGCGGCCTAAGATGCTGGCATTGGAATATACTGTGACATAGTCTTCTATGATAGGATGGCGCGGGACGTTCAGGATATTGCCCTGCTCGTCGTGCTTGAAATTTTTCGAACCGAGGGTGACGCCCTGATAGAGGGTTACATGGTTGCCGATGACAGATGTCTCACCGATAACGACACCCGTGCCGTGGTCGATGGCGAAGTATTCTCCTATTTGCGCTCCAGGATGGATGTCGATACCTGTCTTGGAGTGAGCTAATTCTGTAATAATGCGCGGTATCACCGGTACTTTTAGCTCGTGAAGCTTGTGGGCGATGCGGTAATGTGTCATAGCCTGCACTACGGGATAGCAGAATATCACCTCTCCATAGTTCAGAGCCGCAGGGTCATTGTCGAACATAGCCTGTACGTCAGTATAAAGCAGGCGTTTTATCTCCGGCAAGGTGTCGATAAACTGCAGTGCCAGTTTGTTCGCCAGTTCATACACCTGTTCCTTAGATGTGAATTTATGGCTGTCCTCACAAAACTGCATGCCGTGGGCTATCTGCTTTGTCAGTAGCTGCAGCAGCTCCATCATCTTCACGCCGATGAAGTAAGAGTTTATCGTCTCGGTTGCCGGGCGTTTGGTGAAGTAGTCAGGGAATATCATACTCTTCACCAGGCATACTATCTGCTTCACCTGTTCCACGGAGGGTAGGGGAGCATCTGTCTGCGGCATCATACTTGTCTCCTGCTCTGTCTGTTTTGACAGCAGAGCAACGTTTCGCATCAGTATCTCGTTGGTGTCTTTTTCCATAATTTTTTTGTCAAAGGTCTAAGGTCCGCTCGGCTTGTCCGCTTGCACAAAGGGTTTGTACGCCCGACTGCAAGAAAGGTCAAAGGTCAATTATCAATTGTCAATTATCAATTATCAATTATCATAAATGTACTTCTTTGTCAACGATTTCACCGTTGATAATCTTGAAAGAATTCAGGTGTATGCCATCGTGCAGGGAGAGGATGGCATAACGTATTGTCGGGTCGTTAGCCAGACGGATATCCTCCTGTGACGGACGTGATGGTGACGCAGGATGGCTATGCCAGTTGGCAAGAATCTTCAGTCCCTTGGAGCGAGCATACTTCAGTGCCGCAAATTGGTCTTTCGGATTAAACGAGAAATGTTCCGGTGAATGGTCTATATTCTCCATCTCGTAGTTTTCTGTTACGATGTCAGCATCCTCTGAGCTAGTGCCCAGCAGGTAGCCGCACGTTTCGTTCGGCGCGTCCTGCTGAGCCTGGCTGATCAATTCATCAATTATGTTTTGTGGTATTTTCATCTTTTAAAAGTCAAAAGTCTAATGTCAAAAGTCAAAGGCTTTTGATGTTTAATGTTTCAAATCGCAGGCGGCCTGTTCGTAGTCAATGAGGTGGTCGATGGTAGGTGCTGTGCCGCAAACAGGGCATGAGTCGCGATGTTTCACGGCAACGGTACGGAACTGCATCGTCTTTGCATCAAAGGTGAGCAGGCGGTTTGTCAGCAGTTCTCCTACACCAGTGAAATACTTCAGCGTTTCGGCTGCCTGAATGGTTCCCAACATACCGGCGATGGCTCCTAATACTCCTGCCTGCGAACAGGTAGGAACTGCTCCTGCAGGAGGCGGCTCCTTGAACATACACCTGTAGCAGGCGGTGCCTGGCAGGTGGGTGAAGGTCTGGCCGTTGAAGCGTAGGATTCCTCCGTGTGAGAAAGGCTTTCCTGCCATTACGCAAGCATCGTTGATGAGGAATTTTACCGGGAAGTTGTCAGTGCCGTCAACGATGAAATCGTAGTTTTTTATGATGTCGAGGGCATTGGAAGAATCGAGGAACTCATAATATGTCTCCACCTTTACATCAGGGTTTATGGCCTCTATCTTCTCTTTTGCACTCTTCACCTTCGGCACTCCCACGTCCTTTGTGAAGTGTATCACCTGCCGCTGCAGGTTGCTAAGATCTACTACATCGGCATCCACGATACCTATTGTTCCGACACCCGCTGCGGCGAGGTATAAAGACACAGGAGCTCCCAGTCCGCCGGCACCCACAACGAGCACTCGGGCGTTCATAATCTTCTCCTGTCCCTCTACACCAACGTCCTGCAGCAGGATGTGCCGTGAATAACGTTTAATCTGTTCTTCTGTGAAGTCAATCATAACTTTAAACTTTAAACTCTAAACTTTAAACTTTAAACTTTATATCCCCTCCTCCCATGAAGTACAGAAAATCCACGGCGTCGCCTTCCTTTATTGAAACCTTGTCCCATTCGTCGCGGTCCACGAATTCATCATTAACCTGTACGCTAACCATTTCCGGCTGCTGTACGTCATTCTTTTTTATCAATTCTGTGAGGCTGACAGGCAGTTGTACCTCCTGTGCCTCACCGTTAACTATTATCTTTGCCATAGTTTATCTTCCTATAATCTTTTTTACAGCTATTACTAACTTATCAACATCTTCGCGCGTGTTGTACAGAGCAAATGTTGGCCGAACACTCATCTCGTACCCCAGAGCACGCAGGGCAGGTTGTGCGCAGTGGTGACCGGCACGTACTGCGATACCTTCCTTGTCGAGCAGAGTACCCACCTCGGGCACTGGTATGCCGTCGAGAACGAAGCTAACTACCGAAACGCGGTTCTTTGGGTTGCCAATGAGCGTCAAGCCCGGAATCTGTCCCAGCTGTTCGCGTGCATACTCTGTGAGCTGGTGCTCATGGTGTTCAATATTACGGATGCCGAGATGGTTTACGTAATCGAGTGCCGCTCCCAAACCGATGGCATCAGCCACATTTGGTGTGCCAGCCTCGAAACGTGCCGGTGGCTCATTATACTCTGTGCGTTCGATGGTCACATCCTTAATCATGTTACCACCGCCTTGCCAAGGCTGCATCTTGTCGAGCAGCTCCTTGCGACCATATACTACACCGATGCCGTTAGGACCGTAAATCTTGTGACCGCTGAATACAAAGAAATCAGCTCCCAGTTTCTGTACGTCAACAGGTGTGTGGGCAATCGACTGTGCTCCGTCTATCAGCACCGGAATATGGTGTGAGTGGGCAATGTCTATGATGCGTTGCACATCGTTGATAGTGCCGAAGGTATTGTTTACATGTCCTACAGAAACGAATCGTGTACGAGGTGTTATGAGGCGTTCAAATTCCGAGAGGATAAGGTCTCCGTTCTGGTCCGTCGGTATAGCCCTCAACGTAGCACCGCGTTCCTGACATACACGCTGCCAAGGTACGATGTTTGCGTGGTGGTCCAGTTCCGATACTATCACCTCGTCGCCAGGTGTCAGGAATTGTCTTCCGTAAGCCTGTGCCACGAGGTTGATGCCCTCTGTAGTGCCTCGTACGAAGATTATCTCTTCGCTTGTTGCGGCATTGATGAAACGCTGCACCTTCTCACGCGCCTCTTCATAAGCATCTGTTGCACGCGCTGCCAGAGTGTGTGCTCCGCGATGTATGTTGGAGTTGTACGTGCGGTAGTAATCAGAAATCTTGTCGATTACCTGATTAGGCTTTTGCGTTGTTGCACCATTGTCCAACCACACGAGGTCGTGGCCATTCACCTTCTGCTGCAATACCGGGAAGTCGCGCTTTATCTGGTCGGAGTTCAGAGTGTCAGCCTCTTCGTAGTGCAGGTCCTCCAGCTTGTGAGTCTCAGGAATGCCGATGCCGAACGGTTCGCTGCTCTCTATTGCAGAGAGATTCAGCTCTTCATCAGGCAAGGGGAAGAACTCCTTGCGCTGTTCCTGAAATTCCTCCGGACAGTATTTTTGTGCTACTTCACGGAGCAGGGCGAAGCCAGGATCCTCTATGTCGTAGTTGTTAATCAATTCAAAATTCATAATTCACAATGCATAATTATTCTTCTCTCTGTACTTTTCACTTAGCAACAGCGTTGCGATGCTGATAGTCATGATAATAACCCACCTCTACATTCTCGAGTACTGCGATAGCATCGTCGGTGAGAGAAGCCAGTGAGAAATATTTCGTGAGGAGATAAGAAGCGACGCCAAACTTATCAAGTCCCATCAGACGTGCGCTCAGCGATGGAGCTATCTCTCCTGGTATGCCGCTCTGGTGTAAACCAACGACACCCTGACTCTTTTCGCCTACACGAACGAGGATTATCTTTGTCGTACCAACGCCACGGCCGGTAAGATATTGTCCTTCTACCTCTACTTTGTCAGAAGGAATCAGAGGCACTCCGCGCCACAGTATAACTTTTGTTCCGAAGAGGTCGGTAGTAACAGGAGGCACTCCGCGCCAAGTGCATTCGCGTTCGAAGGCTGCAATAGCACGTGGATGGGCAATGAAGAATGCTGGCTCCTTCCATACGAGAGAAAGCAGTTCATCAAGGTCGTCAGGGGTTGGTGCTCCATAGCGTGTGGTAATACGATAAGCAGGATTGGCAGACGCCAGCAAGCCGAATTGCTTATTGTTGATGAGCTCCCATTCCTGACGTTCCTTAATGCTTTCTATTGACAAACGTAGCTGCTCTTCCAGTTGGTTGTAAGGGTTGTTGTAGAGGTCGCTGACGCGAGTGTGTACACGCACTACTGTCTGCAGGGTGTTCAGTCCATACTCTGTTGGATTCTCTTCGTAATCGATGTATGTCTCTGGTATGATATTGTCCTCTTCGTGACCAGATACCAGGTCGATGTGTTTCTCGCCATTGTCGTTTACCGATGCCTTCAGGCGCAGCTGCTTGTCAACGGCCTTGTTGAATGTCTCGCGGAAGTCAGGCACCTCGTTGATAAACTTTATCAGTTCCTTCAGTTTAAGGCCAAGGAATATAGTAGGTGTTATGGCACGTACTGAAACGGTAGATTTCTGTTCGTCGAGCAGGTCTGCCTCGCCAAAGTATTCGCCGTCACCCAACAATGCAATCCGCAGGTCTTCGCCGTGTGAACCCTTGCTGACAACCTCTGCCTGTCCGCTGGCAACGATGAAGAAACGCTGTTTGTCCTTACCCTCTTCGACGAAGTATTTGTCAACATCTACCTCTTTTGTCTCGAAAGAGCTTACCAGACGGTTCAGTATCTCGTCGTCGAACTCTGAGAACAGTGGAATAGCCTTTAAGTTCTTTGCTGTAAATGATGGTACGCCATTCACATACTGTATTGGCAGACGGTCGTTCTTACGCAATTCCACCTTTGTGCGGTTCACGCGGAAAGTACCACCGCTGACCTGTACCCATGGCAGGAGCTTTAGCAGCAGTCTTGGGGTGATAGAGCCCATCTGTGGGGCGGTCTTGGTAGTGGTAGCCAGTTTTCTGGCGGTCGCAGTGGTCACACTGCGCTGTAAATTTGAATCAGCCATAATTGTTTGTGTTTTGTTTTAAAAGTTGATAAAAAATATAATCTAACTAAGTCTGTTTTTTTGTATTTCTATCGCTCTATCACGACTTTATGGGTAGAACCCTCCACATGCTCTATAGCTACTACGTTGTAGCCCTGTTCCTTTGCATTGCGTGGTACATTGTCAAGCGGTTCGCCCTCACTCAGCAGCACCTCCAGGATGTCCCCCGGCTGCAGTTTTGACAGTTCAATCTTTGTCTTCACGAAGGTCATAGGGCAATGTTCCTTCGTAATGTCTAATACTTTTGTTGCCATAATACGATTAATTCATAGTTCATAATGCATAATGCACAATTATAAATGTTCAATTTTCAATTAAATGAACAGCGTTTGGCCTCCTTCGCTGAGGTTTAGGAATGATGCTACCCCCAGTACATCCTTCACTTCCGGAATGAAGTCTTCCTTCTTCAGCCCCAGTACATGCATCGCCATCTCGCATGCATACAAGTTGATGCCGAGAACCTTTGCAGCCTCTACCAGTTCCTCCAAGGTTGCTACGTTATTCTTACGCATAAGGGAACGGAATATCTTCGGTCCTGCGCCGAGGAAGTTAAATCGGCTTGTAGGAGTGACATTGAGGCCACCCATCATAAAGCCGAATATCTTTGTCAGCCAGTTGCCACCGGTGAAACTGCGTCCCTGTTTCTGCTTTATGGCGTCGAGTCCCCAAAACGTAAAGAAGATATTTACTTCATAACCTACTGCTGCTGCACCCGTTGCAAGTGTAAACACTGCTGTCAGCTTGTCAAAATCACCGCTGAAAGCGATGATGCTCAGTTTTCTATTGTCTGCCATCTTTTATTTAGTTGATAGTTGATAGTTGATAATTGATAATTATTCTTCATTCCCTATCGCTTGCTTAATGTCATCCAAAATATCCTCTGGCGCTTCCAGTCCTATGGACAGGCGTATTGTTGTCTGTCTTACATCCATCTGTACCAACTGTCTTTCTGGGAAGAGCCCGAAGATTGTTGATGCCGGATGTATTGCCAGTGTTCTGCTGTCAAAGAGGTTTGTGGCACGATGTATCAGTTTCAGGTTGTTGAGGAACTTGAAGCATTCTTCCTTCGATGCGAGGTCTATGGTGAGCATTGCTCCTGACGTCTTTCCGAACTGTCGCTGTGCTAAATCGTGAAATGGATTGTCGGGCAGTCCGACATAGTTCACGTTCGTTATTCCAGGCACATCGTTCAGTGCTTCCGCAAGCCATTGCGCATTGGCTGCCTGACGTTGGTAGCGAACGTCGAGAGTCTCTAATCCCAGCGTCTGCATATAAGCCGTCTGCGGCGTCATATAAACACCTAAGTTTATAAGGAGGTCATATTTCACAAATTTGTTTATCAGAGGAAATGTACCATAATCGATTATCAGTCCGCCCAACGATGTGCCGCCACCGGAGATGTATTTCGTGCTCGATACCACCTCAATATCCACTCCGAAATCCTTCAAAGAGGTTTCTGTAAATGGGATGATGGTAGAGTCGGCTATTACAGGCACTCCCTTTTTGTGTGCTATGTCGGCAATACCCTTGAGGTCTGCCACTTCCAACTGTGGATTTGTTATTATTTCCAGATATACGCATGCAGTATTCTCGTCAATAGCATCCTCTACCGCCTGCAGGTCTGTCAGGTCACGCAATCGTGGCTTCACCCCAAGTCGTAACAGCGAACCGCTGATGAGGGCAAGTGTATTGCCAAACAAGTGACGTGATGTGACGATGTTCTTTCCCTGTGCGGATACAGCCAGCAATACCGTGCTGATAGCCGCCATACCAGAATTTACTGCCGTTACATGTTCTGCTCCTGTCAGGGCCTTCACACGCTGTTCAAACTGTGTCACGGTAGGGTTTGCAATTCTCGCATAGTCAGGTGCCTTGATACGGTTGCAGAAGGCATCGCTCATAGTTTGTGCATCATCAAATTCGAATGACACATTACTATATATGGGTACTGCCAGCGACCCGTAAGCATCAGGGCGAACATAAGGTGTATGTATGGCTATAGTCTGCTTCTTCATTTCTTTATCTCGATTCTTTCGTATTTGGATGGAAATCCGGGTGCAAAGTTACGACGATTTAGGTATATCTTCCAAATTTTTGCATTAAATCAGAAGAAACCACTAAATACTCCGTAAAAATATTGTGATTGTTCCAAAATGCTCTTAAAAACACAAGCCTTTTAGAATATTATTCTTAATTTTTGCATTCTTTTGTTACATTTTTTGCTTGTTGTTTTGCACTTTTTGCTGAATTTTTGTTATATTTGCCGCAGAAAATGTTATTATCAGGTACTTGATGAGATAAAGATATGGTTGATAAAGAATTAAGAGAACGTATCATTGCAATGGTGCATCGCGAGGTGGTACCAGCTATTGGCTGTACTGAGCCGATGTGTGTGGCATTATGTACGGCAAAGGCTACCGAGAAGTTGGGTTGCCGTCCCGAAAAGATTGAAGCATTGCTGAGTGCCAACATCCTGAAGAATGCTATGGGTGTAGGTATACCTGGAACGGGTATGCTGGGACTGCCAATTGCCATCGCCTTAGGCGCCATCATCGGCAAGAGCGACTATCAGTTGGAGGTGCTCAAAGACTTAACGCCCGAAACCCTTGAAGAGGGCAAGAGATTTATTGCTGAGAACCGCATTGCCATCAAGCAGAAGGAAGGTATCAGCGAGAAGTTGTATGTGGAAATCATCTGCACTGCGGGCGACAAGAAGGCTTCGGCCGTCATTGCCGGCGGGCACACCAGGTTCATGGATGACGAGGCGTGCTTAAAGGGGGAAGCTAGTAAAACTAGTAAGACTAGTGGAACTTGTTCTGCTGACATCGCAGACGTGCCTTTGAATCTGCGCCTGGTATATGACTTCGCTACAACAACACCGCTGGATGAAATCAGTTTCATCATGGAAGCCCGCACCTATAACATGAACGCGGCACGCGAGGCGTTGAAGGGTAATTACGGCCATAACCTCGGCAAGAGCATAGAGCGCCCGTTGTCAAAAGGCATCTTTGGAGATAGTATCTATTGTCACATCATCTCAAGGACGGCATCGGCATGTGATGCCCGTATGGGTGGTGCTATGATTCCTGTTATGTCAAACAGCGGTAGCGGTAATCAGGGCATCTGTGCCACCAATCCCGTCTGCGTCTATGCCAAAGAAAACGAAAACACTGAAGAGGAACTCATTCGTGCCCTGATGCTCAGTCACCTGACGGCCATATACATCAAGCAGTCGTTAGGAAAACTGTCGGCATTATGCGGCTGTGTGGTAGCAAGCATTGGTAGCAGCTGCGGTATCACCTACCTGATGGGCGGCGACTATGAACGTATTTGTGCTTCGGTGAAGAATATGGTAGCCAACCTGACGGGTATGATATGCGACGGTGCCAAGCCATCATGCTCGTTGAAGATTACCTCAGGTGTTTCCACTGCCCTGCTGTCGGCCCTGCTGGCGATGGAGGGCAAGTGCGTCACTTCGTCGGAAGGTATCGTTGACGACGATGTAGATAAGAGTATCCATAACCTGACCAGCATAGGCGCTGACGCTATGTGCAAGACCGACGATATGATACTAAACATCATGACATCGAAAGAAAATTGAAAAAAAAATAGAAAAAAATATTGCTAATAAAAAAAATATTTGTAATTTAGCGCCCTGTAAGCATTATCCTAAAGCTAAAACAAAAAAAATATGAGTTCTTTTTCTTCAAAGATTGGAGTATTGTTAGCCGCAGCAGGCAGTGCCGTCGGTTTAGGCAGTATATGGAAATTTCCATATGTAGTTGGTGAAAATGGCGGTGGTGCCTTCATCATATTGTATGTGGTGTGTTCCCTGATATTCGGATTGCCTCTGGTAATGAATGATTTCCTAATAGGTAAGCTGTCGGGCAAGAGTGCTTATGGAGCCTTCCGCACCCTAACCGGCACTAACCGGTGGCAGTGGCTCTCGTGGATGACGGTGATAACGGTAACGTTGCTTACAGGCTTCTACTTTGTGGTTACAGGATGGTGTTTCTACTATATGGTTGAGGCTGCGATGGGAGCCTTTGCCGGTATGGATGCCGATGCATTGAATAATTTCTTTATTTCCTTCGAGCATCAGGCTCCAACGATGATATCGTATGCTATACTTTCTATTATACTGACAGCAGCGGTATTGTGGTTTGATGTAAATAAGGGTATTGAACGTCTGAGTAAGATTCTTATGCCTTTGCTATTTCTGATGTTAATAGTGATGGCAACTCACATGATATTTATGGATGGTGGTACAACAGGATTGCGATTCCTGTTTGAGCCAGATTTCACGAAACTCACTCCGAAGGTAATCCTTGAGGCTGTGGGGCTGAGTTTCTTTACCCTGTCGATAGGTTTGGGCATACTCATCACCTACGGCAGTTATATGCCAAAGGAACAGGCAGAAACGTTACAGTCTCAAGAGAGCGATGTAGTTAGAACTTCAATACAGATGATAGGACTGGTTATTTTCGTATCGTTGCTGGCTGGTATGATTGTATTTCCAGCGGTGTTTGCGTATGGGTTCAGTCCTGCAGAGGGACCTCAACTGGCCTTTGTCACCCTGCCGGCGGTATTCCAGCATATGTTCTCACCATCGTTGACGAGTGTGGCTTTCTTTTCCCTGATGTGTGTGGCAGCTATCACCTCAACAATCTCACTGATGGAGGTAATGGTGGCCTTTGTTCATGAAGCTTCAGCAGATACCAAACGGCCACTCAACAGACATCAGAGTGTGATTATCGTAAGTGTGATACAGTTGATTACCAATACTCTGTGTATTCTGTCGATGACAGGAGCTGTTGATGGACTTACGGTGATGGGTAAGAATCTGTTTGACGCTTCAAATATCCTTTGCACAGATATCCTGATACCTCTTGGAGCGATGGGTACGGCAGTGTTCACGGGATGGTTTGTCCCCAAAACGAGATATCAAGGGTCAAGAACGGTAACATACTTGAACCTGATGATGCTTCGATGGATAGTTCCTATCGTCATCCTTATCATCTTCCTTGAATCAATGAACTTTTTTTAGTTTACAATAATAACCAGATAAGATATGGAAAATACGGAAAGCAAGCAGTGGTATGCTCAGAACTTTGACTGTAGCGAGACCTTCAGTCAACTGATACCTGATATAGAGGGTACAGAGATAGAGGCAGGTAAATTGTCTCGCCAGATGAGTGTTAGTATTGATGCTGTTGAAGCCTTTTGTAAGGAGCATGGCATCTTTAAGAATACTTTCTTCACGGGGGTTTACAGCTACCTCATGGCAAAATACAATAATGACCAGGAGGTGTTGTTCGGTATCATTGACCGTGATGATGCAGACGGGCAGCAGCCAGAGGCATTCCCTGTATATTCGAAATTTGCCGAAGACACTACGGTGCCCGACTTTCTGAAATCTATAAAGGAGCTGACGAAGGGTTGTCGTGAACATAAGTCATACTCCATTATGGATATTTTGAGCGACCTGAGGCTGCAGATTGGTTCATACTTTGCTTGGAACGGTAAGGCGAATGACTTTGCAGAATTAGATGTTCCTCTCTATGTCATGGTTTCCGCTAAAGACGGCAAATGTTTTGTAGAGGCAGCATATCATACCAATCAATATTCGGAGCAGCTGATCAGTCAGTTCCTTGAAAGCTATGAAGCTGTGGTGGAGGGTTTCCTCAAGAGTGGAAATCTGTGCGATATTGACATCACCACTAAGTCGCAGGTAGAACTGCTTGACAGCTTCAATCTAAACGATGTGCCTTACGACAATACGCAGACCATCGTCTCTCTATTTTGTAAGCAGGCAGAGGCAACACCCGATAATATAGCTGTTGTCTTCAAAGATAAGAAATACACTTATAAGGAAGTGGACGAAATATCCGACAGGATTGCAGGATATGTAGTTGAAAGTTTAAAGTTAAGAGATAAGAGTGAAGAGTTAAACTGTCAACTGTCAACTGTCAACTGTCAACTGTCAACTCAGGAGCCTGTCGTCTCTATCCTAATTCCGCGTAGCGAGTGGATGGCTATTGCTTCTTTGGGTGTTCTGAAGGCCGGATGTGCCTATCAGCCACTCGACCCAAGCTATCCGAAGGAGCGCCTGAACTTCATGATGCAAGATGCTTCAGCCAAGTTGCTTATAGCAGACGAGGAACTGCGAGACATCGTAGATGAATATCAGGGTGAGGTGTTGCTGACAAAGGATATCGAGAAACTTCCTGCCCTTACTGAGGAACAAAACTCTCAACTCTCAACTCTCAACTCTCAACTCAAGCCTGAAAGGCTGTTCATCCTCCTCTACACCTCTGGCTCTACGGGTGTGCCTAAGGGTTGTCAGTTGGAACATAAAAATTTAGTAAGTTTCTGCCATTGGTATCAGCGTTACTATGACCTCAAACCAGAGCATAATGTTGCTGCATATGCCAGCTATGGTTTCGATGCTTGCATGATGGATATGTATCCAGCCCTGACTTGCGGCGCTTCGGTATATATCATTCCAGAGGAACTACGTTTGGACCTTATCGCTCTGAACGAATACTTTGAGCAAAACAACATCACGCATTCGTTCATGACAACTCAGGTGGGTTATCAGTTTGCAACAAGCATAGAGAATCATTCGTTAAAGCATCTCTCTGTTGGCGGTGAGAAACTGGCTACTTTGACTCCGCCAACGAATTATCAGTTCCATAACGGGTATGGTCCTACCGAGTGTACTATCTTTACGACGACATATCCTGTTGACAAGAAACAGAAAGAGATACCTATTGGCAAGCCGACCGACAATACACATCTATACATTGTAGATTCACATGGTCATCGTATGCCTGTAGGTGCTGCAGGAGAATTATGGATTAGTGGTCCGCAGGTGGGTCGTGGTTATCTGAACCGTCCGGAAAAGACAGCAGAGGTGTATATTAATAATCCATTCTCGGGTGAAGAAAGATACGCTCATGTTTATCGTTCCGGTGATGTTGTGCGCTATCTTCCTGACGGCAATATTCAGTTTGTGGGCCGTCGTGATGGTCAGGTGAAGATTCGCGGTTTCCGCATAGAACTGAAGGAAGTAGAGGCTGTCATTCGAGAGTTCCCTGGCATCAAGGATGCTACAGTGCAGGCTTTCGACGAAGAAGGTGGCGGAAAATTCATTGCTGCATACATCGTTAGTGATCAGGAGATAGATATTGAGGCATTGAACGACTTCATCCTCGACCAGAAACCGCCATACATGGTGCCTGCCGTCACGATGCAAATTGACGCTATTCCTCTGAACCAAAACCAGAAGGTGAACAAAAAAGCACTGCCGAAGCCGGAGAAGAAAGCTATGGAGGCAGAAGGGGGAAGCAATGTGCCCATGAATGTGCTGGAGCAGGAAATACATAGCATCATTGCAGACATTATCAATACCGAGGACTTTGGTGTGACGACCGTGCTGGGCTATGTGGGTCTAACGTCTATAATGTCCATCAAACTTGCCGTACAAATCAACAAGCGCTTCGGTGTTTCTCTGGATTCTAAGGCTTTAGCAAAGACAGGAAGCATACAGAGCATCGAGAACGAGATACTGAAGGTGCTGATGAGTGGGGGCTCCACTAAGCAAGAGGCTGCACAAGTAGAGCATGCTGACATGAGTAATATCCCTCTGTCATACGCACAGATGGGCGTCTATGTCGATTGCATGAAACAGCCCGAGTCCACCATATACAATACTCCTGTCATAGCAAAGTTCCCGAAGAATGTGGACATCCAGTTGCTTGTCAAGGCTATGGAGACACTCGTCAAGACTCATCCTATCCTACAGGCTCATTTCGGAAGTGTCGGGGCTGAAATCGTTCAGACTGTTGACCCGAACCAACCTGTTGAGGTTACTCAAAGCAAACATTCTGAGGAGGAAATTCCAAGTTATAAGTTGGAGTTTGTAAAGCCTTTCAACCTCAGACAAGGACCTCTCTATCGTATAGAGATTGTCACTACTGAAGAGCACGTGTATCTGATGATGGATATTCATCACCTTGTGGTAGATGGAGGTTCGTTCGATGTCCTTTTGGAACAACTATTCGAGTTACTTAACGGACAGGAGATAGAACCTGAAACCTTCACCTATGCCGACTTCGTAGCTGCGCAGAAAGAAGCAGAGAGCAGTGAAGAATATGCAGATGCACGGGACTTCTTCGAAAAGCGACTGGGTAAGATAGAAGGTGTTACGGAAATACCTGCAGACCTTACCAATCCAAAGGAACAAGGAACTGTGAGTACGATATACACACCGCTGAACTTCGAGGAAATCGATAATTTCTGTCGTCAGCGTAATATCTCTCCGGCACATCATATACTTGCTGCTACATTCTATGCTCTCTCTCGTTTTAGCAACAACGACCAGTTGTGTATCACCACTATCAGTAATGGTCGTTCCGATTTGCGCATCAGTAATACTGTTGGTATGTTTGTCAACACACTGGCGCTGAGTACATTCATTGAGGAACAGAGTGTGATTGAGTTCCTAAACGAGACAAGTAAGAACTTCGACGAGACATTGCGCCACGAGAGTTACCCGTTTGCACGCATTGCCTCCGACTATGACCTTACCGCAGAGATTATGTTCGCCTATCAGATGGGTATCTTCGCCGAATATAATTACAAAGGCCAGACGGTTGACATAGATACGTTCGAGACGGAGACCCCTAAGTTCCGTATAGCATTCTTCATCCAAAATGACCCTGAGGGTAAGCCAAGCATTTGCTTGCAATATGATAACGGACGATACAGCCAGGAGCTGATGCAGAGTCTGGCACAGTCAATCAGCAATGCTACGAATGCTTTCATGAGCAATCCTGATGCTAAACTTAAGAGCGTTTCGTTGCTTGATGATAAGCAGACAGTTTTGCTTGACAGTTTCAACAATACTGATGTGCCTTACGATAACACTCAGACTGTTATTTCGCTGTTCCGCAAACAAGTAGAGAGTGTGCCTGACAATATCGCCGTGATTTATCACGATGTGCGACTGACCTATAAGCAAGTGGACGAGATGTCGGACCGCATTGCCGGATATATAGGTTCAAGGTTCAAGGTTCAAGGTTCTTCGACTAGCGAAGCGGCAAAGCCGATTACAAGTGAAGAGCCTGTTGTCTCTATCCTCATTCCTCGTAGCGAGTGGATGGTTATTGCTTCTTTGGGTGTTCTGAAGGCAGGTTGTGCTTATCAGCCACTCGACCCAAGCTATCCGAAGGAGCGCCTGAACTTCATGATGCAAGATGCTTCAGCCAAGTTGCTTATAGCAGACGAGGAACTGCGAGACATCGTAGATGAATATCAGGGTGAGGTGTTGCTGACAAAGGATATCGAGAAACTTCCTGCCCTTACTGAGGAACAAAACTCTCAACTCTCAACTCTCAACTCTCAACTCAAGCCTGAAAGGCTGTTCATCCTCCTCTACACCTCTGGTTCTACAGGTGTGCCAAAGGGTTGTCAGTTGGAACACGGCAATCTCGTTTGCTTCTGCCATTGGTATCAGCGTTTCTATGACCTCAAACCTGGCGACAAGGTTGCTGCTTACGCCAGCTATGGTTTCGATGCCTGTATGATGGATATGTATCCAGCCCTTACTACAGGTGCTACTGTAGTGATTGTGGGTGACGATATCCGTCTGAACCTTCCTGACCTGAATAATTATTTCAATGAAGTGGGTGTAACCCATTCGTTCATGACAACACAGGTGGGATGCCAGTTTGCTATGAACTGCGACAATCACTCGCTGCGCCACCTCTCTGTAGGAGGCGAAAAGATTCTGCCGCTTACTCCGCCTACGGGTTATAAACTCCATAATGCCTACGGACCTACGGAGTGTACTATCTTTACGACCACCTATCAACAGACGGAGTTTGAGCAGAATGCTCCTATCGGCAAGCCGCTGGATAACCTGCAACTCTTTATCGTCGATAAGGATATGAACCGTCTTCCACTGGGAGCTGCCGGAGAGATGCTCGTGGCTGGTCCGCAGGTGAGCCGAGGCTACCTGAACCTGCCTGAGAAGACAGCTGAGACCTACATACAATGGAATGGCAAGCGCTGCTACCGCACAGGTGATGTGGTGCGCTATCTGGCTGACGGAAATATCCAGTTTGTAGGACGCCGCGACGGACAGGTGAAGATTCGTGGTTTCCGAATCGAGCTGAAAGAGGTGGAATCTGTGATTCGTGAGTTCCCAGGCATAAAGGATGCCACAGTTCAGGCATTTGACTACGACAATGGTGGTAAGTTTATTGCAGCTTATATCGTCAGTGATGAGCAGATAGATATCAAGGAATTGAATGATTTCATTGGTAAGCAGAAACCATCATATATGATTCCTGCCGCAACAATGCAGATTGATAACATTCCTTTGAACCAAAACCAGAAGGTGAACAAGAAGGCACTGCCTGCTCCTGTCATTCAGGCTGATGACCACGAATATGTGGAGCCTGTCAATGATACCGAGAAACTTTTCTGTCAGATATTCTGCGAAGTATTGTCTTTGGACAAGGTTGGTGCTACCGACAACTTCTTTGAACTTGGCGGAACATCACTCATGGTGACGAAGGTTATCATCGAAGCAGACAAGGCTGGTCATCATGTGGCTTATGGTGATGTATTCACGCATGCTACACCACGTCTGTTGGCACAGTTTGTAACAGGCGAAACTCCTGTCGAGAATACAGACGACGAAGTGACTAATTTCGATTATACTGGTATCGATGCTATTTTGCAACACAACAATGTGGATATGTTCCTCAAGGGTGAACGCCAGCAGTTAGGAAATGTGCTTCTCACAGGTGCTACAGGTTATTTGGGTATCCACGTTCTGCGTGAGCTCATCGACTCTGATGCTACAACAATCACATGTCTTGTGCGTGGTCAGGACCAGAAGGCAGCAGAGCGCCGACTGAAGAACCTGTTGTTCTACTACTTCGAGAAATCATATAAGGAACTTATCGGAACTCGTCTCTTCGTTGTTAACGGCGACGTGACGCAGGACTTTACGGAAATTGTCAATTGTCAATTGTCAACTGTCAACTCTAAAATTGACACCGTCTTCAACTGTGCTGCTAACGTGAAGCACTTCTCTAAGACTTCTGACATTGAGGATGTGAATATCGGTGGTGCACAGCGTTGCGTGGAGTTCTGTCTGAAGACTGACGCCAGACTGGTACATATCTCTACGACCTCCGTTGCTGAATTATGGATTATCCGCAACAGTGGTGAAGAGATACCAAAACTCGATGAGCGAAAGTTCTGGTTCGGTCAGTTCCTCGACAACCGCTATATTCACTCTAAGTTCCTTGCTGAGCGAATAGTTCTCGATGCCGTAGCCCATCATGGCCTTAATGGTAAGGTGATGCGTGTGGGCAATTTGGCTCCACGAAGCTATGATGGTGAGTTCCAAGCCAATTTCAACAGCAACAGTTTCATGGGACGCCTCAAGGTGTTCTACACACTTGGCTGCTGCTCTTACGACGATTACGACGAGCTTACTGAGATGTCGCCTATCAATGAGACGGCAAAGGCAGTGGTGCTTCTTGCAAGCACGCCAAAGGAGTGTAATGTATTCCAGCCGTTCAACAATCACACAGAGCTGTTTGGTGACTTGCTGCTACGCATGAGTAAGGTAGGAAAAAAGATACGCTTTGTGGAGGGTGACGAATTTGAGAAAGTTCTTGCCGAAGCTGGCCAAGATCCAGAGAAGGCTAAGTTGCTCTCCGCCATGATGGCATATCAGGATATGACCCACGGTCAGAAGACGGGCATCATAGAAAGAGACAACCGCTATACCTGTGCCGTACTGCACCGTCTTGGCTTCCAATGGAGCGATACCGCCTGGGATTATGTAGAGCGTTTGCTCGTAGCCATCAGCGGCTTCGGCTTCTTCGATGAAAATAGATTTGAGTAAAAAATGCAGATGCAATATACAAAATTGTAATCGCAAATAAGTAGGTGCTTATGAACAATCGCAGGTGAGTACTTTATTGTTTTTGATAATCTTGAAGAAATAAACTTGTTATTCGGTGGTTAGGTAGCCGATGTGCAGGTTGCCTTTTGTCAGCAGTTTCTTGAGGTGAGCCTTGAGCGATGCGGGTGTTACCTGACTGACGTATATCATGCCGACACCTTCTGTCACGATGCCGTTAAGCTCCTGCGTCAGGTAGTTGCGGCGACGGGTATATTCATTTCCCTTATAGTTGGCATTCGCCCTTGCGTACGTCTTGAGGTAGCTTTCTATCAGCTCCCAAGTGATGAGGTCACCCTCTGCCATCTGCTTCACTATCTGCTCTACATCTTTTGCGATGCGTTCGCGCTGGGTGGGGTTGCAGGCGAAGGAGATGGTAATTTTCATGTGTGGTATTGGCAGCAGTGCATCTTCCATCAGAACCTGGGGGGTATAGACATCGCTATGCTGCACACGCAGCGTCTGGAGGAGCAGGTTGGCAAGCACGCCCTTCAGCACTTCGTTGTGGGCATGTGTCTGCTGCGTATATTCAAAACCTTTCTCCCAAGTGTAGAACAGTGTGGCCTGAGAAATTGGGGCAGGGGTTTCAATCTTCTCTACCATTACGGTATTCTGTGTCTTGTAATGGTCAGCAGGCCACGTCAGGCGTTTCACGCGTTCGGGCTTCGATGGAAGGGCACCGATATATTTCAGGATATATGGCATTATGCTGTCGGCACCAACATCACCCTGTACCACCATCACGGAGCCGTTGTAGTTGGAATAGTACTCTTTCACCAGTTCACGCAAGTGGTCAACGTTGTACGAAGCGATTTCATCTGCTGACGGGGGCATCAGACGTTTTGTCTCTGCATTCGTCATCAGTCTTACCTTCAATGCCGACTGCGCCAAGGGGCTTGATGTGGTGATGGCCGATGCCAGCAGTCTCTGCTTATGCTCGGCAAACTCTACGGAGTCCACCTCGGTCGAAGTCAGCGACTTGTAAATCATCTTCAGCGTACACTCCACCCTGAAGGCATTTAGGCTGTCGCCTGGTATCCACCGAGCCGAGTGGTCGTAGCTGTCGTCAAAGCCCTCTACATTGATTGTCGTCGCTCCATTCCAGCATTCGTATTTCCTGATGCAGCTGCCCAGCATATCGTGGTAGTGGATGTCATCATTGTTGAGCGCAGAAAAGCCCTGTGGACGACGAATCATGAAGTTTATCATGTCAGCATCAGTTTTCTGTTTCATGAACACTACTTTTATGCCGTTGGACAACATCACCTCGCTGATGCTGTCGTTGAGCACCTTCTGGCTGACGATAGTGCCTGAAATGGTGGGGATGTCGAGGCTGTCCACATTGATACGCTCCAGTTTCTTTGCCTCTTCCACCTCTACTTCTGACAATTCCTCGTCGGTCATCTGCTTCACACGTTGCCACATGGTTTCCACTTCTTCTTTCTTAGGCAATGTTGTGCTGTCGGTCATCATTACGCCTATCAGCATATTGCGTCCGCTGGTCATGCGGCAGAACTCCTCACGCAACTCGTCTGCAGTGATATTGTTCTTGATATGGCGCTCAGCCAACTGGCGTGCCATGTCTGATATGATGGGTTCGCCCCAGAAGAAGTTATTGATGCATCTGTTGACATAGTCTGAACTTCTGACGTTATTATCATTTTTTGCAAATGCTGTATCAGCAAGGATGATGGCAGTAGAGTCGGCATTGTATTCGGGGTCGGTAAAGCTATGGTTCTGTTTCCAATATTTATCGCCAAACCCTTTACGGCGAATCACTTCCACCTGCTTCGCCATCAGCTCCAGTGTGCGAAGCCATTGATTAGCCCGAGGTGCTGACAGGTCAAATATCCATAGCTTGTCGCTAAGGTCGGCAAGGTCTAATCTTGTAACGTCACCGCTGATAATATCTGCATATTTTGCCTTGAGACTGTTGAGTTTCTTGCCCATCGCCCTCTTTATCTCGTCTCGTAGTATGGCGGTCTTCATGCCACCTACCGTATTAAGCTGTGCCAATGGGTTCTTGGTCATTCTCGTTATCAGCCCGATGGAACAGAAGGCTTGCTGTTTGTTAGCAGACAGCAGTGTTTTCGGTGTTTCGGTGTCGGGAATGACCGATGGGGTAGGTGGTATGGTCTTGCCACGTTTACGGTCGCCAAACATCTTCTTTACCTTTTTCACCATCTGGTCGGGATCGAAGTCGCCCACCACCACTACGGCTTGGTTCTGGGGTTGATACCAGCGATCATAGAAATTGCGCACCAACTGTTGCGAGCAGTTTTTCACAATGTTCATGTCGCCAATGGGCGTGCGATTAGCATATATAGAGTTGCCATAGATATCTTTCTGCAACTGATCTGCAAAGGATATGATGTTTCTGGAACGCCATTCCTCCACTACAACATTATGTTCGCTCTCTACGTCCTTAGCATCAATAATAGCATCGACGGCCCAATCGCGAAGCAATAGCAGGCATGAATCCATCAGCAGTGTGTTGTCCACAGGAATGGCATTCAGCTGATAGCGTACAGTCTCAAAACCCGTAAAGGCATTGGAGTCATGACCGAACTGCAGGCCGTTGCGGCGGAAGAAATTTATCACACTGCCTGGGAAATGCTTCGTGCCTTTAAACATCATGTGTTCCGTGAAGTGGGCGATACCACGCTCATTGTCCTGCTCTACGACAGAGCCAGCCTTCACCAACAGGTAAAAGAATGCCTGCTTTGCGGGGTTGTTGCTCTTGCAGACATAATATGTCAGTCCGTTCGACAGCACGCCTTTGCGCACTGCGGTGTCTTCGGGAATTACTTGTTTGTCAATCTCTGCCAGATTCAGGCCTTTTGCTTCCTGCGAAAAAACAGGGGTACAGAACGCTGCCAGCCACAGCACAAATAAGTAAGATGTAAGATGTAAAATGTAAAAAACCTTTGACCTTTGACCTTTGACTTTTGACCTCGGCAAAGCCGAGTTGACATGACTTGTGAGTGTTTGTTTCATTTTGTTTGTCTGCTAAGATTCTGCCAAATCAATCTTCTTCTGACGAGAAGAAGTCGGGCTTTTCTGCTATGAGTTCTTCAAACGAAGAACATCTCAGTTGTCCTTTATCCATCATCCATGCAAGGTCTCCAAAGCGCTTTGCATGGTCTATGTCGTGTGTGGACAATAGTATCGCTTTGTTTAAATCTCTTGCCACCTGTGTCAGCAACCTGAACATACGGCGTTTGCTGGGGTAATCGAGGAAGGCTGTCGGTTCGTCGAGTAGTATCACTGGCGTCTGCTGTGCTATAGCCTTTGCTATCATCACCTTCTGGCGTTCGCCGTCTGATATCTCAGTAATCCGTCGGTTGAGCATTGACAGTTGACAGTTGACAGTTGACAGTTGACAGTTAATGCCTACCATATCAAGACTCTCTCGGATAATCCTCTTGTCTTCGTCTGTCAGGTGACCCCAGAATCCCGTGTATGGACTTCGGCCCATTGCTACAACATCCCACACCGTCATGCCACGGACTTCTTCGTTATGTGTCAAGACGATGCTAATTTTTCGCGATTTCTCCGATGCTGTCAGATCGTTTAGGTTCTCGTCGCCAACAAAAATCTCTCCGTCCAGTGGCGGCAGAAAGCCACACATAGTGCGCAGCAAGGTACTCTTGCCGCAACCGTTAACACCCAGAAGATATGTTAGCCTACCGCTCTGCAACTCCGCAGAAACGTTGCTGGCAATCACATTGCCTTTATATCCGATGGTAAGATTTTTTAATTGAAGCATTATCAACGAAAACCAAAACGAAAACGAAAACTTCAAGAACCTCTTTAACCTTTAACCTTTAACCGTTACCCACTACACTATTGGCAGCGAGGTGCCATTGATTTTCTGGTAAAAGTCGAGGGCAAAGACGTCTGTCATACCAGAGATGAAGTCGAGTACTGCCATGATGCGTGTTTCGAGGTCAGGCGCACCTATTTCGTACTGGCTGCTGACCCTCATGAGCAGTTGCTTGGAGTAATATCTGTCAGGATGGAGGATTGCCTCCACCATCTTTGTCATAAGAGTCTCGATAATGCTATAACCCCCAAGTTCGATATCAAGGACGGACTTGGACTTGTAGATACGCTTGAAGGCTACCTCAGTACATCTTATATAAGCATCGCGTTGACGTGGGCTGATATGTCCGATGAGGCTACCTGTGAAGGTGCCATTCATTATAGCTTCCTCGTTGTCGAGGAAGGCCTTGACACATTCGTTCTCCAACTTGCCGATGACGCTGGCACGCAGATAGACAACCTGTTCGTTGACATCGCTGATATTCTCTCGCTTGATGCGTTCGCGGATGCTCTGCTGCACATCCTCTTCGAAGAAGGCGAACAACAGAGAAAGGGTCTCTTCGTCAGAAAGAAGTTTCAGTTTGTGAGCATCTTCGATATCCATTATCTCGTAGCAGATATCATCGGCCGCCTCTACGAGATATACCAATGGATGACGTCCTATCATACCCAGTTCGTCGCATATCTTGTTGAAGGTAGCCGCCTCACTGGAGAAATATCCGAACTTAGGATGTTCTGGAGTAGCCTGCGTGGAAGGGTAGGGATATTTCACAATGCTGGCGAGAGAGGTATAGGTCATAGCATATCCACCTTCGCGTCGACCTTGGAAACGATGTGTGAGGAGGCGGAAAGCGTTGGCATTGCCCTCAAAATGGGTGATGTCGCTCCACACCTCCGGTGAAATCATATCTTTCAGGATGTTGCCGGGACCTTCGGTGAAGAATGTTTGGATTGCTTTCTCGCCAGAGTGTCCGAATGGCGGATTGCCCATATCGTGCGCCAAACATGCTGTTGCCACTATAGTGCCGAGGCTGTTACCGCGATTGATGTCATTGCCTAACGACATTCCAACGGAAGCCACCTCAAGAGAGTGGGTGAGGCGGTTGTGGACAAAGACACTGCCGGGAAGTGGAAAGACCTGTGTCTTATTCTGCATCCTCCGGAAGGGTGCAGAAAAGATGAGACGGTCGTAGTCGCGTTTGAATTCTGAGCGATCATCCCGGCGTTCAGTATGTCTCAACTCCTGTCCGAGACGCTTTTGCGATATGAGCTGTTCCCAATTCACACTGTATAGATATGGTTGTTGAGATTTTCGAGTTGTGAACGCGTGCGATATGCTGTAGGCGTATTCTCAACAGCGAGGATGAGATCATCATCATCAAGGTCTTCGTTGGAGAAGACGAAGAGTTTATGAGCTCTCTTCTTCAGCGAGTTGCTGCCATCGCTGCCATAGTACTTCTCAAGACGCTCCTGCATACGTTGACGACGTTCAGCTTCTTCTGCCTCCTTAGCAAGCTCCTCTGGTGTCTTCTTGCTACGAACACGGTCAGCAAGAGCCTCGTTGATATCGGCAATACCAAAGCCGGTCGCAAGGATGGTAATCTTGACCTTCTCGCCTAAAGATGGGTCGTTGGCAGTACCCCATTTGAGTTCGAAGTCGGGACCGAATTGATCCATGAAATCGTTGATATCATTCATCTCATCCATCATGAGGCCCTTATTCTCTGCATCGTCGCCACGGAAGGAGAGGGAGAGGAGAATCTTCTTGGAATTGAAGATGTCGTTATCATTGAGCAATGGAGAGTGGAGAGCGTCGGCAATAGCCTTCTTGACACGTCCGTCACCTTCACCATAACCTGTTGACATGATGGCTACACCACCATCCTTCAGAACGGTCTTAACATCGTTGAAATCGAGGTTTATAGTACCATGCACGGTGATTATCTCTGCAATACTCTTTGCTGCTACGGAGAGTGTGTCGTCAGCCTTTGCGAAAGCTTCCATCATAGACAACTCACCATAGATAGAGCGCAGACGTTCGTTATTTATGACGAGGAGGGCATCGACATTCTTTGCCATCTCCTCCACACCATCGAGGGCCTGATTGATTTTGCGAGCACCTTCGAACTTGAATGGTATAGTCACAATACCTACGGTAAGGATATCGAGAGCCCGGCTTTCGCGTGCTATGACCGGTGCCGCACCAGTTCCGGTACCACCGCCCATGCCGGCCGTGATAAATGCCATGCGTGTGCCGTCATTGAGCATGTCGCGAATCTGCTCAATACTCTCCTCGGCAGCATTACGAGCTCTTTCTGGACGGTTGCCAGCACCAAGGCCTTCCTTACCTAACTGCAGATGGATAGGCACAGGAGAGTCAGCCAGTGCCTGAGCATCTGTATTACAAAGAACAAAGGATACATCGTGTACTCCCTCGCGATACATGTGGTTTACTGCATTACCACCACCACCACCAACGCCAATAACTTTGATGATGCTCTTATTCTGGGTCACAGGACCGAAATCAATAATGTCTGTCATAGTTTTTATTCTTCTGGGTTAGTGAGTGCTTGAATCCAACGAGAAATTTTGTTGCCAAGAGAGTCTTTATTCTGCTCTTTACGCTTCTCTTGTTGTTCTCTATATTGTCTTATCAGAATGTCCTCCTCTGTGATAGGAGTCTCTTCCTTTATTTCTTCCTTCTTAGGGTCTTCCTTCTGTTTGATTTCTATATTAGTGGCAGCATTGTCGAAGGTTTGGAAACCAGAGAGAGGAGCGGTCTGCTCTGATGTCTTTCTCTCTTCTGCAGCAGGAGCAACAGGAGTCTCGAACATGTCTGTGTTAGCCCTTGGTGTTGCAGCATCGGCCCAACAGTTCTGGTCACCCTTGACAAGGATGCCAACGAGAGTGTTTTGAGTGAAAGAGGTTGGTACGATTGGTTGCGGCGTGAAAGCCTCATTACTATCTTTTGCAATGCGTATCTGCTCAATGCTGGTAATCTTGCGGAAGGCATTAGTGATATTCTTCAGTTGTGCACCACCACCTGTGAGGACAATGCCACCAAGAAGTTTCTCTGCAAATTCGCCTGGAACTTGGTTCCATGCATTGGTGATTATCTCGTCAACGCGAGCCTCTACAAGATCAATAACCTTTACGGCAGGAACGGAGATAGTAGGTGAGAGATTATATTGCTCATCACCATCAACTTCATTCTCCGGAGTAAAGGCAGAGGCATATTTTGTCTTTACCTTCTCTGCATCCTGTTCCTCGAGTTGCAGCGCACAGAGGTCTTTCGTTATGCTGTTACCACCAAGAGGAATTACAGCAACGTGGCGTACTATATTCTTATAATAGACAACCACCGTTGTTGTATCAGCACCTAAATCAACGAGCATACATCCGCTTCTCTTCTCGGTAGGTGTTAATACAACGTCAGCCAATGCTATAGGAGCGAGATAGATATCAGCTATCTTCACGTCAGCATTTGCAAAACACTTTAGAAGATTCTGATAGTGGCGTTTGTTCTGCAGGATGTTAAGGAAGTTACCTTCCAAACGTGTGCATGGAATACCAACAGGATCAGACTGCATAAGGTTGTCTGCGCGATATTCCTGAACATGAACATCGAGAACCTCCTTGTCGCTATATTCTGTAGCGCGGTTTTCATCCATCATCTCCACGATGAGTTGCTGTGAAACGATACCACCCTCAGTGCCTGGCATGTCGCAGAACAGCAGGTTGTGATGAGAGTGGATTGATTGTCCGCCAATGCCGACGAAAACCTGTTTTATGCCTGTCTTTAACTGTGCGCGAAGGCGCTGGATGATGTTACTGATGGCTTGTGTAGTCTTATCAATGTTATACACTACGCCCTTCCTGATGCATTGAGTAGCATCTTCTTCGGAAAGAGCAAGAACACTGATAGTACCGTCAGGATTCTTTTTACCTGCAATACCGCGGATTTTTGTTGAACCAAGTTCAATGGCTACAATGAAGTTCTTCGTTGACATATTATCTGATTATTATATTCAAGATTTATATAGCTATATAGCGAGTTGAGAGTATTAGATGTGTCTCTGGGGACAGCACCATTGAGAGTCTGTGGCACATAACGATAGAAAAGTTCAAGCCGTGAAAGTTGATGCTTTAGGTAATTATTTAATTCTTCATTTCTTTTGCTGGGGCTAAGCGTATTGTTTATTTTTGGCATACGCCCGATGTTTACGACGTGCTCGGCATTGCGTGGAACCAATTCGACGTGAAGGTCTGGAGTTACGTTTATCTGTTCTATCTCTTTACTCCACAACTCGTCCTGCATCAGGTAGCGTGCTATGACACTGATATATTGTGTAGCATATTGCTTGCTGATGTTGCCAGTGGCAATCATGAGGTTGCTGATGTATTGTGAGTTGGGCATTATGCCACCATTGTCATCAATATAGTAATCTTGGTTGTTTTCATTCTTGATGCGTACCAAAGGTGTTCGTTGGGTAACGATAATGGTTGCATGCCCATCCTGAGCAATGCTACACTGAGCCTTGTTGACAAAAGGCATGCGTTTCAGTTCCTCCTCTATCATGCGTGGATTAGCAATGGTTAGAGGTTGCCCTAGGGGATAAATGTCATGTTTTTTGAGAAGACGCTGAATCTCCTGCTGGGTAAGGAAGCCATTTGAATTCTCATCGGCAATCTGAATGGTAACCTTTTTGCAGCGAGGAGTAGGGGGGGCAACCTTATTCCATGATGTCATAGCCATTACCAAGTAAGCACCAATGAAAATGTCGGATAATATGAAGAATATCTTTTTCATCAACGTGTTTCGATGATTTTTGTTATTTCTGGAACATAGTTGTCAAGATCTCCTGCACCGAGTATTACCAGTACGTCGGTATCGTGGGACTTGATGAAATCCAGCACCTCATCCTTCTTTATCATCTGTTTCTTCACACCTGGTGCCAAGCAGTCGTAGATGAGTTGTGAGGTAACACCTGGAATAGGCAGCTCGCGAGCCGGATAGATGTCGCACAGTATAACCTCATCAAGTTGTGAGAGGGCTGCAGCGAAATCCTTGTAGAAGTCGCGAGTGCGGGTGTAGAGGTGAGGCTGGAAGATGGCCGTGATGGTGCGATTGTTATACACCTGTTTGAGACTCTTTGCACTCTGATAAATCTCCTTTGGATGATGGGCATAGTCGGAAATCACTACATGCTTATCATTGCGCAAAGCGAAATCAAAACGTCTGTCAACACCTTTGTATGTTTCCATGCCGTAACGCAGTTCATCAGCAGTACAACCATTGAGTTGTGCCATTGCCATAGCACCAATACCATTATCTATATTGATAGGAATAGGTTGACCGAGACGTATGTTTCGGACATTTTCAACGGGAGATATGAAGTCGAAGGTTATTTCACCATTCTCAATCTTTATCTTCTCAGCATGGAAGTCTCCTTCCTCTACACCATAGGTATATGTCTTCACACCTTCAACGACATCGGCCTTCATCTCCAATCCTGTATGAATGATCAATGCACCTCCTGGCTGAATGAGGGTAGTATAATGGCGGAAAGACTCCAAATAAGCCTCCTTGGTACCATAGATATCAAGATGATCAGGATCAGATGATGTGATGACAGACATCCAAGGACGCAACCAATGGAAAGAACGATCGAATTCATCGGCTTCAATGACTACATAATCAGACTTGTCAGAAAGGATATAGTTGGTTCCGTAGTTCTTGGAAATGCCTCCGAGAAAAGCGTTGCAATCCAAATGAGAGTTGTGCATGATGTGAGCACACATGGTAGAGGTGGTAGTTTTGCCATGAGTACCTGCTACGCAAAGCCCCTTATGCTCCTTGGTTAATGTTCCCAACACCTGTGCACGTTTCTGTATGTCAAACCCCTGCTTGGTAAAAAATTGAAATTCAGTATGTGTTTCAGGAATGGCTGGGGTATAGATTACTAAGGTTTCCTTCACATCGCGACACTCTTCGGGGATGAGGTTCACATTATCTTCAAAATGAATATGCATACCCTCCCTGATAAGTTGGTCAGTGAGTTTTGAAGGCGTTTTGTCATAACCAGCGACAAACTTCCCCTGTTTGATGTAATAGCGTGCTATAGCACTCATGCCGATACCTCCGGCACCTATGAAATATACTGAGTTCATTTACTGTTGAATTAATTTTATACTTTCTTCTGCTATGATATCTGCAGAGTTGTGAATAGCGAGTTTTTTTATCTCGTTTTCGAGTTTCTTTATCTGTTCATAATCAGAGACGAGGGCTATTGCCTGTTCTACCAATACCTTTGATGCCTCGTTATCAGCAACGAATACTGCAGCACCCTTGTCGGAGAGCGCGCGAGCATTCTTTGTTTGATGGTCTTCTGCCACATTAGGAGAGGGGACAAGAACAGCAGCTTTTCCAAGGAGACATAACTCGCTGATGCTAGAAGCACCGGCGCGAGATATTACGATGTCTGTAGCTTTGTAGGCTACTGCCATATCAGAAATAAATGGCATGGGGTGAACACTCTTTGGAGAGTCAAGACCAGCTTTGCGGTAGTGGTCTGCCGTTATCCTCTCGCAGTCCTCGGCATAGAATTTTCCGGTCTGCCATATTACCTGAATATTTCTCTCATCAAAACGGGAGATACCATCGGCGATGGCATTGTTTATGGTACGAGCACCAAGAGAACCTCCTATTACCAATATTGTTGGGATATCAGGTTTGAGTCCCATCTTTAAGCGTGCCTCTTCCTTCGTCATAGTGTTGTTGAGAAGTGATTGACGCACAGGGTTACCAGTCTTTATTATCTTCTCAGCGGGAAAGAAACGTTCCATTCCATCGTACGCAACGCATATCTTCTGAGCTTTTTGAGCAAGAGACTTATTTGTGACACCAGCATAAGAATTTTGCTCCTGTATGAGACATGGTACTCCCATTGCTGCGGCCGCATTCAAGGTAGGCGCAGAAGCATAGCCACCAACACCGATAGCCACCTGAGGTTTGAACTCCTTTATAATATCTTTCACCATAGAGCGAGAGCGAAAGAAATCGAACATAACACCAATGTTCTTTGGACTCCAAAGAGGACGTATAAGGCCTCTTACAGGAAGACCTTTGATTTCATATCCTGACTCTGGAACACGAGTCATTTCCATTCTTCCTTCTGCACCGACAAATAGTATCTTTGCATTTGGATATTTCGCCTTAATTGCATTAGCGATACTGATGGCAGGGAAGATATGTCCACCTGTACCACCGCCTGAAATTATAACTCGTAAATCTTCGATATGGTTCATAATGTTTTTTTAGTTATTGGTTAAGAGATGATTCGTCGATTTTTTTTGCTGTGCGGCTGATAGAGAGTATCATGCCGATGTATACACAATTAATGATAGAAGAGGTTCCGCCCTTACTGATAAGGGGTAGTGGTTGTCCAGTAACTGGTGCGAGACCTGTTGCCACCATCATATTGAAAAGAGCCTGCACGACAATGAGCAGTGCCAATCCCATAGCCAGGAAGGCTGGGAATGGATTCGCACAGCGGCGTGCTATGTATCCAGTTCTGAAGAGGAGGGATAAATATAGTAAAGCCACAAAGGCTGCACCGAGAAGTCCCAACTCCTCAAAGATGATTGCGTAGATAAAGTCAGAAAATGCCAGAGGCAGGAAGTCACGTTGTACACTATTCCCCGGTCCGACACCTATGATGTGAGAGGAAGCAATGGCGATATTGGCATGACCTACCTGTCCTTTTTTGTCAAGATCATAATCCTCTGGTGCTACATAAGTGTGATCCATGAAGTCATCAATACGTTGTTTCCAAAGGTCAAGACGATGGAGAATACCACCACGCTTTGGAGCATCTTCAATCTCAACCGATTTAGAACCATTATTCGATGTTGTTACGACCTCTGTTAATTGTTGGTTGCTTTGTGGTTCACCAAGTTGTGATTTTGACTTACCGATGGTGAAAATCAACGTGATGCCGATGATAGCGGATATTACGCAGAAAGAGATAATATATCCGATGTGCTTCATTGGAACACGACCAATAATCATCATCATGAAAACAACACCAAGCATCAATGCTGCAGTAGAGAAGTTCTCAGGGAATATGAGTGCAATGAGTGGCAATGATGTTCCAAGGATATATTTTGTTGCATTAGGATGTGCACCTTCTGGCGTCTGTAACTGTGATAGGATATGTGCAGTAGCAAGAATTATTGTTCCCTTGGCTATCTCAGATGGCTGTAATGGGATGATGCCAAACAACTTTATCCAACGTGCTGCGTCATTTTCTTTCGTGCCGATTAAATATACAAGAATAAGTAATATCAACGAGAACGGAACCATGATAGGAGTAGCTAGCTTAAAATATCGACAAGGGACATTCAGTACTCCAATCATGCTAACTACTCCAATAAGGAGAATGATAGTATGATAGGTCGCTGCATACCAATAGTTGCCCGACTTATAACCAAGTCGTGATGAAGATGAATAAACTTCCAGCACACTGATGATACACAGTATGAAGAAGATCATCCAGATGATGCGGTCTCCCTTGAATATATTCTGAAACTTCTGTAGGTCCAATTTCTTATTCTTTTATGCTTGTTTTACTAATGTTTTAAATTGTTCTCCGCGGTCTTCCATATTCTTAAATAGGTCGAAAGAGGCACAGCATGGCGAAAGGAGTACAGTACAACCCTTTTTTGCAAATTTCCTGCATGCTTCTACACATTCTTTCATAGAGTGGGTGTCGGCAATGGGTAAGCCAAGAGAATCAAATGCAGTATGTAATTTTGAATTGTCAACTCCGAGAAAAACTAAAGCACAGCACTTCTCCTTTACGATACCTGCTATTGTGCTATAGTCATTACCTTTATCTTTTCCACCTACGATCAGTATTGTAGGACGGGACATCGCTTCAAGGGCTACGTTGCAAGCATCAACATTTGTAGCCTTGGAATCATTAATCCATAAAATGTCGTCTTTTTCCATGACTCTCTCAAGACGATGCTCCACACCTGGAAAATCTTTTAGGCACTGTGCCAACTTCTCTTTCAGTTTCTCTTTCTGACCAGTGCTGATATCCATTTTTGCCATTGCTGCAAGTGTTGCATAATATGCCGCCATCATATTGCGGAGATTATGTTTGCCTGGAAGCAATGGATTGGGAAATTCTGACATAGCAGAGAGGTCTTCATCACTGAAAGGTTGAAGGGTAGGATAGCCCATCACGGCATTGCGTGATGATGGCGTAGGCTTTGGGGCATAGCCATCCTGACGTTTGAGGAGTTCCTTGTCGATATACTCATCGTCAGACCAATAGATAAAGCTATCCTTTGGACCCTGGTTTTGGATGATTCGCATCTTGGAATCGACATAGTTCTGCATCTTGAAATCGTAGCGGTCGAGATGATCAGGGGTAATGTTCATAAGAATAGAAACATCAGCATGGAACTCAAACATATTGTCCAACTGGAAGGAACTGATTTCAAGAACATACCAATCATGATCATTTGTTGCTACCTGTAGCGCGTAGGAACGTCCGATGTTTCCCGCAAGTCCAACATCAACTCCCCATTTTTTCATTATGTAATAAATCAGGGATGTTGTTGTTGTCTTGCCATTAGATCCTGTAATACATATCGTTTTACCTTTGCTATAGCGTTGTGCGAACTCCAACTCTGCCAAAATAGGAGTATCCTTCTTTATTAGAGCCTGGATGATGGGAGCAGAATCGGGTATGCCAGGACTTTTGACCACTTCAGTTGCCGAAAGGATTTCCGACTCTGTATGATGGTTCTCTTCCCAACGTATATTGTTTTCGTCGAGGCTTTTCTTGTACTTGGCTTTGATGCTTCCCATATCGGAAACGAAGACATCATAGCCCTGTTTCTGTGCAAGTATAGCGGTACCTACGCCACTTTCGCCTGCTCCAAGTATTGCCAACTTTTTCATTATCTAATCTTTAATGTTATAATAGTCAGTGCTGCCATGCCAATAGTGAGAATCCAAAAGCGTACAGTTATCTTTGATTCAAGCCAGCATCCGCGTGGCCAGTTTAGGAATACATGTATGTCGTCAGTGATCTGCCCTGGTTTGATGCGGAAGGCATCGTGTATAGGAGCTCGTTTGAAAAGACGCCATTTCTTACCCTTCTTATTACCCATTTTTGCCAACTGAACTTGGAGCATCACAGAGATACTTTCGCAGAGGAAGACAAAGCAGAGAATTGGAATGAGTAGCTCTTTGTGGATAATAATAGCTGTTACAGCAATAATACCACCAATGGCGAGAGAACCTGTATCACCCATAAAAATCTGTGCCGGGTAGGCGTTATACCAAAGGAAACCTACCAAAGCACCAGTAAAGGCGCTGAGAAATACCACCAACTCTTCACATTGTGGGATATACATTATGTTAAAGTAAGATGCGAAGCTAAGGTTACTGGAGAAGTATGCCAATATGCCTAAAGCAACACAAACTATAGCAGAATTACCTGCGCACATTCCGTCCATTCCATCGTTAAGGTTGCTGCCGTTGCTGACTGCCATCACAACAAAGGTGGTCAGGAATACGAAGAATATCCAGCCAGCAGCACTGCGATGTTTACCAAGCCAGGAGAAAAAGACATCAGTGTAATTGAGGTTGTTGTTCTTGACAAATGGTATAGTGGTGGTGGTGGATTTTACGGGACTGCTCTTGTGTATGACGACCTCTGTACCCTGACCCTGCTTTTGGGTAGAGACGTTTTCACGAATGACAACATCTGGGGAAAGCCACAAGGTAAGGCCAACGATTAAGCCCAACAGTGCTTGTCCGACAAGTTTATAGATAGGTTTCAATCCATCCTTCGATATTTTCAGTTTTATATAATCGTCAGCAAATCCGATTACTCCTAGCCATACAGTGGTGACCATCATCAGTATGAGGTAGATATTCCTCAATCTTCCGAAGAGCAAACATGGAATGATGGTAGCAATAATGATAATAATCCCCCCCATTGTAGGTACTCCCTTCTTCTCAACTCCATATGGGTCAATTGAGCGGTCGCGTTGGGTCTCTGTACCACCATTGTTTCGCATCCATTTGATGAAATGTTCACCAAACCATATGGAAATAATCAGTGATAGGATGAGTGCCAATATGGAGCGGAATGATATGTAACTCCACATTCCTGAACCAGGGATGTTAAACTGCTCTAGAAATCGAAAGAAGTAATATAACATTGTTGACGTTTATTTTTCCTGATTAAACTTAATTCACAAAAGCATTACGTAATTCTTCTCTATCATCAAAATGATGTTTTACACCTTTTATTATTTGATAGTCTTCATGTCCTTTTCCGGCCACAAGAATCACATCTCCCTTGTGTGCTAACATTACAGACGTTTTTATTGCTTCATGTCTATCAGCGATTACCACAACTTTTTTCATCTGCTGGGCGTTAAGACCTGCTAACATGTCGTTGATGATATCCTGCGGCTCTTCGTTACGAGGGTTATCTGATGTTATGATCACTGTGTCGCTTTGCTTTACGGCTTCCTGTGCCATGAGTGGGCGCTTACCCTTGTCACGGTTTCCACCGCAGCCACAAACGGTGATGATACGACCGTCTTGTCCTTCCATAACTTCATGGATGGCTTTGAGAACATTCTCCAATGCATCAGGGGTGTGAGCATAGTCAACAAGTCCCGTTATGCCACTTTCAGAATGTATCGGCTCCAAACGACCGGCAACGCTTTTTAAAGTACTTAAAGTTATGAGCACTTCTTCAGCCTCTTTGCCGAGCATACGAGCAGCACCATACACAGCGAGAAGGTTGGAAACATTGAACTTTCCAATAAACTGAACGCCTACCTCACGACTTTCGACACGACTTTCTCCGCTTTCTTCTATACCTAAATACATGCCTTCGAAATGACACTCAATGATACGAGCCATATAATCAGCCATGCGCTGTGTGGAATATGTTCGTATGGTAGCTTTTGTGTTCTGTGTCATCACAAGACCATTCTTATCATCAAGGTTTGTGATAGCAAATGCTTTTTTATTCAGGCCATCGAAGAAAGCTTTCTTTGCATCGCGATAGTTTTCGAATGTTTTGTGATAATCAAGATGATCACGTGTGAGATTTGTAAAAATTCCTCCAGTAAATGTGAGTCCACCAATTCTTTTTTGGGCAATAGCATGGCTGGAACACTCCATAAATGCGTATTCACACCCGGCCTCAACCATCTTTGCAAGAAGCTGATTAAGTTCTACAGGGTCAGGAGTAGTATGCTCTGTTGGATATGCCTCGCCTTCAACGTAATTGCACACGGTAGAAAGTAATCCACATTTGTGCCCCATGCGACGGAACATATTGTAGAGTAGGGTGGCGATAGTTGTCTTGCCATTGGTACCAGTTACACCTATTAACTTTAGCTTTTGAGTAGGATTACCATAAAAGGTGGTAGCGATGATACCTGCGATATCTTCCGTGCTATGTACCTTTATATATGTGACATTATCAACATAATCTGTTGTTTCTTCACATACGATGGCAGACGCTCCAGATTCAATTGCTTTTGAGATATACTGGTGACCATCCACCTGAGTTCCTCGCATAGCAATGAACAGGTGGCCGTTACTAATTCTTCTAGAATCAATGTTTACACCCGTGATGTTGATGTCAATTGAACCAATAACCTCAATGGGATTTATTCCGGATATGATTTCTTGTAGTTTCATCCTAACTCGAGTATTATTTTTTCACCTTTATTTATTGTGCTACCAGCACTCTTGCTTTGATGGCGTACTTTTCCTTTACCTTTCAGAATAACCTTTGCACCTCTGCTTTCCGCTTGGTAGACAGCATCGCGTGCTCCCAGACCAATTAGGTTCGGCATAGCATTTTTTATTCCACCATTGGCTTTTTCCCTACTCTTCTGCTCTGTTTTGTTTGCAAGTGCGAGCAATTCCTGGTGCGAAAGAACCTTGTGGGGCTTGGGCTTCGCATTTGGAGTATTGGAAGTCGTATGTGAAAGATCAAGTTTCGTATAAATGTTCTTGGCCATTATGCCTTCGGAAATATCGTGGAACACTTGTCCGGACATAAGACCTCCAGATGCAGGCAGACCTGCTTTCTGGATACATACTATGCAAGAGTATTTCGGTTTTATTCTTTCTTTTGTCTGTGGATCTATACCAGAAGGGAAATATCCGCAGAAAGACAGCAGGTAATGAGTTATTCCATTTTTATATCCACCATTGCTGGCTTTCTGTGCGGTACCGGTTTTACCAGATACTCCAAAGTTTTTTGAACCTGCACGTTTTCCTAAACCAATATCAACAACTTGATAGAGTATGGTTTGGATTTCTCGGAGAGCTTTTTCGTTTTTATAGATTTTCTCTTTCAATACCTGAACAGGATATTCCTTTATAATCTCTCCATTGTGTTCCACACGTTTTATAAAACGAGGGCGAACAAGTTTTCCGTCGTTGGCGATGGCATTATAGAATGTAACTACAGAAATAGGTGGAACATTGGTTTCGTATCCTATGCTCATCCAAGGAAGGGCGGTGTTACTCCAGTTTGTATATTGTCCCCTATCATTTTTCTTAGGCATGCGAACACGAGGAGGCATATACTCGGAAAAACCTAAATGAAGGTTTTCTGCTATGCCTACGCGATGTAATCCTTTCACAAATTCTTCAGGATGATTGTGATAATATTTGTCAATCAAAGCGCTGACTCCAATGTTGGAACTAACTTGTAAGGCTTTAGGTACACTGATGACACCGTATCCACCTCTATGCCAATTGTGATCACGCATCTTTGCACCATACATGTCTTTAATGCCACAGCCAGTGTTTATTGTCATTGAAGTGTCAATCTTTCCATCATCAAGAGCAACCAAGAAACTGGCTGTCTTAAAAACGGAGCCAGGTTCGAGCCAGTCGGCAATAGCGTGATTTCTGCCCTCAAAGTATTCTCCAGTATTAGGATCAAGGTCCATATTTACCATAGCTTTGATATCACCTGTCTCAACCTCCATAACGATTGCTACACCCGTATATGCGCCATCCTTTTTTAACTCTTTGATAAGTGCTCGTTCAGCGAGATCTTGTATGCCAACATCAATAGTCGTGATAATGTCGCATCCGTCAACAGCTGCTGAATCAAGTATGTCAACCCATCCGTTGAGGACCTTTCTACGATGTTTATATCCAGAATGCCCTTTGAGGAATGAATCGCAGGCGAGTTCCAAGCCAGAAAAGGCTATACCTTTTTCCTTGTATGTATCACCGATAACGCTTTGTGCGAGTGAACCATATGGACGATTGCGGACAGGGAATTTCTCTTCAGCAAAACCACCGATGTTCTTTCTAAGATTGAAAAGAGGAAGTTTTTTTACCTTTTGATATGTGGTATAGTCTATACGACGTTTGACAATACGCCAATAGCGGCTATTTTTATCGTAGCCCTGTTTTAAATATTCCTTGAATTCCTCAGCAGTCTTTTCTGGAAAAAGTTTGTTAAGGCCTATGCAAAGTTGATCGAGTTTTTGTGTGCTATTGCCTAAAGAATCGTACCACAGAGTATCTGCTTTACTTTCCTTTAGGGCTCTAAAGTCCATGAATATTTTGTATTCTGGAATATTACATGCCAGCTGTTGACCATCGCATGCTAGGATATTGCCGCGTACAGGGTCTACAGGAATACTGTCATATTTTAGGATAGAACTTACTTCAAGCCAATAATCTCTCTCTGCTGTCATGATGTAGAAGCCTTTGGCCAAAACAGCAAAGGCTACAAACGCAAGTATTACTGCAATACCTGTATAGCGTAGGAGGGGAATATTTGAATTAAAGTTCTTCACTATTTACTTTTATTAAATAAGGTGGCTGACTACTTGTCTTCAATGTGCTATCACCAGTTTCATATAGACGTTTCAAAACATTGCTTTCACGACTTTTTTCTGTAAGAATGCTACTGCAAACAATAGCTTTATTGTGGGCTTCAACAATTCGAGCCTCTAAACGATCGAGTTCCACAAGCTTTTTCTGACACATATATCGACAACTTATGTGCAGAATAAGTAGAGCGCAGATGAGTAACATTAATTTCATCTGTCTTTGTGCAAAACGTGCTATGATTACTCCACCCAAAGTACGTGAAATGGAAAAACGCGAAGAAGGCTCTTGTTCTTCTTTTGCCTCCTTCTTTATAACATCCTCGATGGTCTTGCTACCAAGTATGTTCCCTGAGTCATTCTGGGCTAAATCGTTGTCGATTCTGATGTCAAGCTCGTCACTCATTTTGATTTATTTTTTAATGCCTATTCTTAATTTTGCGCTCCTACTACGAGGATTATCTTGAATTTCCTCGTTACTCGGTGTTATCACTTTGTTTGAAGCGGGTTTAAGGGGCGTATCGACATTTCCATAGATGTCTTCAATCACCTTGCCCTCTATGCTGCCTTTCTTAATAATATTTTTTACCATTCTGTCTTCAAGACTATGGTATGTTATAATGCTCAACCGTCCATTCGGGTTTAATAGTTGTGTTGCATCGGTAAGCATTTCCTTCAAGGCTGCCATTTCTTGATTGACTTCTATACGAAGGGCTTGAAACAGCCTAGCTAGATATTTTTTGTCTGTTATACCTGTAGCGTAAACCAAATCCATCGTTGTCCTGATTTCTTTTTCTTTACGCACTTTTGATATTGCAGAGGCTATCTTACGAGAGTTCTTAAATTCTCCATAGATGTACAATATGTTGGCAAGTCTCTCCTCCTCGTATTTGTTTACAATTTCTGCAGCTGTTATGCCTGCTCGTTTATTCATACGCATATCAAGGGGGGCGTCGAAACGAAAAGAGAATCCTCTGGTTTCATCATCGAAATGATGACTGGAAACTCCTAAGTCAGCAAGGAGACCATCAATTTTCTTCACTCCATAGTAGCGCATCCAATTTCTTAAATATCGAAAATTGCTTCGTATGAAGGTGAAATTGTCTAATGGAGTAGTGCTGGCAACCTCTTGCCAATTTCTTTCTGCATCTTCATCTTGGTCGAAAGAATACAGATGACCTGTTCCATTCAGTCTTTTTAATATTTCTCTGCTATGTCCTCCTCCGCCGAGGGTGACGTCCACATATGTGCCATTGGTTTTTATGTCTAACCCATCTACGCTTTCTGTGAGTAAGACAGGGGTGTGATACATAGGACACATATTCTTATTCGCTTGTATTTTCTTTTCCTCCTAATAATGCTTCTAATGCATTACTGAAATCTGTAGGATTTATGAAGGTTGATTCTTCGTCTCCTGACCATATCTCGATTGTGTCTCCAACTCCAACAAATCGTACGGTTTGTTTTATTCCAGCCATAGATTGGGCTCTTTGTGACAAAAGAAATCTACCGTTGCTATCAAGGGTTATGAGTTCTACGTCACTAACAAATTGCCTGAATATTTGTTGTTCCTGTTTGTTCCAGCGATTTAAATTTCTACGCATGAAGTCCTCTTGCTCTATCCAGACTCTGTCAGGGTAGAGAATCAGGCACTTTTCATGAACATCTTTTCTCAATACAAGATGCTCAACACTTTCTTGCTGCAGCACTTTTCTGAATGTTGCTGGCAGGAAGACGCGACCTTTGGAATCTGTCCGAGCTTCTATGTTACCTAAAAAACGCATGCGCGAATCTTCAATTAAAATATCCGTTTGCAAAGTTACAAAAAAAATCCCCACTTTACCCCACTTTACCCCACTTTTGGCTTAAAAACGTATTTTTTAATAAAGTTTAACAAAAAATGAGTGGATATTTTAAATAAAAGAAGTATTTTTGCACGTTGAACGTGTAAAAAATAATATCTAAGAAAATATGGCAAAAAAAGCACTCTTGATGATCCTCGATGGATGGGGAATTGGAAAACATGGTAAAGGTGATGTTATATACAATACACCAACACCTTATTTGGACTATCTTAATGCAATTAGCAGCCACTCTCAGCTTCAGGCTTCCGGTGAAGATGTCGGTTTGCCAGATGGACAAATGGGTAACTCTGAAGTTGGCCACCTGAATATAGGTGCTGGACGTATTGTCTATCAAGATCTTGTGAAAATTAATCGTGCATGTGCTGATAGTTCAATTAGCAAGAATTCTCAGGTAAAAGAAGCATATGAATATGCAAAATCTACAGGTAAAAAACTCCATCTCATGGGCTTGTGTTCCGATGGTGGTGTACACTCGTCTTTAGATCATTTGTTTAAGTTGATAGAAGTAGGTAAGGAGTACGGATTGTCACAGCAACTTTTTGTTCACTGTTTCATGGATGGTCGTGACACGGATCCTAAGAGTGGAAAAGGATTTATAGAGCAAGTGACAGAAAAGTGCAAAGCAAATGATGCCAATATAGCAAGCATTGTCGGTAGATTTTATGCTATGGATCGTGATAAAAGATGGGAACGTGTTAAAGAAGCTTATGACCTACTAACTGCTGGAACAGGAAAAGCTGCTACTGATATGGTAAAAGCTATGGAAGAGTCTTATGCAGAAGGAGTGACGGATGAATTTATTAAACCAATTGTCAATGCATCTGTAAACGGTAAAATAGAAGAGGGGGATGTGGTTATTTTCATCAACTTCCGCAATGATCGTGCTAAAGAGTTGACAATGGTTCTGACACAAAATGATATGTCGGAACAAGGAATGACTACAATTCCAGATCTCAAATATTACTGCATGACTCCATATGATGCATCATTCACTGGAGTAGGCATATTATTCCCCAAAGAGAATGTAGAAAATACTCTTGGAGAATATCTTTCTCAGTGTGGTAAGAAACAACTCCATACAGCAGAAACAGAGAAGTACGCGCATGTTACATTCTTTTTTAATGGTGGTCGTGAGGCTCCATTTGATAAAGAAGACCGCGTATTGGTTGCGTCGCCAAAAGTGGCTACTTATGATTTGAAGCCAGAAATGTCAGCATATGAAGTAAAAGATAAGTTGGTGGAGAATATTAAAAAGGATATTTATGATTTCATTGTTGTGAATTTCGCAAATGGTGACATGGTTGGTCATACAGGAGTTTACAATGCAATCGCAAAAGCCGTACATGCAGTAGATAATTGTGTACATGACGTTATTGAAGCTGCTAAATCTGTTGGTTATGAGGCAATTATAATTGCTGATCATGGAAATGCTGACAATGCAATAAATCCAGATGGCTCTCCAAATACTGCTCACTCATTGAATCCAGTACCATGTATTTATGTAACTGATAATAATAGTGCTACCATAAAGGACGGTCGTCTTGCTGACGTTGCTCCAACAATTCTCCATATAATGGGCCTGGAACAGCCATCAGATATGACAGGAGAGAATCTTATAATAGATTAAATAGGGTGAAAGTTTCTATAGAACCTTCGTGGTTAGAAGTACTACAGAGTGAGTTTGATAAAGAGTATTTTATCAAACTCACTCATTTCGTTAAGGACGAATATTCTAACAATGTGTGCTATCCTCCAGGTGGAGAAATATTCAATGCTTTTAATTTGTGCCCATTACCGAATGTAAAGGTAGTAATATTGGGTCAGGATCCATATCATGGCCCTGGACAGGCAGAAGGCTTGTGCTTTTCCGTAAAAGAGGGTGTTACTTTACCACCATCCTTAGTGAATATACTTAAAGAGGTAAAAGATGATGTTGGGGCTGTTCCAGAGATAATTTCCGATAAAATGGGGAAAAAAATGTATAATGGAAGCCTTCGAAGGTGGGAAAAACAAGGAGTTTTGTTACTAAACACAACATTAACTGTACGTGAGCATATGCCATTATCTCATCATAATCAAGGGTGGGAGATATTTACAGATGTTGTTATAGAGAAGGTTTCGGAAAAGCAGGACCATGTTGTGTTTTTACTATGGGGCGGTCCGGCACGCAATAAAAAGAGACTTATAGATACCAGTAAGCATTTAATACTAGAAAGTGTTCATCCATCTCCTTTGTCAGCGAATAGAGGTGGATGGTTTGGTAATCACCATTTCAGTCTATGTAATAATTGGTTGCTGCAACATGGAATGCAACCTATTGAGTGGTAAGTTCTTTTGCCGCTGTGCATAAGGCTTCGTACCATTCGGGACCAAAGCGTCTAATCAAAGGTTCTTTTAAGAATTTGTATAAAGGTAAGGATAATTCCTTGCCTTTTATGATAGCATCTTTACATACTTCCCATCTATGGTAAACTAGTGCAATCATGCCATTGCTTAATTTTGATTCTCTGATGGGATAAAGTGCGCATGAAATGGGCTTGGGCCAATTTATTAGCTTTTTCCTGTATGCTCTTTCATAGGCACATAAGCAGCAATTTTTGACGATATTATCGTTGTTCTCAATGTGATTGCTTGTATCAGGCCCGTTTAAAATTACATCTTCATAGCAAGTGAAAACGCAGTCTTTTCCATTGACAATTGATGTTACCAGGTCCCCGTCTTTGTCTGTGTATGCTACTCCTTGTGATGCAATGATAAGCTGGGCCTCAATTGACAGGTCATTCTTTATGGCTTCAAGATTGTCTTCTAGTAAAGAAATTTCTTCAAGCGTAATTGGCGCTCCTGCGTCACCTTCAATACAGCATTTACCTTTACACTTAGAAAGATCACAGCAGAAATCCTCAGTGAGAATTTCTGCTGATACAAGCACATTATCTATTTGGATAATCATTTTTTCATTGCCTCTTTGTCAATGATGGGGTTATGCATCAATATTTGCATAAGTGGCATTTTCCTCGATGAACAATCTTCGAGGCTCAACATCATCACCCATAAGCATTGAGAATATCTCGTCAGCATCAGCTGCGTTCTGAATGGTAACCTGTTTCAATAGTCTGGTATCTGGGTTCATGGTTGTATCCCAAAGTTGCTCTGGATTCATTTCTCCAAGACCTTTGTATCTTTGTGTGTGCAGACGTGTATCATCAGAGTTTCCTTCGCAGTATGTGTCAATGAACCTTTGTCTGTCTTCTTCAGTATAACAGTATTCTTTGTGATTCTTGTATGTGCATTGATACAATGGTGGAGTAGCTATGTATAGGTGACCTTCTTGGATTACCTGTGGCATGAAGCGGAAGAATAGTGTCATAATAAGTGTATCAATATGTGAACCATCGACATCGGCATCGGTCATGATAATAATCTTGTCATATCGAAGTTTCTCAATATTTGCTTCTTTAGAGTCTTCTCCATCCACTCCGAAACGTACTCCGATAGCCTGTAGTATGATGTTTACAGATTCTGCTTCGAATACTTTGTGCCATTGTACCTTTTCAACGTTAAGAATCTTACCTCTTAATGGTAGAATGGCCTGTGTGTGACGATCTCTACCTTGTTTTGCAGAACCACCTGCGGAATCACCCTCGACAAGGAATATCTCTGTCTTTTTAGGATCGCGCGATGAACAATCTGCAAGTTTGCCTGGTAGCCCCCCTCCTGTCATAGGACTCTTCCTCTGTACGCTTTCACGTGCTTTACGGGCTGCAATTCGTGCAGTGGCCGCAAGTATTACTTTTTCACATATGGTGTGAGCCTCTTTAGGGTGTTCTTCCAAGTATGCACCCATTGCTTCACCGACAGCCTGCTGAACGTGTCCATTGACTTCGCTATTACCTAGTTTAGTCTTTGTCTGTCCTTCGAACTGAGGCTCTGCTACTTTTACTGATATGATGGCTGTCAAGCCCTCTCTAAAATCGTCGGGTGCAATTTCTATTTTTGCTTTTTCAATTTTCTTTTTCAAATCAACATCTTCGTCCGCATATTTTTTGAGTGAACGACTCAATGCAATGCGGAAACCAGTTAGGTGAGTGCCGCCTTCGATTGTATTGATGTTGTTAACGTATGAATGGATATTCTCGCTATAATCGTTATTGTATAGCAGTGCTATTTCTATTGGTGTGCCATTTTTCTCTGTCTTGAGATAAATAGGTTCTCCAATAATGCTTGTACGATGACGATCTACGTAACGTACGAATTCTTTTAGTCCTTCTTTAGCATGGAATACTTCGGGCTGACGAACATTTCCTTCTTCATTTGGTCGAAGGTCCGAAAGTATGATGGTAATACCTGCATTCAAGAATGCCAATTCGCGCATACGTCGCGCTACAATGTCATATTTGAATTCTGTTGTTGTAAAGATTGTAGGGTCTGGCCAAAACTGCTGTCTTGTTCCACGTTTATCTGTTTCACCAACAACTTTTACGGAATACAAAGGCTTTCCTTTTTCGTATTCTTGTTGATAAATCTTACCATCGCGATATACCTGTGATATCATATGGGTTGACAATGCATTAACACATGATACGCCGACACCATGTAAACCACCAGAAACCTTATAAGAACCTTTGTCAAACTTACCACCAGCATGGAGAACGGTCATAACAACCTCAAGTGCGCTCTTGTGCATCTTAGGATGCTCGTCAACAGGAATTCCTCGGCCATCATCTTCGACTGTTACTGAGTTGTCTTCATTTATGGTGACATTGATGCGTGTGCAGTATCCTGCCATTGCTTCGTCGATAGAGTTGTCCACAGTCTCATTGACAAGGTGATGCAGACCTTTCTCGGAGATGTCGCCGATATACATGGCCGGACGTTTACGTACAGCTTCAAGACCTTCGAGGACCTGAATGCTACTACCCATGTAGCTTGTTTCGTTCTTCTGATTTTCCATCTAAATTATGCGTTTTAGTAAATTTGATGCAAATTTACAAAAAAAAACTCATATATGCAAATAAAATACGTAGTATTTTAACAAAAAAAGTTGCGACCCAAGCGGGACGCAACTTTTATGAGTAGAGTTATGTGTTTGTCTAATTTTATAACTGCGCAATATGCTGCATTAATGAAGACTTGATATTAGCTGCCTTATTCTTGTGAATAATGTTGTTCTTTGCAAGCTTGTCAAGCATCTTTTGGATTGTTGGGTACAGTTTTACAGCTTCATCCTTGTTTGTCATTGCACGAAGTTTGCGAACTGCATTACGCATTGTTTTTGCGTAATAATGATTGTGAGTAGTAGCGACTTTTGTCTGACGAATGCGCTTTTCACATGACTTGTGGTTTGCCATTTTTTTCTTTTGTTTTGTGTCTCTATCGAGACGGGTTAATGTTAGCTATGGGTCTTATGTTACTACAACTGCCCTGGCGAGTCATAGACTCATCGTCACCACGGAGAGCATCACTGCTCGATGACGAATAACCAATATTTGTAGCGCGTAGGGGAGTCGGACCCCTCTTGCAAGAATGAAAATCTTGAGTACTAACCGATATACGAACGCGCCAAACCGATTGTCAAAAAGAGTATTCGCTCGTTTTGCGGCTGCAAAGGTACGCAAATTTTATCAAATATACAAATTTTTATGAAAGTTTTTTTGATATGAAGAAGAAAAATGCTATTTTTGCACTCGAAATGGAGCATAAAACCCGTGCAATAGTCCTAAGAACGACGAAATATGGTGAGGATAAGTATATTATAGATTTCCTCACTCGTGATTTTGGTAGGGAGTCTTCTGTTTGGAAAATTTCTAAGAGTCGTAATGTCAAGGTTGTAAAACAACTGTTTCAACCCCTTACTATTGCGGATGTTGTGCTTGACAGTGTTCTGAATAAGCAACTATCTCACATCAAAGAAGCCCGATTGGCATACGTGTATTCTTCTCTGCCATTTGAGGAGAGAAAATTGTCTTTAGCCTTTTTTGTGGCAGAATTTATTATGTATGCTACACGAGACTTGCATAATGATAGTATTTTATACGATTTTGTAGAGCAAAGTTTGATATGGCTTGATACTGCTGATAAGGGAATTGCCAACTTTCATCTTATGTTTATGATTAGGATGTCGAAATTCCTTGGCTTTTTCCCAGATATGTCAAGTTATCGTCAAGGGTATATATTTGATATGAGAGAGGGGCGATTTAGTGGTGATGTCCCTACTCATAGAGACTATCTTTTGCCTGAGGATGCCGATAAAATGCATATTCTTATGCGTATGACCCCATCAAATCTGCACTATTTTAAGATGACAAAAAAAGAGAGAAACCGTATAATAGATTTCTCCCTTCAGTTTTATCGTTTGCATATTCCACAGTTTGGGGAAATGAAAACTATAGAGGTTCTTAGGGCATTATAGTTTCTTTTTCTTTATCACATTATCATCACCGCAAGTGAAATTCTGGATGCTTTCAGGGTGTTCTTTTACGAAACTCTCAATATGCCTTACACGTTTGCTTTCAAGGATTTCATTGACTGCAATAAGGATGCCAGTTTCCTCAACATCTCCGAAACCTTTGTTGATTGCGGTACCAAAGAGTTTCATTGTTGGAGATAGGTTCATATACGCATTTACCAATGGAGGAATATTGAATCCCAATGCTCTTATTCCGCCATTTAATATGCGGTAATCTTCTTTAAAATCACGGCCGCAGAAGATTTGTGACAACTCTTCTTCTGGTGTTTCCAATGTCAATGGCTTCATTGGTATGATAAGTTTTTCATTGTCATTGAAATGTTTTTTTAGGAAATATAATATCATATCGCGTCCAAAGCGGATGTACGATGGATACATAGTCATTTTCCCAAAATAATATCTCATATTGGGATTTATGACTGTCAGAGCTCCCAATCCGTCCCAAAGGTTGTCCAATGCAAATAGGCTTTTTGCCCCTTTCTTACTACTTTGGTATTCCGGGGTAACAAAACTTCTGCCAAGCTCAATGGTGTATGGGGCATACTCTTTAATGAACTTCTCTGAGAATTTAAACATATGACTGGTAGCAAGGATTGGCTGTCCGTTTTCGTCGTATTCCCATTCGTCGCCCATAAGATATCTGTATCCTCCAATAATCTCTTTTGATTCAGGATTCCACACGATGAGTTGTTTATAGCAATTTTTGCAAGTATCAAACTCGTCCAGATCGCATGCTTTACCTGTTCCACCACCGGCTAGTCTAAAGGTTATTTCCCTTAATCTTCCTATTTCACGCAATATATTTGGGGAGTCGTGAGCGGTAATAATGTATATTTCATTACTGCTCTTGTTCGTCATGCGTAAACGTTTGTCGGGTGTAAGTTCTGCAAGAATAAGATCCTGTGGAATCGGATCGATGATGCTTTGTTCGTTGCTCATTATAATTCGTATACTTTATTTCGTACATATTCAGCCCATTGCAATGGTGTTTTGGATTTATCAAATGTTTGCCAAGGAATGGGCTTACCTACAGTTATAGTGAATGTTTTATTTGTGTTTCGGAAAAGTTCGTCAGCTAAATATAGCATTGCAACATTGATGGGGGAATGAAGCATTTGGCAGATGTTTGCTATATGGTAAAACTTATTACTATTACGTCCAGATGTATGCATAGGTACAATGTCCCGTTTGTGTTCTATGCTTTTTACCAAGAATGTTTTTGTCCAAGGTAAATCCTGTATTTCTCCTTTTATTTTTCTTGAGCAAAGACCTGCTGGAAAGAAAAACATATTATATCCATCGTCAAAGGCTTTATTGATTGCCTCGGAAGTACCACGGTTGCTTTTGTGTGCCACGGTGTTGACAGGAACGCAGAGAGGGGCAAGTCCTGGGAGGTTAAGTAATAAATCATTAACTAAAAGGCGAATATTACCATTGTATTGATGCCCTAAAAGTTGTGCTATTAAAAGTCCGTCAAGCCCTCCTAGAGGATGGTTGCTGCAAAAAGTATATCGTTTTTCATCGTTGGTGGGAGGTAGATTCTCAATGCCTTTAACCTCTACATTCACTTTCAACTGTTTTAATACGGAATCTACCCACTCTATTTCTGACAAGTCTTTGTTTGTCCATAGTATGGAATTAATTTCATCCTGATGAATAATTCTTTGAAGCCAATTAGTTACAAAATTTGGAACTTTATTGGCTTTATTGCCCATTTTCGAACGAATTAGGGCATTAACATCTATAGTTTGTTTTGTTACTTCAATCATCTGCATAAAATGCAATTCGGTTTACAAAATTACACTTTTTTTATAATATACATGAATTCCATCGAAAAATTACACGTTTCTTAACAAATATTTTGGTCATTTTAATAGAATTGATTACCTTTGTGGCAATTATTTGTTGTTTTAGGTCATATCATAAACGTTATAGTGTATATATAATAAATATAAGGTGTAAAAGATGAAAAAGTTTTTTTTCTTTGCCGTAATGGCGATTTCTTCTATGAGTGCAGAAGCTCAAGTAAACATTCAGTTACATTATGACCTTGGTCGTAATATTAATTCAGCGTCAGAGCCTAATCGCCCTAAATTGACCTCTACAGTCGAGATGTTCAAACCCGATCGTCTTGGCTCTACCTTTTTCTTTGTTGATATGGACTATTATTCTGATGGCGTAGCAGGTGCTTATTGGGAAATCAGCCGTGAGTTTACTTTCGCCAAGCCTGCAGAATCAAGTACGTTTGCTGCTCATATAGAATATGATGGTGGATTGACAAACAATAAGTATGCTGAGAAGAATAGTGCTTATGCTACATCCCGTTTCCAGCAGTGTTTCCTCCTCGGTCCTGCATGGAACTGGCATAACAAGGATTTCTCAAAAACATTCTCTTTCCAACTTATGTATAAGCAGTATTTGAAGCAGAAGGCCCAGTATAATGGTGCTGGCGATTATAAGGCAATAGCTTCTTTCCAGGCTACTGCTGTTTGGAGCACTACATTTGCTCATGGATGGTGCACTTTCTCTGGCTTTGCAGATTTGTGGTATGGTTATACCCCACGCTTCGATGCAGCGAAGGGAGAGCAGAAGAAAGGACTTGTGTTCCTTACCGAACCACAGTTCTGGCTCAACATTCCTGCCACTAAAGGCTTCAGTGTTGGTACCGAGTGGGAGTTCAGCAACGACTTCGTATGGGTTACCACTCCTGAAGGAAAAAAGACTAAGACCTTCATGTGGAATCCAACCATTGCAGCGAAGTATGTATTCTAATCATGCCACGTGCGTTAAGCGATGTCAGATATAAATAATCTCTATCAACTTGATGGCCGTGTACCTATAGGTGAGGCGATACCTTTCGGTCTTCAACACGTGCTGGCGATGTTTGTCAGCAATATTACGCCGATAATAATCCTTGCGAATGTCGTTGGTATTGCACCAGGAGTAAGTGCTGTGCTCATCCAGAATTGCATGGTGATAGCGGGTATAGGTACTCTGATACAGTTGTATCCTATATGGCGTATAGGCTCTCGTCTCCCTATTGTGATGGGTATATCCTTCACATTCTTGTCGCTCTCTATCGGCATTGCCACTACTCAAGGTATGGGAGTATTGATGGGAGCTGTTATTGTCGGTGGTCTTGTGGAGGGCGTGCTGGGACTTGTTGCAAAATATTGGATAAAGCTCGTTCCACATATTGTGGCTGCAACGGTTGTGACAGCCATTGGCTTTTCGCTTCTTCCTATTGGCGCGAATAGTTTTGCTGGTGGACAGGGAGCAGCAGACTTCGGTTCCATGGATAATTGGATTGTCGGTTCTGCAACATTGGTTTCCTGTCTTGTATGTCAAGTGTTTGCAAAAGGTTTCCTGCGTTCTCTTTCTGTGCTGGTAGGTCTGATTATTGGTTATATCCTTGCAGCATGCATGGGAATGGTAAATTTTTATGGCATAACTCAGCAGAGTATTGTTTCATTGCCTCAGTTTATGCCGTTTAAGCCGGAATTCAAATTAGGAGCGATATTGTCTATCATCTGTGTATATCTTGTTTCTGCTACGGAGACAATCGGTGATACCAGCGCCTTGTGTAACAGTGCTTTGAAGCGCAATCCTCATAAGGTGGAGATGGGTGCCTCAATTTCCTGTGACGGCTTTGTTTCTTCTGTGGCAGGTATGTTTGGCTGTACTCCAATTACCTCTTTCTCTCAGAATGTAGGTCTCGCAGCCATGTCTGGTGTTGTCAATCGATTCACTATTGCGACGGGAGCTTGCATAATGATTCTGGGTGGTATATTCCCTGCTGTTGGCTATGCTCTGACGACAATACCGCAGGCTGTCCTGGGCGGTTGCACGCTTCTGATGTTCGGTTCCATCCTGTTTGCCGGCTTTGGCATGATGGCCCGCAGCGGTTTTTCACAGCGTAATATGATTATATCTTCTCTTTCTCTCTCTGTAGGACTCGGCTTCACCCAGGCTTCTGATATGTTCCATCTGTTCCCGGAACTCGTCAGGACCGTCTTTGCAGAGAATTGCGTGGCAGTAGTTTTCCTGATTGCTGTGATACTTAATATATTTCTTCCAAAAGAAAAGGAGGCAGAAAAATGAATTTCCTTGAAGAAAAGATTCTCTCTGATGCAACTATCAAAGAGGGAAACATCCTGAAAATTGACAATTTCCTCAATCACCAGATTGACATTGATATCATCCGTCAGATAGCATACGAAATAAAGCGTCGTTTCAAGGGTAAGGAGGTGACAAAGATTCTTACCATTGAGGCTTCCGGCATTGCTATTGCCACTCTGTTGGGTGAGATTTATGATGTTCCTATTGTGTTTGCCAAAAAAGGTGAAACGGCCAACAGTACTGATGACAAGTACATTGCGCAGGCCTATTCCTTTACTCATAAGAAGCATAATAATGTCTTTGTCTCAAAGCCTTATATGTTGGCGGGTGAGAAGGTGCTTATCGTCGATGACTTCCTTGCCGACGGACAGGCCATGGGAGCCCTTGTCGATATTGTACATCAGGCAGGAGCAGAGGTCGTTGGACTGGCTGTCGCTGTGGAAAAGGGACAGCAGAATGGCGGAAAAAACCTTCGTGCCAAGGGCTATCAGGTGGAATCGGTTGCTATCATTGACTCGATGGACTATAAAACGGGTAAAATTGTTTTCCGCAATTAGTTTCTAACGGCTATCTTTACCTGTTTTGTGTTTTTTTAACAACTGGTATTAACGGGAATGGCATTTTTTTTATACCTTTGCGCCAATTAAAGTGATATTTGAAATTATCGCCGAAAGGAAACCCCTGAAGTTTATACTTTTTTGGTAGCAGGTCCCGAAGGCATAAAATTTATTAATAACAAAAAAAGTATGAGAGTAATTATTGAACCGGACTACGACCGAATGTCCAAGTGGGCAGCAGACTATGTTGCCATGCGTATCAAAGAGGCTAATCCAACTCCTGAGAAGCCATTTAAGTTAGGATGTCCTACAGGATCATCTCCATTAGGCCTTTACAATGAACTCATCAAGAAGTATGAGGCAGGAGAAATCTCTTTTGCAAACGTCATCACCTTCAATATGGATGAATATGTAAAGATTCCAGAAGATCATCCAGAGTCTTATCATTCGTTTATGTGGAAGAATTTCTTCTCACATATCGACATAAAGAAGGAGAATGTTCATATTCTTGACGGCAATGCTCCTGACCTTGCCAAGGAATGTGCTGATTATGAGAAAGCCATTGAGGCTGCCGGTGGCATCGACCTTTTCATGGGTGGTGTCGGTCCTGACGGTCACCTGGCATTTAACGAGCCGGGCTCTTCTCTTTCTTCCAAGACACGTGTGAAGACTCTTACAACAGACACTATCATTGCAAACTCACGTTTCTTTGACGGCGACCTCTCCAAGGTTCCTACGCAGGCTCTTACTGTCGGTATCGGTACTGTGATGGCTGCCAAAGAGGTTCTGCTCGTTTGTAACGGTCACCATAAGGCACGTGCGCTGAAGCACATCATCGATGGTAATATCTCGCACATGTGGACAGCGTCAATGTTACAGATGCATCCTCATGCTATCGTGGTATGTGACGAGCCTGCTTGTGATGAGCTTTCTGTTGCAACTTACAAGTATTACTTAGATAAGGAGAGAGGTAATCTCTAATATTCTGAAATAAAAAAAATGTAGCAGCGCTTTCTTGCTGCTACATATCTGAAAAATAGTCGGCATAGCTTCCCACCGTCCTAGCTTGTTATAAGGAATTGTTTAAGTGCTAAAATAAATAAAACTTCCTATTTTTTTGGTGGGGGCTATGCTTTTTTATGTCTCTTTTTCTTTTTCCATCCATTCACTTGCTGTCATTCCCATTGATGTTTTAAATGCTGCCGCGAAGGTTCGGTAGCTTTGAAATCCGCTTTCGATTGCTGTTTCCTGCACGCTGAAGGGCTTGTTATTGTCGATAGAATCGCGATATAATTGCATGAATCGTTCTGTTCTCAGACGGTTGATGTACGAGTTGTACGTTATGCCTTGTTGTTGGAAATAGGCGCTCAGGTATGTGCGGTTTGTTCCTATTGCTGTGCTCAGTCTGTGTAGTGTCAGGTCGTTTTGCAGGTACAAAAGGGATTCTTCGCAGTGTTTCTTTAGCAGTGGTCCTATATGGTTTGGCAGTTTGCTGGCAGGTTCGCTGCTGGTTGTGAGTTCTTCAAAGGTTTCCTCTTCCTGTTCTTCATCGAGCTGCTGCAGTGTTTCTACGCGCCATGTCAGGAAGACTATGAGCACGATGGTGTTCAGTTGTACGAGGTATTCAGACAGGAAGCCTCCGAAGTTTGTCTTGTAGCCGTAGAACATCAGCAGTATGATAACCATCAGTAGCATGCTCTGCCATACTTCCTTGTGTTTCAGGTCGGCATAGTTGTCGTGCAGCCATTCTCCGTATTGCTTTACGGCATATATCATATATGTAATGAATGCCGTTGCCGTGATGAGCAGGTATATTCTGAGAAAGTCCTCATAGATGGGGTTGCGCTCTATGATGCCGAGGTATATGGTAACTGCAGCAGCGGGCAGTATGGCAGCGGGAACGGGCCATAATGGTCTGCGCCGGTCTTGCAGCATTTTCAGCAGCACTGTCATCATCAGCGGCACCAGTGTCACGCTGTCGAGCATTATGTTTATGGCATTGCGTATGAACAGATTATTCTTTAACACAACGGTGCCTATTGCTGTCCACCATACGTGGCTCATTGCTATTGCTGCGAAGAATGCTGCTGTCCATCGGCGCAGGGCGAGGGGTGGTTCGGCGTCTGACAGGGCGTTGCGATGTCTAAAGAGCAGATAGAGACCCGCAAGTGCCGCAAACATCGTTGCTGCACCATAGAGTATCATGTAGTAATGGTCTTGTAGTCCGTCCTGTTCGTACATATAATATATGTTTCCTAAATAGAAATTTTCAAAAACTGCTGCAAAGGTACTGCAAATTTGCGAGAAACCGGCGAAACGATGTGAAGCATTTACAAAAAATTATGCAGAATTTACAAAATTCTTGCAAAATTTGCAAAAATCTCCGCCCCGCATCCTGAAGAATTCGTAGATATGGGTAATAATATGTACCTTTGCATCGACGAAAAACACCAACAGTTAGCAGTTTGATTGAAGTAATTCCCGATCTCAATAGGTATTAAGATTGATGGATTGTCGCCCGCGTGAAAATAATGCTTCACGTGGGCATTTTTTTACCCTTTTAAATAATTTGGGTGATGAAAAGGGGACAAAAGTCAAAGGTCTAAGGTCTATTCGGCTTTGCGGAAGATGATGTAGAGAATAACGGGAACGCCGAAGATTGGCGTTACGGCGTTGAGGGGTATCATGACGGGTGGTAAGATGCAGATGAGGTTGCAGGCCAGTGCCATGGTGGCGCCCGTGAGGATGGTGACGGGGAGCACCTGTAGGTGGTTGCTGGTGTTGAGCATCAGGCGTGCTATGTGTGGCGTTGCGAGTCCGAGGAATGCCACGGGACCGCAGTATGCTGTCGCGATGGCTGTCAATAAACCGGTGGAGAGGAGTATCATCCAGCGGGTGCGGTGGATGTTGATGCCCAGGTTGTGGGCATAGTCATCACCAAGAAGCAAAGCATTGAGGGATTTTATGAGGGTTATTGCCAAAACGAGTGCCAACAGCGAGACACTGCCAAACCACGGCAGCTGTTCAGTTGTGACATCAGAGAAACTGCCCATGCCCCACATGACATAGGCATGTACGTTGTCGGCATTGGCAAAGATATACGTCAGCGACACTATCGAGGAGACGAGGAAACTGACCATGATGCCTACGATGAGAAGCATTATGTTGGAATGTATCACCGATGCCAGGAAGAGCAACAGCACGATCACCGATAGGGAACCGATGAGTGCTCCGAGCACCACGGCGATGTTGCCGCCTGTGCCTGCCACCGTACCGCCGGCAATGAGCATGACGATGGCTACGCCGAGGGAGGCACCGTTTGTGATGCCGAGGATAGAAGGGCCTGCCAAGGGGTTGCGGAAGGATGTCTGCAGCAACAGACCGCTTACCGCCAGCGACGCACCGCAGAGAATGGCCGTGATGGCCTGCGGCAGACGCGACTCAAGGATAATGAAACGCCACGATTCCTTCTCTGCCTCACCGCCCGTGATGATAGTCCACACCTCAGCGGCAGGGATGCTCACCGAACCGAAAAGCAGGTTGCCCACAAACAGCAGCAACAGGGAACAGAGAAGAAATAATACGGCTTTTTTCATAACGAAAAACGATAACCAATAACTTATCTCCCGCCCTTTAAGGGAGGACTGGGGAGGGTCCTCTTGTAATAACGCGTTGAAGTGTCTTTTAGTGTGCCGGGGGTAATGATATTTACAAAATCACGCAGCAGCAGTTCAGGATGGAACGGTGTCTCTTCGAAGTAACGTGTCTTTGAGAGGTTGCATCCGAATACCATGCCCTGTTGGAAGGCACGGAAATGGCTGTTGTTGGTCCAGTCTGCGGCCAGCTCGTCAAGCGTCTTGTCGCGTGAAGCACCGTATTTGAACATCCAGATGTCTGCATCCTGTGCCCTATCGAACACCACTTCGGGGTTGAAAGGCTTCGAGCCCTTGCCCTCTACATCTTTAAAGATATAATCACCGCCGGCATCGGCAATGAGAGTGGCGATGTAGGAATGTCCCGTAGCCACATACCATGTAGAACCGATTTTCATCTCGGTGAATACGCGTGGTTTGGGAGTCTTGCTACCTGCCAGATGCTGACGCACAGAATCGCGCAGGGCATTATAGGCGCTCTCCACGACGGCATACAGGCTGTCAGCTTCGCGCTCCTTGCCGAGCAGTTTGCCATAGTGTTTCATCCACGCAGCCCTGCCCAGCGGGGTAGGCTCCAAGTAGTCGGGCATCTCGACAATGGGAATGCCTAACTTGCGTATCTTCTCGAAGTTCTGACCCTCGTAAGGCGAGAGGAATATGGCGTCAGGATTGTGGCTGATGATGCGTTCGATATCGGGATTGCCGTCATCCACCTCACACGTGTCAACGATGCAGTCGCCGGCACCCAGTTCGCGAAATAGCGCGGTATGGACGGTGGTGGTGACGATGACGCGGGAGTAGGGGCCCTCCTCATTCAAGGCAGCGGTGCCACCACCCTTACACGAGGCAAGGAATAGCAGCACCGCAAGATACAATACAATACAATAATTCTTTTTCATTCTTAATATTATCATCTCTCACCCGCCCTTTAAGGGAGGGGCGGGGAGGGTCTCTTATTTCACCTCTGCTCCGCTGGCATTGAAGAGCTTGCCGTCCTTGGCGATGACGAGACGTCCGCCCTTGAAGAACTTGCGTACAGCGTTGTTGCTCTTCTCGGCTGCTACATTAGTGATGGCAGTAGGCTGTTCGATAACTTCGTATGGAGTATTCTTCGCAGGAGCGTCGCCGCCGAAGTCGTCGATGCAGAAGTATGTAGGAGTGGTGAGACCCCAGTCGTTCTTCTTTGTACCGTCGAACGTGAACTTCACATACATCACGTTGTTGCCGAGAGATGTGAGGTCAACCCAGCGCCAGTCCTTGATGTAGTGCCACTCCTTGGCATCGGTGCAGTCGATGAGCATCTGCTCTACTGTGCCTGTCTCTTCACCATTGATGTCATAGCCGGTGATGAAGAGTTTGAAGTAGTCATCCTGACCGAATGGCTTATTGTCACTGCTCATGCCGTCCCAGTTCTTGATGCCGTATGCTACGTATGTGGTGTTACAAACCCAGAAACCTGAAACCCTGCTTGGAGCAGCGAGATAGATAGAACCGTCAACAGTATTGTAGTAGTCAGCGAAGAAGACAGCATAGTTGTTGCCGTTCTTTGCACCGCCGGCTGTTGACTGGTAAGGCTTGTCATAACTTGTGCCGTCGGTAGCAGTGCAGTTGCTTACTACGTAGTCGGCAAAGTAGTCGCTTCCCCATGAATTAGAGTAATAGGTGTCGAGAGTGTAGTCAACAGAATTCCACGGGTTCACACCGACCTGTGTCTTGTCGGCAAAGAAAGACTCTGTGCCCTCAACGGTGATGTCCTCGAAGGTGGCAGCGAAGTTGATGTTCTTCTCTGGCAGAATCTCCGTGCCTGTAGCGCCGAAGTCATCGAAGCAGAAGTATGCAGGGGTTTTCATACTCCAAGCATCTTCACCATCAGTGCTTGAAAGCTCAAAGCCAATCTTCGTTACCTTACCCAGGCCGCTGAGGTCAACATAGCGCCAGTCGTTGATGATGTATGCCTTTGCAGCATCGCGAAGGTCGGCAAGGTAGTATTCCTTTGTACCTGTCACCTCATCGCCAGCATAGCCGGTGATGGTGAGCTTGAACCAGTCGCCCAATCCGAACTTCTTTGCATATCCGTCACCGTTGAGCATAGAGGTGTAAGCGTATGCAGAGTTGGTGATGTAGAAACCAGGCACTGTTGCGCCCTCGTCACCGGGAACGGTAACATAGCAAGGACCGTTGAAGGCAGCAGCATAAGCTACGCCATAATTTGCAGAACCGTTGTAGCCGCCGCCAACGATGTTTCTCCACTGGTCATCGAGGGTGGTGTAGGTTGTTTCCTTCTGGTTGGCATAACCGAACCAGTACCAATAGTCCCAGTCGTGCATACAGCCGGTAGCGAAGGTGTAGCTGCCGCTGGTGAATTCTGTACGGTCATCGTCATCTTCTGTAGAAACGCTCATGTGGCCTTCTTCGCCGATTACGATGTCTTCAAACGTTGCAACCTGTGCATTGGCAGCCACAACACTGGCGGCTGCAAAAAGTAATGATAAGTAGATTTTCTTCATAGTCTTTTTTTTTATTTAAAATTATTTTTTCTAGGCTTTCCTAGGCATGCCTAGGTTTTCCTGGGTTCTCCTAGGATTTATTCTTGATGCAAATCTTTTGCTCCGGAAATCTCCGTTGATGTTTCTCCGAGCCAGCCGGCCTTCTGGTTGAGGGCGGTATAGACACGGACGAAATCAACATATTGCAGTGACACAGGAGTGCGTGTTACGGGATCTACTGCCCAGTCAATCTTGAAGGAGTTCGCTTCGATGTCGGTGTTTGGTTTGTTGTCGGCATAACCATAGCGCAGGGCGTCGAGAACCCAATATGTTCCGCTTCCTGATGTGTCGTGGGCATTATTTGGCAGACGTGTGCCGAAGAATGTCAGTGTTCCCTTGTTTTTAAGCCACAATGGGAAATACTCCTGAGCATGGAATGTGTTGCGGTCAACGGTGCCGCTGTTGTTCATGTTGTCGCTCCATGGAATGTTGCTCATGGGGGTATAGGTGTATGTACACTGATAACCGTAGATAACCTTTCCGACACTATCGACATCGGCAGAACCGGACAACTCGTACCATTCGTCATCGGGCAGGCCGTTGTTGTTCGTATCCTGTGACACCATGACGATACCCGCTTCAGCACTGCTGGCATTGGCATTGCCGTTGATGAGAAGGTCATACTCCCCGGGAACATTCTTTACGGAATGGTCGAAGTGGAAGGTGATATAACCGCCGTAGCCGCCCAATGTCACAACGCCGCCATTGTTGTTGGCAAGGAGATTGGTACACTTCTTGGCCATAGCGGCAGCATCGTCGCCGTCCTCATACTGCGGCATGGTGTTCACAAACTGTCCGGGAGCAGGAACGTATTCGTCAACGGCAAAGATGAAAGCCGATGTGCCACCGGTGCGGGGAACGTAGTTATGTGGGTCGAGCGAAGAACTCCTTACGAAGACAGCCCTTGAAGGAATATCGCCCGTAGTCCATTTCCTGTCGAAAGTACCATCTGCAAAGAAGTGGAGCAGACTACCGCTTGAGACATAGTTCTTGGCATCCATGAGGTAGAAGTCTTTCGCCTCCGGATGTACTATGATGCCGTATGGCAATGTCATAGAGCGTGCCTCGCTGCTGTTGAAGAGGTTGGTCTGTATCTCCTCATGGGTGCGGACATTGACAAGTCCCATCTTTACGGTGTTCTTCTGCGTCTGGTTGCTCCATGCAGTGCCGATATAGTACAGCGAGTCGCCCACGATGCACATAGAAGACACTGGAACATCGATGGAACCGCCGACAATGCCATCCTTCATCCAGTAGAGGCGTGACGGGGTAGTGCTGTAGTCACCGCGTGAGCTGACCCATACCTGACCGTATTTGTCGGCCTGCAGACGGTGGAGGTTGATGGCAACGTCAACTTTCTTCTCTTCCGTGAAGGTATCGAGATTTATGATGCTGACAGTCTTGTCGTAGTTTGGCACAAGGTAGCCGCCGGAATTGGCTACATACAACTTGTTACCGACAACGGCCAGCTCTTCCGGCTGATAGCCGACCTCTACCTGGCCGACTATCTCCAATGTCAGGGTATCAACCTTATACACCCTGCCAATCTGGGCGTTGGCATCAATCTGAACCGGTCCGACGTAGGAGGAGACATATGCATAGCCACCGTCGAATGCTAAATAGCGGCAGTTCGGAATGTTCATCTGTCCCTTGCGGACACATGTCCTGGCGTCGCACACCTCAACCTTGTTGGAGCAGTTGACGACAATCCACAGCTTTGAACCGTAAATCTTTATGTCGTTGCCCACATCGCCCAGTTCCTTCACAACGGATGGGTTCGCGATAGGGTAGATATTCTGCGTATATTCAAAGGAGGCGGTATTGAGGAGATCAAGCTGACACTTGTTAGACCCCATGTTGCCTTCGCAGAGCACATACATAAAGCCGTCGCCGGTGGAAGGTTTCTGAGGAACGTCCGATGAAGAGGATGTTGCATCATCACTGCGACAAGAGGAAAGAGTCAGCGCGAATGCCGACATGATAAGGAATACCTTATAACTGTATTGAAAGACTGATTGCATAATTACGTTTTGGCATTGGATAGTTTAATATTACGTCATAGTCCTGCGAGAAGATGTTGTTGACCTCAAAAGTGGCCTTCAGGATGGTCTTCTTCACAGGCATGCTATATGATATGGAGCAGTCGGAGGTGTACCACGGCTCCATGTAGTTACGTTCTATGTTTTCCTGCTGGTTGTAGCGTTTGCCGGTATATATAAAGGAATAGACGAAGGAGAGAGCCTTCCATTCTATGTCGGCAATGGCAGAACCGCTATGCTTTGGGATATACGGAATCTGGTGTTTGTAGTAAGAGTCGTTCTCGTCGGTCACATCAACTGCACGCTGGTAGGTGTATTGCAGACGCAGACCCGCCTTAACCTTGCTGATCTGCATCTGGCCGTGGGCCTCGAAGTCAACGCCCGTGATATGCACCTTGCCAAGGTTGAGCATCGTCCAGCGGAACTGCTGTCCTTTCGGGTAGGCGATAATCTTGTCGCGGACAACATTATAATAGCCGTCAGCCTTCAGGGTGATGAGGCCCGTCTTGCATATCTTTGCCGTATATGTCGCACCGAGGTCATACTGCGTCGCCTTCTCGGGTTTGAGGTTGCTGTTGCCCACCTCGGCATAGTAAAGGTCGTTGAAGGTCGGCATGCGGAAATTGTTCTTCACGAAACCGCGTACAGAGAAGTCCCTCGTGCGGAAAGGATACCAGTTCATGAAGAGGGCAGGGGTGAAGCGTGAAATCTTCATGTCGGCTCCCACGGGGGTAGTACCTGCTGCGGATGACTCGCCCTTATCGCGCGTATTATTATAAAGGAGGGAAGCCTGTGCGGAGAATTTCTTGAAAGACACCGCTGATGCGATGGCCACCATGTGGGTCCAGCGGTAAGGCTCAGGACAGGTGTACATGTCGCTGGTCAGCTTCGACCATCTCACGTCGTATGCAATGCTGGCGCTCCACCAGGGGAGTATCTCAAAGGCATGTGAGGTGCTGACGTAGGCTTCCTGCTGACGGTATTTGTTATCGACCATCATCGTCGTGGTGTCGGGATTCTGGTAGTGGGTATAGTAGTTGGCATACTTTCCCATCACGCGGAAAGAATACCAGTCGGCAGGGTCCTTTTGGTAAGATCCTTGGAAGAAGGTGTTGCTGTCCACCTGACGTTCTGCCCTCTTCCATACATTGTTGACGATAGCCCCCGGAATGCCGCGGTTTGACTGGTAGGTGTAAGCCTTGAAATACCATGAGCCGCGTTCGATGAGGCCGTTGAGGTTTCCTTCGAGGCGTATGGTCTGCACATCACCGTTCTGGCGGATGGCGGTGGTGTCGTAGGCTGTTGTGCCGTCGCTGTTCTTGCGGGAATAGCGGAACTTATACTTGCCGTCGGAGGTCAGCGTACCAAGATTGAAGGATGCTGATACTTTGTCCGAGAACTTCTGTTCCAGCAGGGCCGCCAGCTGCAGCATGTTTGAGGAACCGTACTTCACCTTCCCACGAAAATGCGTCCGTTCATCACCGACGAATTTAGGCATTCGGGTGCGGATATACACATTGCCGGCATTGCCGTAGTCAGAGGCCGTCTGCATCAGGGACGACTTCTGGCCGTTATACAGGGAAATCTCCTCCACGTTATCAAGGGCAAACTGTCCCAGGTCTATCTGTCCGTTCTGTGCATTGCCCAGCTGTATGCCGTCATAATATACACCTAAATGCTGGCTGCCCATAGAGCGGATGTTTACAGTCTTGAGGCCACCGACGCCGCCATAGTCTTTTATCTGAAGACCAGAGAAATAGCGTAAGGCGTCGGCAACACTCAAGGCATTGAGTTTTTCCAGTTCTTTGCCTTTTAGTGTTTGGGTGGGTATGATATCAGAGAAGGTATGACGTGAAACAATTTCTATATTGTCAAGGGTATGCTGTTTCTGTGCTGATGCGAAAATACACCAACACATCATGCACGAAAGCATGACATACACCTTATTATATATTATATGCTTCATTATCCGACTCCAAATCCTGGGAGTGATATCGTATTCGCAAGAAGGTCGGTCTTCTGGCTTACCCTCTCTGTTACGCCTTCCCGACAAGTGGTCAGTGGCTTGTTTGTAACAGGAAAAAAGGGCTTACAGCTGCAGGAACAGCTCAGGTCTCTCACCTGATTCCCATTTACCCAATCGCGTTTGCGGCTGCAAAAGTACAAAAAAGAGATGAAAGTACCAAAAAATGCAGCAGAAAATTTCTTTACCCCCTTACTTCTTACCTCTTAATTATGCATTATGAATTATGAATTATGAATTATGTATTATTTTTTCGTACCTTTGCACCGTTGAAAATTCAAACCCTTTAAAGATATGAAAAAAAGAGTCATTCTGTCATTCATTGCAGCTCTCTTTATGCAGCTCACAACCGTCAGTGCCGACAACTATACCGACGGAATAACGAAACTCATGGACAATGAGGCAATCTCGTCTTTCAATACGAAGATGTTTGAGCAGTTGTCTCAAACTCCAAATGTTGATGTCGAATACTTCAAATCCCAGTTTGAGAATGAGGCTGTGGAATGGATTGCAGACCATTATCGTAAGAATATGCCCGAGAAGGACTTCAGTGACATGGTCTCTTTCTTCCTGCAACCGGAAGAGCTAGCTATTCAGAAGAAAGTCCTTTCTGCCGTTGCTTCAAGTCAGGGGGAGGAGTTTAAGCAGAAACTGTTCCCCCAGATGATGACTCTCATTATGGGTGGAACACCCGAAGACCTGCAGGAGCCTGATTGTGACCCGGAGCTGAAGAAGGAAATACTCCATTGGATGGATGTTAATTTTGCCCGTGAGAATTTCAAGGCCTCCATTGAGGCTGCAAAAAGTGTTGTCGCAGATAATGCTCTTGCAAATTCAAAACTTCCGGAAGAGCAGAAGGAAAGGGTGACAAAAACGATAAACGGTGTCCTCTCTTTCATGGAGAGAAATACGACTCCGCTGCTGATGATGTATATGGTTGGAAAGGTGGATTTGCATGACCTGCAGGTGCTTAACTCTATCGAGAAAGAACCATTCTATGAAAGTTATAGGAAGACCAACCTATCCTTGGCCAACGATGTCTCAACCTTACTGGCAAAGGTTGTGGCTCACATGAAGAAGAACTAAACTTGAGGACAGCAGTCATAGGCGGTGGGGCGGCTGGATTTTTCCTTGCCGTAAACCTGAAAGAGATGATGCCGGAGATGGATGTTACCATCTTCGAGCGCAGCCAGCGGGTGCTCGCGAAGGTTGAGGTGAGCGGCGGCGGACGCTGCAACTGCACTAATTCCTTTGCCAATGTGACGGACCTGCAGCAGGTCTATCCGCGTGGTCATCGGCTGATGAAGCGGCTCTTTAATGTCTTCGACCATCGGGATGCCTATGAGTGGTTTGAAAACCACGGCGTGCCATTGTTGACGCAGGATGACGAGTGTGTCTTTCCGAAGGCACAGGATTCGCATGCCATCATCGACTGCTTCCTCTCCCTTGCCCGCAGATATGGCGTCAGAATACGCACCGGCGAAAAGATAACATCGCTCTCGCAGTTAGAGGGCTTCGACAACGTCGTCGTTACGACAGGCGGTTCGCCCAGCGGCAAGGGCTTGGAGTGGCTGGCCGCTTTGGGGCATGAGATAGAGGCTCCCGTGCCGTCGCTGTTCTCCTTTTCTGTTGCCGACAAACAGCTGCAGGCGCTGCAGGGCCTTGTTGTTAGTGATGTCACCGCCATGCTGCCCGGAACAAAACTGCGCGCCGACGGACCCCTGCTGATAACCCATTGGGGCGTGAGCGGTCCGGCCATCCTGCGGCTCTCAAGCTATGCGGCACGCCATCTGGCAGAACGGGAATACCACTCTCCCCTCAGCATCCGGTGGGTGCAACTGTCGGAAGAAGAGATACGGGGTAGGATAGGGGAGCAGCAGAAACTTCATGCCCAGAAGCAGCTGTCGTCCTATTGTCCTTTCGGTTTGCAGCAGCGTCTGTGGGCATACTTGTTGCAGAAGTCCTTGGAGCAGCAGGCAACAATACGTTGGGCAGAGATAAATAAAAAGGACATCAACCGCCTTGTCAATGTCTTGCAGAACGATGTTTTCGAGATAGCAGGCCGTGCCCCCTTCAAGGACGAGTTCGTCACCTGTGGTGGTGTGTCCCTGAAGGCCATCAACCTCTCCACCCTCGAAAGCCGTCATGTGCCCCACCTCTATTTCGCAGGCGAAGTCCTCGACATCGACGGCATCACTGGCGGCTTCAACTTCCAGGCCGCCTGGACAACAGCCTATACGGTGGCACAGATGGTGTCGGGAGTTAGGTAATCGGCTCTGCCGCTTATACCTTTAGGTGTAAGAATTAGGAGTATAAACCTTCAGTTGGAAAGAATTTGGATTATAGTAAAATGTAAAAAACTATGAAGAAATTATTTGCTTTGTTCGTTGCCCTGTTGTGTGTTTCTGCATCATCATGGGCACAGGAATCTGGTTATAAGCAGTTGGATGCTATGGTTCCGGTATGGAAAAAGGCACAGCAGACGACATTAGGCTATCCTGCCAGTCAGGAATCGTTGTTGGCAAAGTTTTACCAATGGTATATCGATTCAGGTATGGATGTTGTGAACCTTAACAATGCAGGTGACCCGATGACGGATGCCCCCAGCACTTTGTCAACGCAGACGTTCGAGCGTCAGGTGATAGAGTTTTTTGCACCGCTCTACGGTTTCAGCCTGACCGACGTATGGGGACTTGTGACGCACAGCGGAACTGACGGCAACAATCATGGCATATATTTTGGTGTCAACTATCTGCGCAATAAGACACAGATGGAGCCGGTACTCTACGTAAGCAATGAGGCGCATTACTCAAACATGCGTCTGGCACACCTGCAGAATCTGGAGATGCGACTGGTGGCGAGCGACGAGATGGGACGTATGATTCCCGACTCATTAGAGAAGGTATTGGTTACCTCACGCCCTGTGCTGATGGTATATGCTATGGGTTCGACATTCAAGGGTGCCATTGATGATCAGAAGGCGTTGAATGCCGTGCTGGATGCACATCCTGAGATACCGGCTATATATCGCCATGTGGATGCTGCTCTCTTTGGAGGTTATCTGCCCTTCACGCCACATAGAGACATGGTGAATCGCGACGTGATGCACTTCGAATCTATCGCCATCAGCGGACATAAGTTCTTCGGCATCGATTCGCCCTGCGGATTGTTCATCTGCACCCGTGATGTGTATGAGAAGCAGGTAGATTATAATGTGACCTATTTGAACAGCAATATGCGTATGATAAACTGCTCACGCGATGCGCTGGACCCCCTGAAGTTCTGGTGGCTCATACAATATACCGGATTCAACGGCTGGACATATCAGGCAGCCAAGCTATTCGCACAAAGGGATTATCTGAAGCATAAGCTGGACTCTATAGGGTGGCCGTGCTGGGTAAACGAATACAGTAATACAGTATTCTTCCGACGTCCCTCACCGCGTGTGGTTAGCAAATACACCTTGGCACAGGGTTATGATGACCGCTTTGGCGGTGAACTGGCACATGTAGTGGTGATGCAGCATGTATCGTCAGAGAAAATAAATATGTTTATTGATGACCTTGTAAAAGAACAGCCGACGGGCGTTCCGAATGCTGCTGCCTCTTCGCAAAGGAATGGCGAAACGAGAAAAGTACTTGACGGCACGCAGGTGGTTATAAAGAAAGACAACGATGTCTATGACCTGAGCAGGAAGAGAGTGAAGAAAAATACCTTTGACCTTCGTAAACAAAGCAAATACCTTAATGACAATGAGGATGTGCCAGAATAGGCACATCCTCTTTGATAAATGTCTATATTCGACCGAAAAAACTAATAACTGTCTTTTCTGCCTAAGCAGCAGTAGTCCTTTTACCGCACAAGCGGAGGCCGCACCAATAATGCAGCCTCCGCTATATTTTTTTTCGTTTTGAATTACAAATCTGCATACTCTGTTTTACAGGAGAAACAGGGGCAGGCTTTCTTTACACCTGGCAGTTCGTTATGTCCTACGATGCGGGCATTAGGATATTCTGCCTTCAGTTCTTTCAGCAGCGACCAAAGAGAAGCCTTCTGCATCTCTGTTCGGGTGTCAGCAGGACGCCCTTTCTCGTCAAGTCCTCCCTCATAGACTATGCCGAGGGAGCAGTGATTGTAATTGCGTGCATGAACGCCTCGGACTGTTTCTGGAAGCAGTGGTATTATGTCACCATTGCGACGAACATAATAATGGTATGAGCATTGTCCGAACTTCTTCTTGCCACAGGCAATAAGCGTTTCTGTGCTGAAGGGTATGTTGCACCTGTTAGCAACGCAGTGTACCACCAACAGGCGCACGGAAGAATGTAGTAATGTTTTCATAATAATACGTTTACCTTATGCAGCTCGTTGCACCGATGGCAGTAAGTATAGCTGCAAGAATGTTTATTGCCGTCTGAAGAGCGTATTTGAGGATTTCTTTTTTGTGCATTGTGTTATGAAAGTTTATTTATTATTGAACATTGACTTCGTCGAAGATGCTACGTCATGAAAATGTAAAAGCGATTTTCCATTTTGCATAACTTAAACGCATCTTTGAACATTCCCCCCTCCCTTTAAGTGGAGGGCTGGGGAGGGTCTCTTTAAAAAGAAGCAGGAGCGCAGGTGATATGCACCCCGAAAGTTAGACAAAAAACTTTCGGGGTTTATTATGCAAAAG
>CAMJIL010000001.1 GCA_946405805.1 uncultured Prevotellaceae bacterium | reverse complement strand
GCTTGGCATTGCTCATCTGGCTTAACGAAAACGTTCTTTACTTATTGATACAACTTTTACGGTCCTACCAATTATCGTCTTCGTTGCCTATAAGACCGTTCTTGACTGCTTCTTCTATCTTATCCATGATGGCATTAGAATAGGCATGTGTCATGACGAGGGCTTTGGCGCAGGTGCGCTTCTGGGAATCTTTCTCTACGAAGGGATAGCGCAGGTCTATCTGCCATTGTTCGTCATAGAGGTGTCTGTCCGTCTTGTCGGCATTCATGCGCTTACCATCACCATAGACATCTTTGCGTCTGTTGCGGTCTTTGTCCGTCTCTGTCAGGCCTCCCAGCCATCCACCACTCTCTACCTTCAGCACGTCATAGTTCTGCACAGTATATGTCACACGCACCTTGCCGTCTTTGATGTCTATCCTGATAATAGGCGTGATATTCACAATATAACGATATAGCGTGCCTGTATGGTCAGCAATAGCATCGATGGTAGATGAGATGATGATACAGCCTGCATCCTTATCGTTGAGAGTTATAGCCTGCTTGTCCTTGAAGGTAGCGGTGGCCCAATAGTTGAGCATCACATAGAGCTGTTGTTTGGTCTTGCCAGGAGCCTCAATAACCTCTTGATAGGTCATAGACTGATTTTTGTCGAAACGTACGTCTTTTGCGAGGTTTGCAGCTGCATCAAGCCATTTGTCACCATATCTTTCTTTGGCATACTTCTCAAGGTCGGCAGCACGCATCACTTGTGCATTAACTGGTATTGCAATTCCACAAAGACTGAGCAGAATGGTAAGTATTGTATTTTTTATCATAGCAAATGTTTTTTACTTTGTCGAGCGATAACAATATCGAGGTTTCCGCTGCAAAATTATATAAAAGTATCTGAACACACAAGAAAAAAATAACATTTATTTGTTGGTATGAAAAAAAATTCGTAACTTTGCGCGGAATTAATCTAAGATTAAAAAATTAAAAACATTATAAACTAAAAATGCTTACATTAAAACTTATTACAGAAGAGAAGGCTCGCGTTATTGCGGGACTGAATAAGAAACACTTTCCTAATGCTGAGCAGGCTATAGAGGAGGTTATTGCTGTTGACAAGAAACGTCGTGAATCACAACAGGAACTGGACAACTGCCTCTCAGAACAGAAGAAGGAAGCCAGCCGCATCGGTATGCTCATGAAGCAGGGCGACAAAGAGGCTGCAGAAAAGGCTAAGGCTGATGTTGCAGCCTTGAAGGAAAAAAGCAAGGCATTGGAAGAGGAGAAGGCTAAGGCTGAACAGCAGCTCGTGACATTGCTGTGCCAGATTCCTAACATTCCTTACGACGAAGTACCAGAAGGAAGTGCTGCAGAAGACAACCATGTGGTAAAGAGCAACCTGAAGGAGTGTGACGGCACAGATACCGTCGGCAACTGGGATGTTAATCCTTCACTGGGTATCGCTAATCCACTGCCCCACTGGGAGCTGGCAAAGAAATATAACCTCATCGACTTTGACTTGGGCGTAAAGATTACTGGTGCTGGATTCCCTGTCTATATCGGCTTGGGAGCACGTCTGCAGAGAGCCCTCATCAACTTCTTCCTCGATCAGGCTCGTGCAGCAGGATATACAGAGATAATGCCTCCGACAGTTGTTAACCAGGCTTCTGGCTACGGCACAGGACAGCTGCCTGACAAGGAGGGTCAGATGTATCATTGTGAGGTGGATGACCTTTATCTCATTCCAACAGCAGAGGTGCCTGTGACAAACATCTATCGCGATGTAATCCTCGACGAGAAGGATTTGCCTATCAAGAACTGTGCCTACACACAGTGTTTCCGCAGAGAGGCTGGCAGCTATGGTAAGGATGTGCGTGGTCTGAACCGCCTGCATGAATTCTCAAAGATAGAGATAGTACGCATCGACAAGCCTGAGCACTCAAAGGAGTCTCACAAGGAGATGCTGGAGCATGTAGAGGGACTGCTGAAGAAGTTGGAGCTGCCTTACAGAATCTTGTTGCTGTGTGGTGGCGACCAGAGTTTCACATCTTCTATCTGCTATGACTTCGAGGTTTATTCTGAGGCACAGGGTCGTTGGCTTGAGGTATCATCTGTATCAAACTTCGATACTTACCAGGCAAACCGCCTGAAGTGTCGCTATCGCAACAGCGAGACAAAGAAGACAGAGCTCTGCCACACCTTGAACGGTTCTGCCCTTGCCCTCCCTCGCATCGTCGCTGCTATCCTCGAGAACAACCAAACAGAAGACGGCATCAAAGTGCCAGCAGCGTTGGTTCCATATATGGGGGTAGAGATTATAAAATAATAGTCAAAGGTCTAAGGTCAAAGGTCTAAGGCTCCGATTATTCAGATTATTCCGATTATTCAGATACAAAAATATTATGTTCAAAATTCTTTCTAAAAAGCAATTCTCCGAGAAGGTATTCTGTATGGAGATTGAAGCTCCCTTGATTGCGAAGAGTCGCAAGCCGGGAAACTTTGTTATCGTGCGTGTTGACAAGCACTCTGAACGTATGCCACTTACTATCGCCGATGCTGACATCGAAAGAGGATGCATCATGCTGGTGATACAAGAGGTTGGTATGTCATCAACAAAACTCTGCAGCCTGAATGTAGGTGATTCTGTTGCAGACATCGTAGGACCTCTCGGCAACCCTACACACATCGAGAAGTTTGGTACTGTTATCTGTGCCTGCGGTGGTCTGGGTGCTGCTCCTATGCTCCCTATCATCCGTGGTCTGAAGGCTGCTGGCAACAGAGTGCTCTCTGTCATAGCAGGACGTACTGCTGACCTCGTAATCATGGAGGACGAGATTCGTGCTTCTTCTGACGAGGTAATCATCATGACTGACGATGGCTCTAAGGGCGAAAAGGGTGTCGTAACAGTCGGCATCGAGAAGTTCTGCCAGCAGGAGCATATCGATAAGGCTTTCGCTATCGGACCTCCAATAATGATGAAGTTCTCTTGCCTCATGACACAGAAGTACGGCATCTCAACAGACGTTTCGCTGAACACTATCATGGTTGACGGAACTGGTATGTGTGGTGCCTGCCGTCTGACAATCGGTGGCAAGACAAAGTTTGTCTGCATTGACGGTCCTGAGTTTGACGGTGCCCTCGTTGACTGGGACGAGATGTTCAAGCGCATGGGAACCTTCAAGCGTGAAGAGCAGGAAGAGATGGAACACTATGCTGACCACGTTTATCAGGATGTGGAGACAGCATATAATGAGCACACAGACGTCAAGATGGACAATGCTCCTGTTGACGACTCTATCGAAGTGCTCACAGACCGTAAGGCTCCTTGGCGTGAAGAGCTCCGCAAGAGCATGAAGCCAAAAGAGCGTACTGCTATTCCACGTGTCGTAATGCCTGAGCTGGACCCAGTATATCGTGCTACAACACGTACTGAAGAGGTTAACCAGGGTCTGACAAAGGAGATGGCTCTCACTGAGGCTAAGCGTTGTCTCGACTGCGCTAATCCTTCTTGCGTAGAGGGTTGTCCTGTAAACATTAATATTCCTTCATTCATCAAGAATATCGAGCGTGGCCAGTTCCTGGCTGCTGCCAAGGTGCTGAAGGACACTTCTGCCCTGCCTGCTGTCTGTGGACGTGTTTGTCCTCAGGAGAAGCAGTGTGAGAGCAAGTGTATCCACCTGAAGATGAACGAGCCTGCTGTGGCAATCGGCTATCTGGAGCGCTTTGCGGCTGACTACGAGAGACAGAGCGGAAACATCTCTCTGCCTGACGTAGCACCTTCTAACGGCATAAAGGTGGCTGTTGTGGGTTCTGGTCCTGCAGGACTCTCATTCGCTGGTGATATGGTGAAGAAGGGTTATGACGTTTATGTCTTCGAGGCTCTCCACGAGATTGGTGGTGTGCTGAAATATGGTATTCCAGAGTTCCGTCTGCCTAACGCTATCGTGGACGTTGAGATAGAGAACCTCCGCAAGATGGGCGTTCACTTCCAGACAGACGTTATCGTAGGTAAGTCAATCACTACTGACGAACTCGAGGCACAAGGCTTCAAGGGCATCTTCGTCGCTTCTGGTGCAGGATTGCCAAACTTCATGAATATACCAGGTGAAAACCTCATCAACATAATGTCATCTAATGAGTACCTCACTCGTGTGAACCTCATGGATGCTGCCAACCCAAAGACTGATACTCCTATCAACCTTGGTAAGAACGTTCTCGTAGTAGGTGGTGGTAATACTGCTATGGACTCTTGCCGTACAGCAAAGCGTCTTGGTGCAAACGTGACATTGGTATATCGTCGTTCTGAGCAGGAGATGCCAGCACGTCTTGAGGAGGTAAAGCATGCTAAGGAAGAGGGTATCACATTCCTCACCTTGCATAACCCTGTAGAATATCTCGGCGACGAGAAGGGTGCTGTACAGCAGGCTGTCCTCGAGGTTATGAAGCTGGGTGAGCCAGATGCGTCTGGCCGTCGTTCTCCAGAACCAACAGGCGAGAAGATTACCATCGATGTTGATCAGGTGGTTGTTGCCATTGGCGTTTCTCCTAACCCACTCGTTCCAAAGTCTATACAGGGTCTGGAACTGGGCCGCAAGAATACCATTGCAGTAAATGAGGGCATGCAGTCAAGCCGCTCTAACATCTATGCCGGTGGTGATATCGTGCGTGGTGGTGCTACTGTTATCCTCGCTATGGGCGATGGCAGAAATGCTGCCAAGAACATGGACGAAATGCTTCAAGGCAAGTAACGTTTAAAGGTTAAAGGTTAACGGTTAAAGACCTGAAACCTGAAACCTGAAACTTGAAACTCAATGTTCAATGATTGAAGAATCAGAATTACCGATAAATGCAGATGGAAGCGTATTCCATCTGCATTTGCGTCCTGAGCAGATTGCTGACAAGATAATCCTTGTTGGCGATCAGGATAGGGTCACTATGGTAGCAAAATATTTTGATGCCATAGAATGCGAGGTGCAGAGTCGCGAGTTCCATACTATCACAGGCACTTATAAGGGCAAGCGCATCAGTTGTGTCTCTACTGGCATAGGATGCGACAACATAGATATCGTGATGACAGAACTTGACGCCCTCGTGAATATTGACCTCAACAAACGTGAGGTAAAGCAGGAGCATAAAACTCTTGAACTGGTGCGTCTGGGTACTTGTGGTGGCCTGCAGCCATTCACTCCGATAGGCTCTTTTATAGCATCAGTAAAGAGTATCGGATTCGATGGTCTGCTGAACTATTATGCAGGACGCGACGAGGTGTGTGATTTAGCCCTCGAAAAGGCTTTCATGAAAGACATGCTGTGGTCGGAGAAAAAGCCTGCACCATACGTGGCTGTCGCAGACAAAGACCTCATAGAGCGCATTGCCGGAGACGATATGGTGAAGGGTCTCACCTGCGCCTGCGGAGGATTCTACGGCCCACAGGGACGAGAGGTGCGCCTGGCGATACAAGACCCTGACCAGAACGAAAAGATAGAGGCCTTCGAATATGACGGCCTGAGGATTTGCAACTTCGAGATGGAATCTTCTGCTCTTGCCGGACTGGCTTCTCTCTTAGGACATAAGGCGATGACGTGCTGCATCGTTGTTGCCAACCGCTACAACAAAGAGATGAATACGGAATATAAATCTTCAATTACTGACTTAATAGAATTAGTACTCGAAAGAATATGATACCAGCAATAATCTTTTCTCTATTATTCATTGTTCTTGCCATTGTATTTTATCTTGGCAAGGGTGACAAACTCATTGCCGGATACAACACTGCCAGTGAGGAGGAACGTAAGAAGGTCAACATCCAACGTCTGCGTATTCTGATGTCTTGTATATCTGTCATTACTGCCGCTTTCTGCGTTTCCATGCCTATCGTAGGAAATAATATCCAGGCGCAACTTGGTGCCGTAGCAGTATTATTAGTTGCAATAATATTTGTCGTTATACTAGCCAATACCTGGGCAAGAAAGAAATAGCATGCAGTCATATCTCGACATATTCAAGCATCTATGTACCATTCCGCGTCCTTCGCATAAGGAGAAGGCTGTGGCAGACTTTCTGTGTCAGTTTGCAGAGGAACATCATCTTTCTTACAGGCGAAACAAGAATAACTGCGTGGTGATAGAAAGTCCTGCGACGCCTGGCTATGAAGACAAGGAGCCAATCGTGATGCTCAATCACATGGATATGGTCTGTGTGGCAGAAGAGGGATATGCTGTCCCCGGCCCTGTGACACCAATAGAATATGACGAAGAAGGAGAACACTGGATGCGGGCTGACCACACCTCTTTAGGTGCTGACAACGGCATAGGGCTATCAATAGCATTGAGCATACTTTCTGACGACACTCTACCCCACCCGAAACTCGAAGTTCTCACTACGACCTGTGAGGAAACGGATATGTCGGGAGCAGCCAATATGGCTAATGATTTCTTTAAGGGGAAACGCATCCTGAATATAGATTCCGAGGCATATGACGAAATAACAGTAGCATCAGCAGGAGCACACATACAGGTGGCCCATCTGCCTTACAAACGCATCGCTATGCCTGAAGGATATGTAACACTTTCTGTTGCTGTTGCTGGCGGAAAAGGTGGACATAGTGGTGTAGATATCGGAAAAGGACGTGCTAACGCCATAAAGATATTGTGTAACCTGCTGTTGGTTGCTATACGTCAGGCAAACATAAAGCTATATATTATAAATATAAAAGGTGGGCAGGCTTATTCTGCCATCCCTGGTGAGGCACAAGCAAAGATTTGTATTCCTAAACAGGATATCGATGCTTTCAATACTCTCATAGGACAATGTAATGCTGCCATCGAGAAACAATATTCTGCAACTGACCCTGATGTGGCTATTACATCAGAGCCTGCCGTATGGCATTCTTCAGTAATAAACGAAGAAGGAACACACCTGATACTGGCAAGTGTCAACGGCATTCCTGTCGGACCTGTAACCATGCGTCCAGACGGAAATGTTGAGACGAGCAATAATATTGGAATTATTGATACGGAAAAGAATGAGGAGTGTCTCATCTCTTCCCACACCAGGAGTTTCTCTACTCAGGCTATGAACGAGCTTGCTGACAATATCTCAAAGATTTTCACTCTCACAGGTGCTACAGTAGATACCATCATGCATGTATCTCCTTGGGAGGAAGACATGCATCATCCTTGGCTATCGTCTGTAGAGGATGTCTTTCAGGATGTGCTGGGATTTCAGCCCACACCTGTCTCGATGCACTTTGCTTTGGAAGCAGGATATCTCGTAGAGAAATTTCCCGGAATACATATCGCCTCAATAGGCCCCCGCATAATGTATCCTCACAGCCCCAACGAAAAAGTTTCTCTCACAACAGCTGACAACATTATGAAGGTAGTAAGAGAGATCGTGGTGAGAGGGTAAGAGGGTAAGATGTAAGATGTAAGATGTAAGAGGGAAGATGTAAGAGGTAAGATGTAAGATGTAGGATGTAAGAAACTTGAAACCTGAAACTTGAAACTAAATACAGTTTAAATACTATGAATTATTCTACTGAACAGATTCGCAAAATGACAGGTGCCGTATTAGGCCCTTTGTGTGCCATCGTATTATGGCTGATGCCTATTGATGGCTTGTCGGAACAGGCTCACCACCTGTTAGCCGTAATGTCACTGATTGCTATTTGGTGGATTACAGAACCAATAGCAATTCCTTTAACATCACTATTTGGTCCGACGCTATGTGTTATACTGGGTATTGTACCTATAAAGGATGCCTATGAACAGTTTGCAAATCCTATGATATTTCTCTTCATGGGTGGCTTCTTACTGGCAAAGGGTATGATGGTAAACGGTCTTGACAAACGTATAGCCTATGGCATCATGTCTATGAAATGGGTTGGCGACTCCCCAAGGCGCATCTTCTTAGCTATCGGACTTGCGTGTATCCTTTGTTCCGGATGGGTAAGTAATACTGCTACGGCAGCCATGATGTTTCCTATTTCCTTAGGACTGTTGGAGGCTATTCGCGAGATGATGGCTGAAAACGGCAAGACTATCGACCTCAAGAACTACAAATATGCCACAGGACTGATGCTGATGACGGCCTATGCCTGCAGCATCGGTGGTGTGATGACGCCTATCGGAACACCTCCGAACATCATCATGATTGGATTCCTTGACCAGCTGGCACCACAGGCCCCAAAGATATCTTTCTTCCAATGGATGATATGGGGAACCGTTGCGATGATATTCTATTTCATTCTTGCCTATGTCGTACTGTGGCGCATGTTCCCCGCAGATGTGGAGCACATTAAGGGCGCCAAGGAATTCATACAGAACTCTGTCGATTCCCTTGGCAAATGGACTCGTGCCCAGAAGAATACCCTGATAGCTTTCTTTACGGCTTTCGTACTATGGGTAGCCCCAAGCATCCTGGGCATTGTATATGATACGGATTCCGACGTGATGAAATTCTATGACAGCCACTTCCCTGAAGCAATAGCAGCAATGATTGGCGGACTATTACTCTTCTTCCTGCCAGTTAACCTGAAGACGGGTCAGATGACAATGAGTTGGAAGGATGGCGTGGAAGGTATCGAATGGGGAACCCTGCTCCTCTTTGGCGGCGGTTTGGCAATGGGCTCAATGATGTACACCACGGGCCTGTCTTCATGGATAGGTCTTGGACTCAAGGAAGCCCTGGGAGGCAATCCGTCTGAATGGCTCTTCGTAGGAGTGTTCTGTGTGGCAGCTTTGATAATGTCCGAGCTCACGTCTCATACGGCATCTACCAACCTCATGGCACCTATCGCCATCGGTGCTGCCCTGTCGTTAGGTTTCAGTCCTATACCTGTTGCCGTCGGCATCGCACTGTCATCGTCACTCGGATTCATGATGCCTGTATCAACACCTCCTAACGCAATAGTATATGCTTCCGGATACGTTCCTATCACAAAGATGATAAAGTCGGGATTCATCATCGACCTTATAGGAATATTCCTGGTTACAATACCTGTTCTGATGCTACTCGTAAAGTACGTTATGGGAGTAGATTGAAAGGTGAAAGGTGAAAGGTGAAATAAAAATCCCCCTTCTGACTAACAGAAAGGGGATTATTTATTTATCGTAGAAGGATATATTACTTGTTCACCTGGAACTTTGTAATACCTTCCTTTATGAAGCCAACAATCTGGTTTGCTGCAGCGAGACCTGCATTTGTGTTAGCCTCAGCTGTCTGTGCACCCATCTTCTTTGGTGTAGAGAAGTAGCGACCTTCGAACTTCTTGAAGTCTGCATCAGCATCAGGCATGATGTCAGTGATGTACTTCAGATCTTCGCGCTCTGCCATGAGTTTCAGCAGACCAGCCTCGTCGATAACTTCCTTACGAGCACTGTTGATGAGGATAGCACCCTTCTTCATAGTAGAACAGAGGTCGTAGTTGATGCTCTGCTTTGTCTCTGCTGTTGCAGGGATGTGGAGAGAAACGATGTCAGCCTCCTTGAAGAGTTCTGCCTGAGAAGCGCAAGCCTTTACACCTGCTGCTTCGATAACGTCAGCTGGGCAGTATGCATCGTAAGCGCAAACCTCCATACCGAAGCCTTTTGCTATACGAGCTACGTTGCGGCCTACATTACCGAAAGCAAGGATACCAAGCTTCTTACCCATCAGCTCAGAACCTGACTTGCCGTTATAGAAGTTACGAACGCAATAAACGAGAAGTCCAAGTACCAGCTCTGCTACAGCATTAGCATTCTGACCAGGAGTGTTCATAACAACCACATTGTGTGCAGTTGCTGCTGCGAGATCTACATTGTCATAACCTGCACCAGCACGAACAACAATCTTAAGATTCTTAGCAGCATCCATTACTTCTGCATCAATCTTGTCAGAACGGATGATGATAGCATCAACGTCTGCTACTGCAGCAAGGAGCTGAGCCTTTTCTGTATATTTCTCGAGGAGAGCCAGTTCAAAACCAGCCTTCTCAATAATCTCTTTTATTCCAGCAACAGCAGGAGCAGCGAATGGCTTCTCTGTTGCAATCAAAACTTTTGCCATAATCTTACTCTAATTAGGAGTTAGGAATGAGGAGTTAGGAATTCAAAAAATCTTAATCCTCTATTTCCTTACTATTATTTATATTAATTTTTGTAGTCTTAGTGATAGAACTCAATAATTTCCTCAACTCAATACAATCATCGTATATAGACTGAAATTCTGCATCTGACAAATAACCGCTTTCGTGAAGTATCTCTAACCAGTATTTTGTTTCAGAACACTCTCGAAAAGATATATAAACTTTTGCAAGAAAGTCTTTTTTTGAGGTGGCGCCACTTGATTCTGCTATATTTGCTCCTATGCTTGTCCCACTTCTTAATACCTGATGAGACATTACAGTTTCATTTTTATTGAACCTCAGGTATTTATACAACTTTATAATTCTTAAAGCAAAGGTCTTACTCTTTTCCTCTACTATAGATTCCTTCATCAGTCAAGGACTTATGAGCGATTTATATAAATTAGGAATGAAAAACTCCTCATTCCTCATTCCTAATTCCTAATTTTAATGTTGTGCTTCAAATTCCTTCATGCATGCAACGAGAGCCTGGCAGCCTTCGATAGACATAGCATTGTAGCAAGAAGCGCGGAAGCCACCTACATCACGATGACCCTTAACACCTACCATACCCTTAGAAGTAGCAAATGCCATAAACTCATCCTGCAACTCCTGATACTCTGGCTTAAGAACGAATGTGATGTTCATGAGTGAACGGGAATCCTCTTCTGCTGTACCAACAAAGAGCTTGTTGCGATCAATCTCACCATAAACGATTTCAGCACGCTGCTTAGCAAGCTTATCCATTGCTACAACACCACCCTGAGCCTTGATATAGCGGAGGTTCATGAGTGCTGCATAGATAGGCACTACAGGAGGAGTATTGAACATAGAACCCTTCTTAACGTGTGTACGATAGTCGAGCATTGTAGGAATAGGACGAGAAACCTTGCCCAGAGCGTCTTCCTTAACAATAACGAATGTAACACCAGCCATAGAGAGGTTCTTCTGTGCGCCACCATAAATCATAGCATACTTGCTAACGTCAACAGGGCGAGAGAGAATGTCTGATGACATATCTGCAATCATTGGAACTGGAGAATCCAAATCATAACGCATCTCTGTACCATAGATGGTATTGTTGCTTGTGATGTGGAAATAGTCAGCGTCTGTAGGAATAGTGAAATTCTTTGGGATATAAGTAAAGTTCTTGTCAGCAGAAGATGCTACCTCTACAACCTCACCAAAGAGTTTTGCTTCCTTCTCAGCCTTTGTAGCCCAGACACCAGTATTAAGATATGCTGCCTTCTTCTCAAGGAAGTTGTAAGGAACCATGCAGAACTCCAGTGATGCACCACCACCGAGGAACAATACCTTGTAACCCTCTGGGATGTCGAGAAGCTCCTTCATAAGAGCCTCTGCCTCATCAACGATAGGCTGGAAATTCTTTGCACGATGTGAAATCTCCATAAGAGAAAGTCCTGAATTATCAAAATCAAGACAAGCAGCTGCAGTCTGCTCAATTACCTCACGTGGGAGAATTGATGGACCTGCATTAAAATTGTACTTCTTCATAATCTTTTTTTATTTTATATAAAATATAATTTCTATCAATTAGACCGCAAAGTTACACATTTTGTGTGAAAATAGCAAATTTAATTGCGCAGTTTTTATTTTTTGAGCAAAATATGAACACTTTTATGAGAAAATGATAAGCAAACTTATCAATATGCCAAAAAGAAAGATATTTCTTGCCGTCTTTCCGAGTATTTTATTCAATGCCCTACCCGATTTAATCATACGCATCTGATTCCAACTCTGTACGAACAGAAAATATACGCAAAAACAGAGTAGCATATTCTTCTCGCTCCATCCGTATTGGAAGAGTACAGCAACGAGAGCCAATGTAGGCAATGTGATATAAAGCCATTCGGTATATTTCTTACCTATCATTACAACAAGAGTGCGTTTGCCAGCATTCCTGTCGTTATCAAAGTCGCGATAGTTATTGACGATAAGTAATGTATCTACAACGAGACCACAAGCGATGCCCAATATCCAAGGCAGTACACCACAAACAAGATAAGAAGTGAAGCATACTGGTACAATGCCGAAGAATATCACTACCAGCAAATCGCCCAGCCCCAAGCCTGCGAGACATGTAGTATAAAGGAAACAGAATAGTATGCAGAAAGCTCCTACCAATATCATTTCCCATCCTCCGACAAGAATTAATGGCAATCCGACAAGACCAGCAACAGCTGTTGTTATAGCCATAGCCCATCGCATAGCCTTCAGAGACACCCATCCCATAGCGCATGCTCGCTCAGGACCTAAGCGGGTCTCATTATCATTGCCATGAATACAATCGAAATAGTCATTCACGAAATTAGCATCTATCTGCATTATCATAGCAAAAAGAAAACACAATACATTTGCCACAATACGAGTAGTGAGTTCCTCATTCGACATTACAGAGAGATTAGTATCTAATAATGTCTTCCAAGCGAATGCAGAACCCAACATAACAGGTACCATAGCACCCGAAAGCGTTTTAGGACGAGCTGCAAGTATCCATGCCTTAAAAGAATTCTGGCGAACGTTATCCGAATTGCTTGCCTTACCTGTCTTTATGTCAATGACCATAATTCTTCAAATTTCTCTCTAAGAAGCGTCTTATTGTTTATTATATTGCGAAGCGCGGAAAGGTCTTTCTCATTCTGTGAACCCTCTATCCACAACTTTATATATCCTGCTGTGGAATATTTCTCCTGCATGTGTTCACAAAAACGTTTCCAATGTTCCTCCTTTGTCATTTCAGGATAATGGGACTTTCCATACTGTATGGTACGCTTGAAAACAGATGTAGGATTAAGGTCTCTATCAGCCTCAGCCACAATCTTACCATATATAGAACGTGGAGCTCTGGAGGCAGAAGCACGATGGTCTTCTACAGCATCCTTCATTATACTTATCTGCATCTCAGAAAACCATTTCCTCAGTCGCTGGTCTGCTTGAAGGATTTTTCCTGATGTGATATGATGTATGGCTCGTGGTCCCTCAAGACCCAGATCATGATATGCAGCAATAACATATGCCATATCCTCGTCAGCACCCATCTTCTGCGCAATAGATACTGAAGAACGTATTACACGAGTAACATGCTCCATATTATGTGCAACATCGAACGCAGCATACCTTGGTAGGATGTCACGTTCGATGAATGCCATGATTTCTAAATTAACCAATACTTATCGGAAAAATATAGATTCTATAAAAACTATAACTTTAAACCTTTCAGTACTTCTGCTATCTTCTGACGTGTTGTCAGTCGTGTTGGAACGAGTGGCAGACGCAGATTATTCTTCAACAGTCCCATTTCAGACATCAAAGCCTTCACACCTGCAGGATTACCATCCACAAAAAGGAGGCTATATAGGTCTGTAAACTTATGGTGTATCTTCTGGGCTGCCTCAAACTGTCCGCGGAATTCCAAACGTATCATTCGAGAGAATTCCTTTGGAAGAGCATTTCCTATTACTGAAATAACTCCGACTGCGCCAGTTGCTATCATATGGAAAGTGATAGCATCATCACCAGAAAGTACCTCAAAGTCTTTTGGCTTATACTTTATTATTTCGTCAACTTGTTCTATAGAACCACTTGCTTCCTTGATAGCTACGATATTATCACAATCGTTTGCAAGACGACAGGTTGTCTCAGGTTTCAGATTGATACCAGTACGCCCAGGAACGTTATACATCACAATAGGCAACTTGGTAGCTGCTGAGATGGCTTTGAAGTGTTGATATAGACCTTCCTGAGAAGGCTTATTATAATAAGGACATATACTAAGTATGCCATCTATACCACTAAAGTCACCTGTCTTGAGAGTCTCCACAATAGCAGCCGTATTATTTCCACCACATCCCATAAGGAGTGGAACTCTGCCATTTACCTGCTTGACGATAAACTCCTTTACAGCCCAATATTCTTCTGTAGAAAGGCATGGAGTCTCACCAGTAGTAGCAAGGATGCAGAGGAAATCTGCATCATTGCCTAATTGGTATTCTATAATGGATGACAGACTTTCGTAATCTATCTTACCATCATCCGTAAACGGAGTAACAAGGGCTATTCCTAAGCCACGAAATATATTATTCATAGTTTATTTATAATCTTGCCAAGATTTGATTCCTAAATCATCGACTGAAAGCGTTGTGAATGCATGGATAAATGCTGATGCCAGACGAGCATTAGTAATAAGAGGAATATTATGATCTATTGCACCACGACGAATCTTATAACCATTTGTCAGCTCGCGCTTTGTATGATTCTTAGGAATATTAACAATAAGGTCAAACTTATGGTCATGAATCATATCCATTACGTTTGGAGCATCCTTATGTGTCTCGTCAGGCCATCCTACTGCATATGCCTTAATCTTATTATCGTTGAGATATGTTGCAGTACCTTCTGTTGCATAGATTGTGTAACCTGCTTTCTGCAATGCCATTGCAGCATCCAGCAGAGAAGCCTTCTCCTTAGTACCACCTGATGACAACATGATACCCTTATCCTTTGATGGAATCTTATATCCTGTTGCTATCATAGAGTTGAGGAGAGCCTCTTCGTATGAATCACCAAGACATCCTACCTCACCTGTTGATGACATATCAACACCAAGAACAGGGTCAGCATTCTGCAAACGTGCAAAAGAGAACTGGCTTGACTTAACACCCATTCTGTCGATATCAAATTCAGACTTGTCTGGTTTCTGATAAGGAGCGTCAAGCATAATTCTTGTTGCAGTCTCAATAAAGTTGCGCTTAAGAACCTTTGATACGAATGGGAAAGAACGTGATGCACGAAGGTTACACTCGATAACCTTTACATCCCTACCCTTTGCCAAGTACTGTATATTGAAAGGACCTGAGATATTCAATTCTTTTGCAATAGCGCGAGACATCTTCTTAATCTGACGGATTGTTGCGAAAGTGATATCCTGTGCTGGAAATACCATTGTAGCATCACCAGAGTGAACACCAGCATACTCAATGTGCTCAGAGATACCATATTCTACAACCTCACCATTTTGTGCAACACCATCAAACTCTATCTCGTTTGTCTCCTGCATGAACTGAGAAACAACAACAGGATATTCCTTACTTACCTCAGAAGCAGCAGCCAAGAAGCGCTTCAACTCCTCGTCATCATAGCAGACATTCATTGCAGCTCCTGAGAGCACGTATGAAGGTCTAACCAAAACAGGATAACCAACTTCCTCAATAAATTTATTGATATCATCCATAGATGTCAGAGCACTCCACTTAGGCTGATCAATTCCAAGTTGGTCAAGCATAGAAGAGAACTTTCCTCTATTCTCTGCTCTATCAATAGATACTGGACTAGTTCCCAAGATTGGCACACTCTGACGATGAAGTTTCATTGCAAGGTTGTTTGGTATCTGTCCACCTACAGAAACTATCACACCACGAGACTGCTCTAAGTCGAATACATCCAGAACACGTTCGAATGAGAGTTCATCGAAGTAAAGTCTGTCACACATATCATAGTCAGTAGAAACTGTCTCTGGGTTATAGTTAATCATTATTGACTTATAGCCCAGTTTACGTGCTGTCTGAATAGCGTTTACAGAACACCAGTCAAACTCTACTGAAGAACCGATACGATATGCACCAGATCCGAGAACGATAACACTCTTCTCATTCTTATAATAGTTAACATCATAGCCTTCTACCGCATATGTCATATACAGATAGTTCGTAAGCTCAGGATGTTCAGAAGCAACAGTCTCTATACGTTTTACTGCTGGAAGGATACCTAACTTCTTACGATACTGTCTTACAGTAAGATTTTCCTTCTCCATGTTTGTTCCTTCTGTCTTGAGAACAAAACGTGCAATCTGGAAATCAGAGAAACCGAGCACCTTAGCTTGACGCATCACGTCAGCAGGAATTTCTGTTACCTCATTATATGTCTGCAACTTATGCTTGAAGTCCACAATATTCTTCATGCGCTCTATAAACCAAGGGTCAATCTTGGTGAGCTCATAAAGACGCTCAATAGTATATCCATTCTCCAAAGCCTGTGCGATAGCGAATATACGCATATCTGTAGGATTTGACAGTTCTTCATCAAGATCATCAAACTTAATATGATCATTGCCAACAAAGCCGTGCATACCCTGACCAATCATACGCAGTCCCTTCTGAAGCATTTCTTCGAAAGAACGACCGATTGACATAATTTCACCTACAGACTTCATAGAAGAACCAATCTTACGGCTTACTCCTGTGAACTTGGTAAGGTCCCAACGAGGTATCTTACAAATCATATAATCAAGAGATGGAGCTACGTATGCAGAATTTGGAGTTCCCATCTCACCAATCTGATCAAGAGTATATCCGAGGGCAATCTTTGCAGCAACGAAAGCAAGAGGATAACCAGTAGCCTTTGATGCCAAAGCTGAAGAACGACTCAAACGAGCATTAATCTCAATGATACGATAGTCATTGTTTTCTGCGTTGAATGCAAACTGGATGTTACACTCACCTACAATATTCAGATGGCGGACACACTTGATCGTAATGTCCTGCAACATCTTCACCTGCTCTTCTGTGAGAGAACATGTTGGTGCAACAACGATTGACTCACCTGTATGTATTCCCAATGGATCAAAATTCTCCATTGATGCTACCGTGAAACAATGGTCATTAGCATCACGGATACATTCAAATTCTATTTCCTTCCAGCCTTTCAAGCTTTCCTCTACCAATACCTGTGGAGCGAATGTAAATGCGCTTTCAGCAATTTCTTTAAATGTCTTTTCATCTGGACAAACACCAGAACCCAAGCCGCCTAATGCATAAGCTGAACGTATCATGATAGGATAACCTATGCGACGTGCTGTTGCAACAGCATCTTCCAATGTCTCACATGCCTGTGATACAGGAACCTTAAGGTTTATCTTATTTAATTCTTTAACGAAGAGGTCTCTATCCTCTGTGTTCATGATTGCCTGTACTGATGTTCCCAATACCTGAACACCATATTCCTTCAGGACACCCGTCTTATAAAGTTCTGTACCACAGTTTAATGCTGTCTGACCACCAAAAGCCAGAAGAATTCCATCAGGACGTTCTTTCTTGATTACCTCTGTAACGAAATGTGTATTAACAGGAAGGAAATATACCTTATCAGCTATACCTTCACTTGTTTGAATTGTTGCAATGTTAGGATTGATAAGAACACTACTAATACCTTCTTCACGTAGAGCTTTAAGAGCTTGTGAACCTGAATAGTCAAATTCACCTGCCTGACCAATTTTTAGGGCGCCAGAACCCAGAACGAGAACTTTTTTCATTGTTTATTTATCTTTTAAACCTTAAATTTCTTATTATTGTATTTTATTCTACAGTCACAGATTTTGCAAGATTGCGTGGTTGATCAACATTCAGCCCTTTTGCAACAGCAACATGATATGATAGAAGTTGGAGAGGAATAACACTAAGCAATGGAGCGAGGCATGCTAATGTTTGTGGCACTTCAATAACCTCATCTACCATATTCTTTATCTCTTCGTCGCCCTCTGTTACAATTGCGATGATATGTCCCTTTCTAGATATCACCTCTTGCATATTGGAGATAATCTTCCTGTAGAGTTTATGGTGCGTTGCTATAAATACTACTGGCATTTCTTCATCAACAAGAGCAATCGGACCATGTTTCATTTCTGCAGCAGGATAACCTTCTGCATGTATATAACTTATTTCCTTCAGTTTCAATGCACCCTCCAAAGCCACAGGATAGTTCCATCCACGACCTAAATACAAGAAGTTATGGGCAAAAGTAAACTTCACCGCCAACTTTTGAATTTTATCGTTCTGCTCTAATACCTTTTTTATTTTGTCAGGAATAAGTTGTAACTCTTTTATTGTTTCTTCAAACTCATCTTCTTCTATAGTACCTTTTGCCATTCCAAGAGCTAAGGCTATCATTGTTAACACAGCCACTTGACCTGTAAAAGCCTTTGTTGAAGCAACACCAATCTCTGGGCCAACATGGATATATGTACCAGTATCAGATTCTCTTGCAATGCTAGAACCTACACCATTAACTATACCAAATATCAAAGCGCCCTTTTCTTTTGCCATTTGTATGGCAGCTAAAGTATCTGCCGTTTCTCCTGACTGTGAAATAGCCATCACAACATCATTGGGCTCTATGACTGGGTTAGAATAGCGGAATTCTGATGCGTATGCCACTTCAACAGGAATACGACAGAAATGTTCTATCAGTTGTTTTCCTATTAATCCTGCATGCCATGATGTACCGCATGATACTATCACGAAACGTTTTGCTTGTAGCAATTCTCTGCGATGTCCTCTAACAGCTGACAAGAGCACATCAGGATGGTGAGTAAAAGGAGATTCTATCACACGTCCACTCATACAATCTCTCAACACATTAGGTTGATCAAAGATTTCTTTGAGCATGAAATGCGGGAAGCCTTCATGATCGAGCATGGAAAGATCAACGTCCACCTCCTTTATTTCTGTTTCAGACTTTTCGCCGCTAAGATTATAAACTCGCAGTTGCTCACCTCTTTCTATCACAGCGACTTCCTCATCTTTGAGATATACTATGTGATTTGTATATTCTGCGATAGGAGAAGCATCTGAAGCAAGGAAGAATTCAGAATTATCATCTACAACGCCAACAGCTAATGGAGAGGACTTTCTTGCTGCTACTAAAACATTCGGATTTCTGGAATCTATTACAGCAATAGCATATGCGCCATATACTTTTCCTAATGCCACTCTGACAGCCGTTGGTAGATCAACAGCATTCTTCTCCATTACATATTCAATGAGTTGTACAAGAACCTCTGTATCTGTCTCACTTTTGAAGCTAAAACCATGTTTCTTCAATTGTTCACGCAAAGTAGCATAATTCTCTATTATACCATTGTGAACGAGTGTCAGATTTCCTGATTGTGAAACATGAGGGTGAGCATTCACTTCGCTTGGTACACCATGAGTGGCCCATCGCGTATGTGCAATTCCTATACTACCAGAGACATCTTTCCCTTCAGCGAATTTTACCAAGTCGCTAACCTTACCCTTTGCCTTGTACACATTGAGTTTGTGTTTCTTAGCTGAAAGCATAGCACATCCGGCAGAGTCATATCCTCGATATTCAAGCCGTTGCAGACCTTTAATTAATATCGGATAAGCTTCTTTATTTCCTATGTAACCTACTATTCCGCACATAAATAAATGTTTGTAATTTGTGTTGTTTTTATATCAGATTAAAGATTCTCCTCCATAAAGTGCTCAAATCTTTCTATACCTTTACTAGTACATATACCTCGAATTATTACGCAATGACAATTAATGAACATTTGATGATAAGTAAGATCATTCAATTCTTTTGTTGCCCTAAACATATGAAACATATTTTTCATAATTCGGTTGAAGATTGTGTAATCTATGTCACCTCGAAAATACCCTTGTACAACACCTTTTTTAAAAAAGTCGAAGGCTTTCTCACGTTGTTTGGCATTATACTCGAGTAGCATCTTCTCAACCTTAGGATATTTTACTAAGTCTGTAAAAAAAGAAGACGTTGTCTTTGCAGAAAATTCAATTTGTAAACGTAACACTTCACAAAGAATATCCATCACATTGTCTGTATGAGACAAAAAGTCTTGCAAATGCTCATCTCTTTCTTCTATTAGACTTCTCAACACTCCCATAAGAATCTTCTCTTTATTAGGGAAAGCCTCATAGATTGTCCGTTTTGAAACATGAATACCATGTGCTATATCATCCATGGTAACAGCTCTAATGCCATACTTTCGGAAACGTTTATCCGCTTCCTTGATAATTGCAAAACGAATATTTTTCTGTGATGGTGCCACTTATATTTAGAATGGTAAATCCTCTGCTGAATCGCTTACAGGCTCCGCACTATTTACTATTGGAGCTTCAGATATCGGCATTGCCTCCCCCGCAATTGGTTGAGCTGAAACTTGAGTCTGTTCATCTACAGGACGAACGTCATATGCTCTAATACTGTTAAACCATCTACCATTATATTCGTGTGCATCAATATCAAAAGCTATATTTACTTCTTGTCCTACTTGAATATTAAAACGCTGAAGACGATCTTCACCAAACACTTCAAAAGCCATCTTCTTTGGATACTGGTCATGAGTTTCTACAACAAATTCCTGTAACTTCCATGTATTTCCAGTTCTCTGGCTTGTACCGCTGCGCTCTGGGAGTGCACTAATAATCTTTCCTTGAATTTCCATATGTTATCTGTAAATAATTTTATACTTGGATGCAAAAGTACTTTTTTTTTTGAACCTATTGTCCTTTATATATATAAAAAAAATCGCAAGAGTTAAAAAAACTTAAACTCTTTTCGGAGCATAGCATATACTCATATATTTTTCTTATCTTTGCGCTGATTTTTCCAAAAGAAGTTAAGCTATTATAAAAATTACTTATATAAAACAATGAGATTTACATTATCTTCTTCAGCGCTAAGCACCAAGTTGGGTATTTTATCTAAAGTTATCAACACTAAGAATTCTTTGTCCATTTTGGATAGTTACCTCTTTGAAATACGTGGTGGACAACTTATTATTACAGCATCTGACAATGCTAATATGATGAAATGCTACGTTGCGCTCTCTGACTATGAAGGTGAGGGTGCTTTCTGTATCCCAAACCGCATTATCCAGGCAGCAGTAAAAGAACTCCCTGAACAACCCCTTACATTTGAGGTTTCTTCACCTGATAATAGTGTCAAGGTAATCTACCAGAATGGTTCTTACCGCGTTGCTGGCCAGAGTGCTGATGATTATCCTAACCTGCAGCCTATTGAGAATGATGTTACTGAGATTTCCATACCAGCCAGCACATTAGCTTCTAACATACAACGCACTATGTTTGCTACAGCTAATGATGAACTCCGCATGGTAATGAATGGTTTGTATTTCGATTTGCGCGAAGACAGCCTCAATATCGTTGCCAGCGATGGACACAAGATGGTGCGCAATATGATATTCTCATGCAAGAGCACAAATCCTTCATCTTTCATATTGCCAAAGAAGCCAGCAGGTCTTCTGCGTTCAGTACTTGACATCAATGATGAAACAGAGATTATTATTCGCTTCAATAGTAATAACGCTGAAATTAAATTCCCTGACGGAATTCTTTCATGCCGTCTTATTGAAGGACGTTATCCTAATTATAGCAGTGTTATTCCTACAGACAATCCAAATGTCGTGAACATAGATCGTAAGGGAATGATGAGTGCTTTGCGTCGTGTATTGCCATTTGCAAGCGAAAGCACACAGTTGGTAAAATTACGTCTTTCTCCAAATAATCTGGAACTTTCCTCTGAAGATTTGGATTTTGCAACAGCTGCCCATGAGGATTTGGTATGTGATTACAACGGAGCACAGATGAGCATTGGTTTCAAAGGTTCTGCAGTTTTCGACATTTTGAACAATCTCAGCAGCGATAATGTAACTATCGAGCTTGGAGATCCAAGTCGTGCAGGAGTAATTCGTCCTGCTGAGCAGCCAGAGAACGAAGATATTCTTATGCTCATAATGCCAATGTTGTTAAGCGAGTAATCTTTAGTTTATAAGATGAAACTGAATCTTACAAAGCCTCTTATCATATTCGATTTGGAAACGACCGGCCTTGATATTTCAAAGGACGGCATTATCCAGATCAGTTATATCAAGGTTGGACTTGATGGTAGTGAGGAGCGAAAGAACTATTTCATTAATCCAGGACGCCCTATCCCTCCTGAGATTACAGAGTTGACCCATATTACAAATGATATGGTTGCCGATGCTCCAACTTTTAAACAATTGGCTTCTACATTGGCTCAGGCTTTTAAGGGATGTGATTTTGCTGGATACAATAGTAATTTCTACGACATTCCGATGTTGGCAGAAGAGTTTTTAAGAGCAGGCGTAAGCTTTGACTTCTCTAAATGCCGACTTATTGATGCTTGTACCATTTTCAAGCAGATGGAGAAGCGCAATCTTGCCGCAGCATATAAGTTCTATTGTGGCAGGAATATGGAAGATGACTTCCAAGCCCATCTGGCCAACGAAGATACAGAAGCAACATATCGTGTTCTTCAAGGCGAATTGGACAAATATGCTCCTGGAGCGAACGAAGATCCTATCAAGGTCCTGAACAATAACATGGATGAACTTCATAATTTCTGTAACAAGGAGAAAAAGGTTGACTTTGCTGGTCGCATGAAGTTCAATGAAGATGGCGTGGAGGTCTTTAATTTCGGGAAATATAAAAATTTACCCGTTGTTGAAGTTCTGAAGCGTGACCCAAGTTATTACAGTTGGATTCTTAATGGTGATTTCTCACTTGATACCAAACAGGCTTTGACACGAATCAGGTTAAGAGAGCAGGCAAAATGAGATGCATACTCCTTATTCTTTGCACATTATTTCATCTCCTGGCAGTTTCTGCTCAGGAAATGACTGTTAAGGTCAATATCAACCATCAGCAGGTTCAGGGTACGGATAATGCTATTTTCGAAGAATTAAAGGGGAAACTGGAGGAATTTCTTAACGCCCAGCAATGGACATCCCTTCAGTTTTTGGAGCACGAGCGTATATCATGCTCATATAACATTACTGTAAAGGAATACAAGCGCGAAGAAGGCATTTGGTCATGCACTTGTATGGTTCAAGCCAATCGTCCCGTTTATAATTCTGCATACACAACAACCATCTTTCAGTTCCAGGATAATGACTTTACCTTCACGTATCGTCAGTTTGAAAATTTGAATTACAACGAAGAGATTATAGACAATCAACTTCTTGCTCTCTTCGCATACTATTCGTATCTTATTATCGGCATAGACCTTGACACTTTCTCTCCTATGGGAGGTAGTGATGTTCTAAACCGTTGCCTGAACCTTACCAACAACGCGCAGAACCTGGACTTCCCGGGATGGAAGGCCTATGACAGCAGGAAGAACCGTTTTGCCATCATCAATGACTATATGGAAGGAGCGATGGAACCTTTCCGCATGTTGCAATACAACTACTATCGCAAGGGACTTGACGAGATGGCTAACAACGTAGAACGCGGCCGAACAGAAATCAGCACAGCCATTACGGAGAATTTGGAGAAGGCCCACAAGGACAGGTCCACCAGTATGCTTCCACAGATATGGACTGACTACAAGAAAGATGAGTTAGCTAATATATATAAAGGTAAGGGAACATCAAAAGAAAAGTCTCAGGTGTATGAAGTACTTTTCTCTATCAACCCTTCTCAAAGCAATTCTTGGGATAAAATAAAAGAATAGAAATGCTCAAGCATCTATATATAAAGAATTATGCTCTTATTGATGAACTCGACATCGAATTCTTTTCCGGTTTCTCTGTAATTACGGGTGAAACGGGAGCCGGTAAGAGTATCATCCTTGGTGCCATAAATCTTCTTCTCGGCCAGCGTGCTGACTCGAAGGTTGTCAAGCCAGAACAAAGCAAATGTGTCATAGAAGGAACGTTTATTGTTGACGGAACTGAGCATATCATTCGTCGCGAATTATCTTCTGCAGGCAAGAGCCGTGGCTTTATTGATGACGAACTTTCTACGCTTCAGGAGATGCGTGACTATGGCGAGAGGTTGCTCGACGTGCATTCCCAGCATCAGAACCTGCTTTTGCAGAAAGAAGACTTCCAACTTAGCGTGTTGGATATCATTGCCGGCAACGATTTGTCTGCCTATGCAAAAGCCTATAGCGCATATCTTGATGCAGAAAAGCGTCTCAACAACCTCATTGATGCCGATTCACAAGCTCACAAGGATGAGGAGTTGCTGCGTTTTCAGCTTGAGGAGTTGGCCGATGCTAATTTCTCTGCCGACGAGCAGGAAGAACTCGAACAGGAGCAGCAGACTGTCTCACATGCAGAAGAAATAAAATCTCTCCTGTTTGAAGCCAGTTCTGTTCTTTCTACTGACGAGAGCGGAGTCAACGACCTCCTACGCCGCGCTTCGCAGAACGTGGAGTCAGCATCCAGACTTTCTTCGCAGCTTAGCAGTCTTTCCGAAAGGCTGGAGTCATCATATATCGAGATTAAGGATATTGCCAACGAGCTTGAGAATGAACTTGACGATATATCTTTCGACCCACAGCGTCTGGCCTTTATCAACGAGCGTCTCGACCTTATATACTCTCTGCAAAAGAAGCACGGCGTCACTACCCTTGCAGAACTTCTTGACAAGCAGGAAGAATTGCAGCAAGCCATTGACTCCATCGATGGCCGTGGAGAAGAGATAGAGGCTCTGAGGCAGGAGGTTGCCAATCTGAAGGCTGAAGTAGAGAAGCAGGCTGAGGAGCTAAGCAAATCGCGAAAGAAGACAGTTCCTGCCGTTGAAAAGAATATCATTTCCCGTCTTTCTGATTTGGGTATGCCGAATGCCGAGTTCTCTGTCAGCATCGAGGAGAAGTCCCTCTCCCATGACGGAAAAGACAAGGTGGCGTTCCTTTTCTCTGCCAATAAGGGTATGCCGTTGCGTCATGTCAGTCAGGTAGCATCCGGCGGTGAAATAGCACGTCTTATGCTGTCACTGAAGGCATTGATTGGCGGAGCTGTCAAGTTGCCTACCATCATCTTCGACGAGATTGATACCGGTGTCAGCGGGCGCATAGCCGAGCAGATGGCAAAGATTATGCGCGAGATGGGCGAAAAGGACCGTCAGGTTATCAGCATTACCCATCTGCCGCAGATAGCCGCCCTCGGCACACATCATTATAAGGTGGAGAAGCACGAGACACCGGCAGGCACTACGACGTCTGTCATGCGCCAGCTCGATGACGAAGAACGCATCCGCGAGATAGCACAGATGCTCAGCGGTGCAGACGTTACCGACGCCGCCCTTGAGAATGCTAAGCAGTTGATTGCATCATGGAAATAAAAGCTGCAACCTTTACCATCAGTTCTGCAAAGATATCTCAGTGTCCGCAAGACACCAAGGCAGAATTTGCGTTTATCGGCAGGAGTAATGTCGGTAAGTCGAGTCTTATCAATATGCTCACCAACCACAAAGGGCTTGCCAAGACCAGTGCTACGCCGGGCAAGACATTGCTCATCAATCATTTTCTTATAAACAACGAATGGTATATCGTTGACCTCCCTGGTTATGGTTTTGCGAAGCGTTCCAAGAGCGTTCAGCGCAGCATCGAGGAGATGATATCCTCATATATCCTGCGTCGCGAACAGTTGGTGAATGTCTTTCTGCTTATCGATGTGCGCCATAATCCGCAGAAGATAGACACAGAATTCATGACGTGGCTTGGCGAGAACGGCATTCCGTTCTCTATCGTCTTTACAAAGGCCGATAAGTTGTCTGCCGCACAGTTGCGCCAGAATGTTGACAATTACATGAAGTCTTTGCTGGAAACATGGGAGGAGCTGCCGCCATATTTTGTTACGTCGTCTGAAAAGAAGCAGGGCCGCGAGCCTTTGCTTGATTATATAGAAGGAATAATTGGCAACACCTGTTCTTGATATTCAGAATCTTTCGAAGCGTTTCGGAGAGCGTGTCCTTTTCCAAGACATCTCCTTTTCCATTGCCGAGGGTCAGCGCGTTGGTCTGATTGCCCAGAATGGAACGGGTAAATCGACGCTCCTTTCTCTGCTGACGGGTGATGACACTCCCGACAGCGGCACCATCATCTATCGCAACGGCATCCGCACGGGGTTCCTGCGTCAGGAGCCGCGTTTTCCGAAAGATGCCACGGTGCTGGAGGCGTGCTTTTCGGGAGTAAATCCTGACGACGACACCCGCCTGAAAGCGAAGCAGATACTTACACAGCTGCGCATCACCGACATGGAGCAGCCCGTACACCAGCTCTCCGGCGGACAGCAGAAACGCGTGGCATTGGCGCAGGTGCTCATTTCCAATCCCGATTTCCTGATACTCGACGAGCCCACAAACCACCTCGACCTCGAAATGGTCATCTGGTTAGAGAATTTCCTTTCGCGCGGCAACAAGACCATCCTCATGGTGACACACGACAGGTTCTTCCTCGACAATGTGTGCTCCATAATCCTTGAACTCGAAGACCAGACCATCTACACCTATCGCGGATCGTATTCCTACTACTTGGAAAAGCGCCAGCAGCGCATCGACACGATGGCGGCGAGCATACAGCATGCCAACAACCTCTACCGCCGCGAGCTGGAATGGATGCGTCGCCAACCACAGGCACGCGGTCATAAGGCGAAGTATCGTGAAGATGCATTCTATGAACTCGAAAAACTTGCCAAGACACGTCTGGAGGAGCGTCAGGTGTCGCTGAAGTCGAAGAATGTATATATTGGTTCCAAGATTTTCGAGAGTCAGTATGTCTCGAAGGCGTTTGGCGAGAAGGTGATACTGAAGGATTTTTACTATAACTTCGCCCGATTCGAGAAGATGGGCATCGTTGGCAACAACGGCTCCGGCAAATCGACGTTCCTGAAGATGCTGCTTGGCATCATTCCTCCCGACAGCGGCAGGTTCGACATCGGTGACACAGTGCAGTTCGGGTATTTCTCGCAGGACGGCCTGCAGTTTGACGAGCAGCAGAAGGTCATCGACATTGTCCGCGACATTGCGGAATACATCGACCTTGGTCAGGGACGTCAGTATTCTGCGTCGCAGCTGCTGCAACATTTTCTCTTCACCCCCGAACAGCAATATAACTACGTCTATAAACTCTCCGGCGGCGAAAAGCGCAAGCTGTATCTCTGCACGGTATTGATGCGCAATCCTAACTTCCTTGTCCTCGACGAGCCGACGAACGACCTCGACATCAAGACGCTGCAGATACTGGAGGATTACCTGCAGAACTTCCCCGGCTGCGTCATCGTCGTGAGCCACGACAGATATTTCATGGACAAGATTGTGGACCATCTTCTCATCTTTCACGGCAACGGCGAGGTGCAGGACTTCCCTGGCAACTATACGCAGTATCGGGAGTGGAAGAAATTACAGTCAAAGGCCGAGGACTCTGGAATTCAAAATTCAAAATTCAAAATTCAAAATTCCAAGGCGTCCTACCGTAATGACACCCGCCGGCGGTTGTCGTATAAGGAGAAGCAGGAGTTTCAGCAGCTGGAGCGCGACATTGAGGCGCTGACACTTGAAAAGGCGGCTGCTGAGGAAGCACTGTCGTCGGGCACGTTGTCTGTGGAGGAGATAACGAAACTCTCTGAACGCTTTCAGGTTGTCACGCAGCAGCTCGACGAAAAAGAAATGCGTTGGTTAGAACTATCGGAATATGCTTAGCAAATCAAAGATAAAATTCATCCGCTCTCTTGAGCAGAAGAAGTTTCGTAAGAAGGAAAACGCCTTTCTTGCGGAGGGTCCCAAATGTGTTGACGACCTGCTGTGTGCCGGTTTCCGTCCCCGCATGGTGGTGCATACCGCGTCGTGGGAAAGTCCCGTCAGCCTTCCTGCTACGGCGGAAGACATCCTTGTTACTGACGAGGAGCTGCGCAAGGTATCGCTGCTTCAGCATCCGCAGCACGTACTGGGTGTGTTCGACATCCCGACGGTGTCGTCAGCGAGTCTTTCCGACGCACCGGCAACGGAACTCGTCCTGGCGCTCGACAGCGTGCAAGACCCTGGCAATCTGGGCACCATCATACGCACGGCAGACTGGTTTGGCATCCGTAACATCGTCTGCACCGCAGGCACTGCCGACGCCTTCAACCCGAAGGTGGTACAGGCAACGATGGGCAGCATAGCACGTCTGAACATCACGTACTTCGACACGCTGTGCGACTACCTCTCTACCCTGCCCTCCGGGACTCCCGTCTATGGCGCTGTGCTCGACGGCGAGAACATCTACACCTCTACGCTCACCCCTCACGGCGTCATCATCATGGGCAACGAGGGCAACGGCATCTCAGCCCCCGTCCGCGAAATGCTGACGCACAGGATATTGATACCGCAGGGCGGGAATGAGGTCAAAGGTCAAAGGTCAAAGGTCAAAGGTGAAAATTGTCAATTGTCAACTGTCAACTGTCAACTGTCTACCGCCGAGAGCCTTAACGTCTCAATAGCAACGGCCATCATTCTTTCGGAGTTTAGGAGACGCCCCTCCCCGGCCCTCCCCAGTTAGGGAGGGAGTAACGGTTAGAGGTTAGAGGTTAGTGGTTAGAGGTTAAGAATAAAAAAGTTTTCGTTTTCGTTTTGGTTTTCGTTTTATTTTCGTACCTTTGCCCTCGAAAACCGCAATAACCTATACCAATAGCCATCAATAAATATGAAAATAAAAGACTTTATCGAACAAGTTGGTAGTTATTTCAACCTGAGTCCCGACAAGGATGACGAACAGACGATAATAGCCCAGATTACTGAGGGTGTGAGTTTCAAGGGTGCCAACCTATGGGTGCTCATCTTTGCTATCTTTATCGCTTCGCTTGGCCTGAACGTAAATTCTACGGCAGTAATCATCGGTGCCATGCTTATCTCCCCGCTCATGGGCCCAATCGTCGGTATGGGTCTGGCTGTTGGCATCAACGACTTCGAACTGCTCAAGCGGGCAGTCAAGAACTTCGGTGTGGCAACACTCATCAGTGTGCTGACGGCCACAGCATATTTTCTGACATCGCCCCTCAGCGAGGCACAGTCGGAATTGTTGGCCCGCACCTCGCCTACACTTTACGATGTTCTCATTGCCTTCTGCGGTGGAGCAGCGGGAATCATTGCCCTCTGTACACGCGGTAAAGGCAACGTAATACCGGGTGTAGCCATTGCCACAGCCCTGATGCCACCGCTCTGTACAGCAGGTTACGGACTGGCTACAGGGCATCTGCTATATTTCCTCGGAGCCTTCTACCTCTTCTTCATCAACACCGTATTCATTGCACTTGCCACATATTGCGGTGTACGTCTAATGGATTTCCGCAAACGTGAATATCAGCTCACCGAGAATGCCATCAGAGGGCGGCGCATACTGGTCTCTATCGTCATCGTAACCATACTGCCAGCTGCTTATATGACTGTTAACATCGTGCAACAGGATATTTTTGAGAACAACGTGAGAAAATTCATCAAGACAGAACTGACGCAGCGAGGCACACAGATTATCTCGAACAACATTGACAAGGACAGCATGAAACTGCGTGTGGTCGCTGTGGGACGCGAGATAAGCAGTGCCACACAGGCAGAAGCCCAGCGAAGAATGCAGGAGTACGGACTGAAGGCCTATACTCTTCGCATTATTCAAGGAACACAGAGCGACAGCGTCCTTGCACTTAGTAGTCAGCTGACATCGTTGACAACCAGCCGCGAAACTGAGAAACAGCAGCTGTTGCAACTCTCTACAGAGAATACACAACTATACCAAGAACTGTACGAATATAAGCGATATGAGACCCTCGCTACCGAGATTCTTCCAGAGTTAACATCACTCTTCCCGCAGATTAGCAAAATGTCACTGCAGAGGATGGTGGAAGTGAACAGAGACTCAACCGACCAGCATTCGTATGTGACGGCTATCATAGAATCCGACGGAATAAAAGCACTTACTAAAGAAGATACGAAGAAACTGCATGACTGGCTAATGACCAGGATAAAGGCAGACAGTCTTATTGTGATTAATCGTGAATAATTTAAATAGTTTTTATATACATGATGAAATTAATAACAATTCCAACACGTGATGGCATGGTGGACAACCATTTCGGACACTGTGCTTATTATACCGTGGTGACACTCGACGAAAAGAACCAGACTGTAAAGCAAGAACGATTGGATTCACCTGAAGGATGCGGTTGCAAATCAAATATAGCATCTGTCATGCAGGATATGGGAGTCACCCTGATGCTGGCAGGCAATATGGGCATGGGAGCATATAATAAACTTTCTGCTCACGGCATCGAAGTCATAAGAGGCTGTCACGGAAAGACAGATGATGTACTGAAGGCTTTTTTGAATGGAGAGCTGAAAGATTCTCTCGAATCATGCGATCATCACGATTGCAAGAATCACGAAGAGAAACACCTGTATTTCGTCCCGACATCCGGAAAGTAGAAATCACATCTTTGATATTGTACTTAGACCTTAGACAATAAAGAAACATGAAACAAGAACAGATACTTATTCGCATTACGGGACAGGACCGGCCGGGACTTACTACGAGCATTATGTCAATATTGGCGCAGTATGACGCGCAGATTCTGGACATCGGTCAGGCGGACATCCACTCTACCCTATCGCTGGGTATTCTCATTCGCATGGACGACAGCAAGTCGGGTTTCGCCATGAAGGACCTTCTCTTCAAGGCGACGGAACTGGGCGTGAACATTCTCTTCTCGCCTATCAGTGACGACGAATACGAGGATTGGGTGGGCCATCAGGGTAAGAACCGCTACATCCTAATGGCGCTGGGCCGTCAGTTAGAGGCACGACAGATAGAGGCTGCCACACGCATACTGGCAGACCAGGGCCTGAACATCGACTCCATAGTACGCCTGACGGGACGCAAGAGCATCAGGACACAGAGTTCCCACACTCGTGCCTGCATACAGTTCTCGCTGCGCGGCGAACCGATTGACAGGAGCGAGATGCAGTCGAAACTGATGAAGCTTTCAAGGGAAATGGAGATAGACTTCTCCTTCCAACGCGACGATATGTTCCGCCGCATGCGAAGGCTGATATGCTTCGATATGGACTCTACGCTGATTCAGACAGAGTGCATCGACGAACTAGCGGAACGTAACGGTGTCGGTGATCAGGTGCGCGCCATCACGGAGAGTGCTATGCGTGGTGAGATAGACTTTAAGGAGAGTTTCACGCGTCGTGTTGCCCTGCTGAAGGGTCTTGACGTTAGCGTGATGCAAGAGATAGCGGAACACCTTCCTATCACAGAGGGTGCTGACCGCCTGATGTCTGTATTGAAGACCTGCGGCTATAAGATTGCCATCCTCAGCGGTGGATTTACCTTCTTTGGCGAATACCTGCAAAAACGTTACGGCATCGACTATGTGTATGCCAACGAACTGGAGGTGGGCGAAGACGGCAAGCTGACAGGCAGATATGTGGGCGAGATTGTTGACGGCCAACGCAAGGCAGAACTGCTGAAACTCATCGCACAGGTGGAGAAGGTGAATCTGGCACAGACCATTGCCGTAGGCGATGGTGCCAACGACCTTCCAATGATTAGCGAAGCCGGCCTCGGCATCGCCTTCCACGCAAAACCGCGTGTGGTGGCAAATGCAGAACAGAGCATCAACACCATAGGCCTCGACGGTGTGCTCTACTTCCTTGGCTTCAAAGACTCATATCTCGGGGAACAGGGAAAGTTGTGACCCCACCCCGGCCCTCCAAAGGGAGGGGGAAGAGTTTCAGGTTTCAAGTTTCAAGTTTCAAGTTTCAGGTTTCAAGTTTCAGGTTTCAAGTTTCAAGTTTCAAGTGCCTTTGACTTTTGACTTTTGACTTTTTAACTCTTAACTCTTAACTCTTAACTCTTAACTAAAAAAGGATGCGCCAAGATTTTGGCGCATCCTTTTTTATTTATATAGAAACGAATTCTTACTCTTCGCTCCAGTCCATCTTAGTCTGGCGAACGTAGCTCATGTAACGGCGCTTAGCCATCTTCTGAGCCTCTGCGAACAGCTCGTCAGCCTCGTTTGGATATGCCTTCTTCACAGAGAGGTAACGTACCTCACCCATGAGGAAATCCTCGAACTTGCTCCAGTCTGGCTCCTTAGAGTCGAGAGAGAATGGGTTCTGTCCCTGCTCAGCCAGTTCTGGGTTGTAACGCCACAGGTGCCAGTAACCGCACTCAACAGCGCGACGCTCCTCTTCCTGTGAGCGACCCATGCCACCCTTGATCTTCAGACCGTGGTTGATACATGGAGCATAAGCAATAACGAGAGATGGTCCGTGGTAAGCCTCAGCCTCGCGGAATGCCTTCAGACACTGTGCGTTGTCAGCACCCATAGCAACCTGTGCTACGTAAACGTAACCGTAAGTTGTAGCAATCATGCCGAGGTCCTTCTTCTTGATGCGCTTACCCTGTGCAGCGAACTGTGCGATAGCGCCGAGAGGAGTAGCCTTAGAAGCCTGACCACCAGTGTTAGAGTAAACCTCTGTATCGATAACGAAGATGTTGAGGTCTTCACCAGAAGCGAGTACGTGGTCGAGACCGCCGTAACCGATATCGTATGAAGCACCGTCACCACCGATGATCCACTGTGAACGCTTAACGAGATAGTGGTCGAGAGTCTTCAGCTCAGAGCATACTGGGCAACCAGCTGCAGCACCCTTAGCGATTTCTGGCTTCAGGATTTCTGCAAGACGCTTTGTCTCGTCAGCATCCTCGCGCTTCTCAATCCATTCAGCAGCAGCAGCCTGATATTCAGCGCTACCCATCTTCTCGTCGATAACCTTCTGCAGGAGGAGAGCAACGCGCTCCTTCATCTTCTTGTTACCGATTACCATACCAAGACCGAATTCGCAGAAGTCCTCGAACAGAGAGTTGTCGAATGCAGGACCCTGACCCTTAGCATTTGTTGTGTATGGTGTAGAAGGAATAGAAGCAGAATAGATAGAAGAACAACCAGTAGCGTTAGCGATTACCTCACGGTCACCGAAGAGCTGAGAGATAAGCTTAACGTATGGTGTCTCACCGCAACCAGAGCAAGCACCAGAGAACTCGAAGAGAGGCTGAGCGAACTGAGAGTTCTTAGGACTCTGCTTGATGTCAACGAGATCCTGCTTAGAAGAGATACACTTCACGCTGTAATCCCACATCTTAGCCAGTTCCTTCATATCCTCTGCATCTGGGTTGTAAGGTACCATAGTAAGAGCCTTCTCACCCTTCTTGCCAGGACAAACGTCAGCACAGTTACCGCAACCGAGACAGTCGAGTGGACTTGGTACGATAGCGAACTCCATACCCTTCATAGCAGCAGGAGCCTTGATTTCCTGTGTAGGACCAGCGAAGCCAGCCTTCTCCTCTGCTGTCATTACGAATGGACGGATAGCAGCGTGAGGACAAACGAATGCACACTTGTTACACTGGATACAGTTCTCAACATTCCATGCTGGTACGAATGCCTCAACACCACGCTTCTCATATGCAGCAGTGCCGTTCTGCCATGTACCGTCGGTAGTGCCGTGCTTAGCGAAGTCAGAAACCTTCAGCAGGTCACCAGCCTGTGCATTGATAGGACGAACGAGTTCCTTAACGAATGCTGGTGCATCATCCTCAACAACAGGATCTGCTGGGAGGTTCTTCCATGCTGGGTCGATGGTCAGCTTCTTGTACTCACCACCACGATCAACAGCAGCATAGTTCTTATCAACAACGTCCTGACCCTTCTTGCCGTAAGACTTAACGATGAACTTCTTCATCTGCTCTACAGCCATCTCAACAGGGATAACCTCTGTGATGCGGAAGAATGCACTCTGGAGGATAGTGTTGGTACGGTTGCCGAGACCTATTTCCTGTGCTATCTTTGTAGCATTGATATAGTAAACGTTGATATTCTTCTCAGCGAATACCTTCTTTACCTTGTTAGGAATGAAGTTAACGAGTTCCTCGCCGTCGAAGATAGTATTCAGAAGGAATGAACCGTTCTCACGGATACCACGTGTAACGTCATACATGTTCAGGTAAGCCTGTACGTGACATGCTACGAAGTTAGGTGTGGTAATCTGGTATGTAGAGCGGATTGGCTCGTCACCGAAACGGAGGTGAGAACATGTGAAGCCACCAGACTTCTTAGAGTCATAAGAGAAGTATGCCTGGCAGTACTTGTCTGTATTGTCACCGATAATCTTAACTGAGTTCTTGTTAGCACCAACAGTACCGTCAGCACCGAGTCCGAAGAACTTAGCCTCGAATGTTGACTTGCCACCCAGAGCCATCTCCTCTACCTTTGGCAGAGACAGGTTAGTAACGTCATCAACGATACCAACTGTGAAGTGGTTCTTTGGTGCTGGGAGCTCGAGGTTGTTGAATACTGAGATAACCATAGCAGGTGTAACCTCAGCAGAACCGAGACCATAGCGGCCACCAACGATAGATGGACGGTTCTCTACATCATAGAATGCAGACTTTACGTCGAGATAGAGAGGCTCGCCTTCTGCACCTGGCTCCTTAGTACGGTCAAGAACAGCAATCTTCTTAACGCTCTTTGGAACAGCAGCAAGGAGATACTTCACTGAGAATGGACGATAGAGGTGTACGTTGATCATACCAACCTTCTTGCCCTGAGACATCAGGTAGTCGATAGCCTCTTTTGCAGCCTCACATGCAGAACCCATCAGGATGATGATGTTCTCAGCGTCAGGAGCACCATAGTAGTTGAAGTTGTGATATTCACGACCAGTAATCTCAGAAATCTTCTGACAGTACTTCTCTACTACGTCAGGAATATTCTCATAGTAAGGGTTGCTTGCCTCGCGGTGTGTGAAGAACTCGTTAGGGTTCTCAGCAGTACCACGTGTAACAGGACGCTCAGGAGTCAGGGCACGGTTACGGAAGTCCTCAACGAACTCCTGTGGAGTAATAGCCTTGATGTCCTCCATGTCCATCAGCTCTACCTTATGATACTCGTGAGAGGTACGGAAGCCATCGAAGAAGTTGATGAATGGCACCTTTGTCTCGAGAGTAGAGAGGTGAGGTACAGCAGTCAGGTCCATTACCTCCTGCACAGAAGCAGAAGCGAACATTGCGAAACCTGTCTGGCGGCAAGCCATAACGTCCTGATGGTCACCAAAGATACACAGAGCGTGAGAAGCCAGTGTACGGGCAGATACATCGAATACGCAAGGGAGCAGCTCACCAGCAATCTTGTACATGTTAGGAATCATGAGCAACAGACCCTGTGAAGCAGTGAATGTTGTTGTCAGTGCACCAGCCTGCAGTGAACCGTGTACAGCACCAGCTGCGCCACCCTCACTCTGCATTTCCTGTACCAATACTGTCTGTCCCCACATGTTCTTACGTCCATGAGCGGCCCAGTCATCAGTGTGCTCCGCCATTGGAGACGATGGTGTGATAGGATAAATAGCAGCTACCTCAGAGAACATATAGCTCACGTGAGCAGCAGCCTCGTTACCATCACAAGTGATAAACTTTTTTTCTTTTGCCATTTTCTTTTTGTTAACAGATAAAATGAAAAATTAATACTTTATGTATGATTAGTACTTTCTAAATTTCTTAACTCTTAATTCTTAACTCTTAACTCTTAACTCCTAACTCCTAACTCCTAATTCCTAACTCCTAATTCCTAACTCCTAACTCCTAATTCCTAACTCCTAATTCAATAAAGGAATCCCATCAGCCACAGCGGCACGACATTGTCTGAAACCTTGTTGGAGTCATACTGGCAATACAGCGTTCCCCTATTCTTTGCATTCAGCTTTGTCAGTTCCGATGAGCGGCATACCTTAAACCTATGACTGCCGTCTATAGTATAATGTATGTCCTTGCTGCTTTGGTTCACCTTATGGTCCTTCCACAGAGTGTTCACCATGAATGTCTCCATCAACTGCATTCTGCTCACTTCCATCTCCGAGAAAGCCTGATAGAGGTTCGGATTGTGCAGCATCACCTTCGTAGGCTTCTTAGGATAGTCCTGCCCTACTGGGTAGATGATGTTTATCAGACGAGCATCTGCCAAGTACTTTATGTAGTTCATCACAGTAGCTCTGGATGTCTGTATCTCCTTTGCCAGAAGGCTAATGTTAAGGCCATGCAATTCGTTTGTCGCAAGGAGGTAGAAGAGTTTCTTAATCTTCGTCAGATACTTCAGTTCTATCTGCTTAATCATCAGGATATCCACCTCTGTCATCATATTCATCGACTTCAGCAGATTCTCTGCGAAATCATCATGCTCACGGAACAATGGGTAGAAGCCATGTTTTATGTAGTTCTCGAAATACTCCAGCGGATTCACCTTTGCTGTAATCTCCTGTACCAGTTTCTCCTTGTCGCTCAATATCTCGTCGAGAGACATGCTGCGGAATCTGAGGCCAGTCATAAGATTAAGGTACTCGCGGAACGAGAAGCCCCTGAGGTTATAACTCTTTGTAATGTCGCACAGCTCAGGATTCTCCTGTTTCAGACGCATCACACTCGAACCCGAGAATATAATCTTCAGCTTCGAATACATGTCGTAGCATGTTCTGAGTTCCTTGCTCCATTCTTGCTGCTTATACACCTGGTCGATGAGCAACACCCTACCTCCCTGACGATAGAACTCGCCAGCGAAGTCAGCAATACCTCTGCCCTGAAAGTAGAAGTTGTTCATGTTGATGTAGAGGCAGCGTCTGTCGTTAGGCTGGAAACGCTCCTTTATGTATTGCAGCAGGAAAGTCGTCTTTCCCACTCCACGCGTTCCCTTGATGCCTATCATACGAGCACTCCAATCTATCTCGTCCATCAAACTACGACGAACGGGAGCATTACATTGCTCTACTAAATAGCGGTGTGTACGATAAAATCCATCCATGCGAAGTGCAAAGTTACATAAAAAAGGTAGAAATGCAAAGCAAACATTGCAATTTCACCTCTTTTTTAATATCTTTTAACTCAGAAGCCCTGAAGTATAGACCGTTTTTTCGTTCATTATTAGCATTTTTGGCTTTTATATTTTCGTCTCGTCTAATTTTCTTTTACATCTCTGCTCAGGCGGATTTTTCGCATTGCAAATGCTTATATTAAGTGCGGCCGGATTTCAAATCCGCCCGAGCGGTTTTTCTTTTTCACCTAATATTATTTTTATTTCCTTTTAAGGATATTTTATGTTCAAGGCCCTTAAACTTATGTTCAAGGGCTGTGGACAGTAGTTCGAGGGCCTTGGACAGGTGTTTCAGGCCCTTGAACATAAATTTCCCCTAGGGGTAAGAAAAAATACTCCGAATACAAAGAAAAAATCCATAGAGGCATAAATAAAAATCTATAACTATCAAAAAAGAATACAAAGCTACACAATCATTCACTATTCTTGCATAAAAACGAAAAAATATTTGTGTATATAAAATAAAAGATGTACCTTTGCATACATGTGTGGTTTTTTACGCAAGACATACATTCTCACATTATTGGTGATAATGATACCATTCAGGATATCAGCTTCAAGCAATAATCCTGTGGCATCATGTGTTGCCGACTCTGTTGTACACGATTCCATAACAGGCACTGCACACATCACCTTCCCTATCAGTCTGGCTGAAATTCAGTCAGGCTACGGCAACAATGCCAGAGAGCTGGGACGCATCAGCAAGGATCTGCACAGCATCATGTCAGACTCTACCCTAACCCTCCATAACCTCACCATTCACGGTTTTGGCTCTATCGACGGCCCTTACAAGCTCAACGAAAAAGTGTCACGTCAGCGTACTGACAGCGTTGCAGCCTTCATATCAGGCATGTCGAACCTGTCTGACGGCAGCATCATCACCCGTTCTACTGCTGAGGATTGGAAGGGATTTAAGCAATGTGTAGAGAAATCCTCTACAGAGCAAATGCCTCATAAGGAAGAGATTCTGCGCATCATCAACAGCACTCGCGAGCCTGACGCAAAGGAATGGCTCATAAAGAGCACCTATCCTGAGGACTATAAATACCTCATCGCCAACTGCATGCCACAGTTGCGCCGTTCCGACTATACCATAAAATACGTTAAGACCAGCCACATCGGCATCAGAGAAGCTGTCGCTATGCCAGAGACAACAGCAGCAGTCTTCGTGGCTGATACCACAGCATTATCTACTCAGGAAGAGCCAAAGAAGAAGTCGCTTCTCTTTGCCTTGAAGACCAACATGCTCTATGATGCTGCCCTCATACCAAATCTTGGCATCGAGGTTTATATGGGCAAGCGTTGGACTATATACCATTAGATGAAGGGGATAAGTGGTTGCACGATGTGTATACTCTCGGTTTACCATTCAGCAGTGATATGAATAGAGACGGCGATTATAACACGACAGGTGATATCGTTGCTCCTTTGCCTGAACAGGCCAAAAATGGTGTAGGATTCTATATCAATGCAACGTCTAATAAAGAATCTAATGCAATGAAGGCAAACTGGGCTAGAAACAACCGTTACGTGCTGCACAACAAGATTTATTATCGTGAAAGTGCTACATCTGGTCCTTCTGCTAGGGCTATGATGCGTGCTGTGGAGTTTGTTCCTCTGATTTTTGATGACTTGTATGAAGATAATCAGAATGGGGATATGATGCCATCACAGACTCCTGTGGGCGACGGATGTGTATATGATATGCAGGGACGTCGTGTTGCGAATGCGGAACAGGTTCTTGACGGCTCATGGAAGCAGAGAGTTTCTCCTAGCATCTACATCATTAATGGTAAGAAATTATTAGTGGAATAAAGGTGAAAGGGCCCCCACCCCCGGCTTCAATGGTCTTTGCACCCCCTTCGGTTCCCCCGTTTCGCGGGGGACAGAAACCCAAGGGAGGGGGATGGTAAAAGGTCAAAGGTCTAAGGTCAAAGGTTTTTCGTCTTTCGTTTTTCGTTATAATTCTATGCTTAGAATATTACTTTTTATACTGATGATAGTGCCAATAATGGCGTGGGGTGAGAACAACAGTTTTCATTCTGGTGAGATCTGGCCTGATACTGACGGGAAGCATATCAATGCTCATGGTGGGGGTATCCTGAAGTATAACGACACCTATTATTGGTTTGGTGAGCATAAGTCTGACCATACCTCTGATGCTTTGGTGGGGGTAATGTGTTATGCTTCTAAAGACCTTCGGAACTGGCGCAACTGTGGTGTTGCCCTGTCTGTGGTTGATGAGAAAGGGCACGACATAGAACGTGGCTGCATCTTGGAGCGTCCGAAGGTTATATATAATAAGGTGACAGGAAAATTCTGTATGTGGTTTCACCTTGAGCTCAAGGGCAAGGGATATAATGCTGCCCGCTATGGTGTTGCCGTCAGCGACAAGCCTGAGGGCCCCTACTCTTTTCTGTATTCACAACGTGCGAATGCTGGCAAATATCCTATAGAGTTTGGCGAAGCAGAGATTGCGGCCCTCAATGCCCTTAATCCTTCTGACTATAAGGAGGCGTGGACTCCTGAATGGTTGGAGGCTGTCAGAAAAGGGCTTTTCATAAAGCGTGACTTCAAGAATGGACAGATGTCACGTGATATGACTCTCTATGTAGATGATGATGGCAAGGCTTATCATATCTTCTCGTCTGAAGAAAACCTTACCCTGCATATCGCAGAACTGACTGACGATTATCTTCACCATTCAGGGCGCTATACACGCATTGCTCCTGCAGGACACAATGAGGCTCCCGCTATATTCAAGAAAGACGGTACATACTGGATGATTACCTCTGGCTGTACTGGTTGGAAGCCTAATGAGGCCCGTATGTTCTCTGCTACCAGCATCTGGGGCCCTTGGACGCAGCATCCGAATCCTTGCGTTGGTCCAAAGGCGGAGATAACATTTGGTGGACAAAGCACCTTTATCCTACCCTATCAGGATGGATTTATCTTCATGGCTGACATCTGGCGTCCAAGGCATCCGAGTGATGCACGTTATATCTGGCTGCCAATAGAATTTCAGGAAGGAAAACCTGTCATCAGGTGGGAGGAGTAAGGGGTAACGGTTAAAGGTTAAGGGTGGCCCCACCCCGGCCCTCCCGAGGGAGGGAGGGGGTTAAAGGGGCAGGTTTCAAGTTTCAATTTTAAAGTTTACAGTTTATAGTTTATTTTTTTCTGAAGAAAAAACACCGGTTCTTCGAACCTAAAAAACTTTTTCAACCTTAACGTTGATCTTAACCTTAACTTTTTTTGGTTTCTCCGCAATAGAGTATAACAAGAAAAATGTTTTTCAGCGTAGCGAGGTTTTTGCTCACTTTGTATATGATGGCTCTGTAAGAGACAAAGATGAAAGGGGGATATTTTTATCTGGGTGCTTGCACACAAGGAAAAATATATGCCTTGCATAGTAAAGGGCTATAAGGCCCGACACATACAAAGTGAGGGTTTTTAAGGTTTTTGTTTCATTTCACAAGAGGACAAACACATATATTTCATTTTTATCATTTTTCCCCTTCGGAAATAGGGAAAACCCTAACTGTATTTTGCTTTACTGTTGTACTTTTGCAGCAGAATTAGAACTTCGTACGAAAACGAAAACGAAAACGAAAACAAAATATTTAAAAAGTCATGAAAACAAATGAGAAGATTGTTGCTGCCTGTGTGATAGGCTTTGCAATTATTGTTATGGGATTTGCTCTTCGTAGCGGTATTGTGGCATTTAAGGACATGGATCGTAGTGTCACTGTGAAGGGATTGGCTGAGAAGGAGGTTAATGCTGATAAGGTTACATGGCCCTTGGTTTATAAGGAACTGGGCAATGATCCTGCTGAGATGTATGACCTTCTGACACAAAAGAACAAGAAGGTGTTGGCTTTCCTTAAGTCTGCCGGCATCAAGGAATCGGACATCAGCGTCAATCCTCCTGTTATCTCTGACCGTCAGGCAGATAACTACAGCAATGAGATAATGAATTATCGCTACAAGGCTACGAGTGTCATAACAGTCACTTCTACAGAGGTTGACAAGGTTCGCACGCTTATGCGTCGCCAGTCGGAACTGATGAAACAGGGCATCGCTTTGGTGACTGAGGAATATAGCGGAAATGGTGTTGTATATGAGTTTACTGGCCTCAACAAGGTAAAGCCTGACATGATAGAAGAGGCTACAAAGAATGCTCGCAAGACAGCACAGAAGTTTGCTGACGATTCTGGCAGCTCTCTTGGGGAAATCCGCAATGCTCAGCAGGGACAGTTCTCTATAGAGGATCGTGATGCGAATACACCTTATATAAAAAGGTTGAGGGTTGTGAATACGGTGGAATACTCGATTAATTAGAGGACCCTCCCCGACCCTCCCTTAAAGGGCGGGGGAAGGTTAAAGGTTAAGGGTTAAGGGTTAAGGGTTAAAGGTTATTAGGCGTGGAAAAATATTTTTCTGCGCCTATAATTTTTTTATAAAATAAAAAAGTTCTGCAATAGTTTGGTATATTGCTATATTTTTTGTAATTTCGCGCCCAAGTTAGCTTAGTAGCTTAATAGTAATATTCTAAATATGTTAGACAAATCAAGTAAGATATATGTTGCGGGGCATCATGGATTGGTGGGGTCTGCGATATGGAACAATCTCAAGGCTCGTGGATATAACAATCTCGTAGGTCGTTCTCACAAGGAACTGGACCTGACAGATCAGGTTGCAGTTAAGGCTTTCTTTGATGAGGAGAAGCCTGATGCAGTGGTGTTGGCTGCTGCCTTTGTGGGTGGTATAATGGCAAACAGCCTTTATAGGGCAGACTTCATCATGATGAACATGAAGATACAATGTAATGTCATCAGCGAAGCCTATGCTCATGGTGTGAAGAAGCTGCTTTTCTTGGGCAGCACCTGCATCTACCCGAAGAATGCTCCACAGCCTATGTCAGAAGACTGCCTGCTGACAAGTCCTCTGGAATATACCAATGAGGAATATGCTATAGCAAAGATAGCTGGCCTCAAGATGTGCGAATCGTACAACCTGCAATATGGCACCAACTATATCGCTGTGATGCCAACAAACCTGTATGGTCCGCAGGATAACTTCCATTTAGAAAATTCACACGTTATGCCAGCCATGATGCGAAAGATTTATCTCGCAAAACTCATTCATGACGGCGAGTGGGACAAGATAGCCATCGACCTCAACAAACGACCCGTCGAAGGAGTCACCGGCGAAGGATTGTCAACTGTCAATTGTCAATTGTCAATTAAACAAAAGGTTTTGGACGTTTTGGCAAAGTATGGCATTGAGAACAACAAGGTAACTCTTTGGGGAACAGGTACTCCTCTCAGGGAATTCCTTTGGTCGGAGGATATGGCTGACGCTTCTGTTCATTGCATGCTGAACGTTGACTTCAAGGACATCATCGGAATAGAGAAATACTCTTCAGTACACTATGGTGTCTCTGCTGACGGACAGGTTGACAGAAACCACTCTGCAGGTCGTGGTGGCGCAATACCTTCTTTGGGAGAGATTCGCAATTGCCACATCAATGTTGGAACAGGCAAGGAACTCACCATCCGAGAACTCTCTGAATTGGTTTGCAAGGCTGTAGGCTTCGAGGGCGAGGTGGCTTTCGACAGCACAAAACCTGACGGCACAATGAGAAAGCTCATCTCTGTTGACAAGTTGCATCGTTTAGGATGGACCCACAAGATTGAGATTGAAGATGGTGTGAAGATGCTGTTTGAGTGGTACAAGAATAGTTTAACGGTTAAAGGTTAACGGTTAAAGGTTAACGGTTAACGGTTAAAGGTTAACGGTTAAAGGTTATCGACTTTTGACTTTTGACCTTTGACCTTTGACAAAATAAAAAATATTCAATGATTAACAATCAATATACTAAGGATATCGCTGAGGCTGTGAAGGTGATGCGGGCTGGTGGGGTGATACTCTACCCTACTGATACTGTTTGGGGCATCGGATGTGATGCCACGAATGCTGAGGCTGTTGCCAAGATTTATGCTATAAAGAAACGTGCTGAGTCGAAGGCTATGATTTGTCTTGTGGATTCCGATAATCGCATACAGCGATATGTGAGGAATGTTCCAGAAGTGGCTTGGGATGTTATGACAATGTCAGAAAAGCCTACAACAGTGATACTGGACGGGGCTGACGGATTGGCGAAAAACCTCATAGCAGAAGATGGTTCGATAGCAATGCGCATTACGCAGGAGCCTTTCTCGAAGGAACTCTGTTACAGGATGCAGAAGCCTATCGTCTCGACAAGTGCAAACATCAGCGGCGAGCCAGCAGCACAGAACTACTGCGACATATCAGAAGAGATAAGGAATGCTGTAGATTATATCTGCACCTCTCGTCGTCAGGAGCATCAGCCACACAAACCATCGTCTATAATCCGCATAAGACAGAATGGCGAATTTGAAATTATCAGATAACATTCTCACCTGGAGGCAGAAGCACTTTTCGGACAAGAGATTCATCCTTGTCCTGGCCTTCTTTGTAGGCATCTTTGCTGCCCTCGCAGCTTATGTGCTACACTCTCTGATACATATCATTCAAAAACTTCTTACTGTAGAGATTGGTGCCAATCAGTATAACTGGATGTACCTCATTCTTCCTGTAATAGGTATATTTATCACCATGCTGTTTGTGCATTATGTGGTTCGAGACAATATCTCACATGGTATCACACGAATACTGTATGCCATCTCCTCAAAGCGTTCCCGCCTGAAAGCCCATAACTGCTGGTCTTCTGTCGTAGCCTCAGCAGTAACAATCGGCTTTGGTGGTTCAGTAGGTGCCGAGGCGCCTATTGTGCTTACCGGTTCTGCGATAGCAAGTAACTTGGGACAGCTGTTCCGCATGAACAACAAAACGCTGATGCTACTCGTAGGATGTGGTGCTGCTGCAGCTATTGCAGGAATCTTTAAGGCCCCGATAGCAGGACTCGTCTTTACCATCGAGGTGCTGATGATAGACCTCACTATGGCATCAATATCTCCTATCTTGATAGCATCAGTAACAGCGACCAGTTTCACATACGTCCTTGTAGGAGATGCAAAACTGTTCACCTTCACACTCGAAGACCCTTGGGTAGTAAATCGTGTGCCATCAAACATACTGTTAGGCATTGCCTGCGGATTGGTATCGCTATACTTCATAAGGATGATGACCTTCTGCGAAGGAATTTTTATTAAGATACACAATCGCTACATAAAACTGATACTTGGCGGCATAGTGCTCAGCTCGCTGTTATTCCTCTTCCCAGCCCTCTATGGCGAGGGATATTCGTCAATCAACATCTTGCTGAGTGGTGACGCAAACAATCTGCAACAGCTTACCACAAAGACATTCTTTGCTGGTGGAGGAACCATGATGCTGCTGGCATATGTAGGGTGTGTTATTCTGACGAAAGCCTTTGCGACAGCAAGCACCAATGGAGCAGGAGGATGTGGCGGAACATTCGCGCCATCACTATTCATAGGAGCCTTCGTTGGATTTCTCTTTGGTAGCCTTTGGAACCTTTATGAGTTGGGCCCATTCTTCCCTGTAGAGAATGCCACACTATTGGGTATGGCAGGAGTGATGTCAGGAGTGATGCATGCCCCATTGACAGGCGTCTTCCTCATAGCAGAACTGACAGCAGGCTATGACCTCTTCATGCCTCTGATGATAGTCAGCGTCTTTGCTTATCTCACCATTCTGCTCTTCGAACCCCACTCTATCTACGGAATGCGACTGGCTCGACAGGGAAAGCTGATAACACACCATACCGACCACTCTGTACTCACCCTGATGACTCTCGATAGCGTCATCGACAGAGAATTCACACCAGTAGAGCCTGACATTGAAATGGGACAACTGGTGCACGCTCTGAGTAAGAGTTATAGCGAGGTGATACCAGTGTTGGGACCAGCCAAGAATCTGCTTGGAGAGATAGACATAAACAAGATAAGACACATCATATTCCGCACAGAACTGTATAACCACTTCAAGGTGTCACAGCTGATGCAACAGCCAAAGACAAAACTGAGGTTGGGGGACCCTATCGAAGAAGTGATGCAGGCATTCGACAAATATAACTCGCAGTATCTGCCCGTAATAGATGACGAAGGACAACTGTATGGATATATATCAAGAACCCACCTGCTGACACAATATCGTCAGATGGTGGCAGACTTCTCAAACGAATAGGCCCCACCAACCCTTCCCAGTTAGGGAGGAAATGAAACAGAAAAGAGAAAAAGAAAAGAACAATGGCTAAGATAAATGTAAACATCGGGGCTCTGAGCCTCAAGAATCCAGTAATGACAGCCTCTGGGACATTCGGATTTGGTACAGAGTTTTCTGACTTCGTACCTCTTGAAGAAATTGGAGGCATCATAGTAAAAGGTACAACCTTAGAGCCACGACAGGGTAACGATTATCCACGTATGGCAGAGACAGCAAGCGGGATGCTTAACTGTGTAGGGTTGCAGAATAAAGGAGTAGATTATTTCTGTAAGAACATATACCCCACTCTCTTCCCAAAAGATGGCGCAGCAGAGAAGAAACCTACCATCATAGTAAATGTCTCAGGTTCCTCACCTGAAGACTACGCAGAATGTGCTGCCCGCATTGATGAACTGGAGAATGTACCTGCCATAGAACTGAATATCTCCTGCCCAAACGTAAAGCATGGAGGAATGGCATTCGGCACCACCTGTGCTGGAGCATCAAGTGTGGTAAAGGCAGTCAGAAAGGCTTATCATAAAACCCTCATAGTAAAGCTGTCGCCTAACGTAACAGACATCACAGAGATAGCAAGAGCCGTAGAGGCAGAAGGTGCTGACAGCGTTTCGCTCATCAATACCCTGATGGGAATGGCGATAGACATAGAGAAATATAACCCCAACAAGCCATCAACACTAAAAGAACTGTCACTACTCTCGATAGGCACAGGAGGTCTGTCTGGTCCTTGCGTAAAACCAGTGGCCCTGCGAATGGTATATCAGGTTGCTAAGAGTGTAAAGATACCAGTAGTAGGACTGGGTGGCATTATGTGTGCCAAGGATGCTATAGAATTCCTGATGGCAGGAGCAACAGCAATAGAAATCGGAACAGCAAACTTCATTGACCCGGCAGTAACAATAAAGGTACGCGATGGTATCAACAAATGGCTGGATGACCACAATATCAACGACATACACGATATCATAGGAGTTCTGTGAAGCACATCATAAGAACTATAATATGGTTAATCATTACGATATATGCTATCGTATTTGTAGTTCCCAAGATTCCTTGGGTGCAGAAGACGATTGCAGAAAAGACGCAGACATTATTGTCACAAAAGCTGGGTACAAAGGTAAGCATCGGCAATATAGACATCCGTTTTCCTAATCGTATCATCATAGATCAGGTATATATCTATGACCAGGCAAAGAAGGAGATGTTGCGTACTGGTCGTATGGCAGCAACGATAGACCTGTTACCGCTTCTCGAAAGCAGATACTCCATAAGTGCTGTACAGCTGTTTGGTACAAATGTGAACATTTACCATAAGGCTGACTCAACGCTGAACTGCCAGTTTGTTATTGATTCCCTGAAATCAAAAGAGAAATCATCAACACCTCTTGACCTACACATCACATCAATAATAATACGCAATGGAGCTGCCAACTTCGACAGCATCGGAATAAAAAAGTTATCTTCCAATATTGTTCTTAATCGTCTTATAGACGACTCGCTAAATGTGACAATAAAGCGCACATCGTTTATAGACAATTCCGGAATGATAGTAAAGGAGCTAAACGGAAATATATGGGCAAATTTCACAAAATCAGATTTCGATATACCATACTGGCACCTGAAACTGCCCTCATCAGAGATAAATCTTGACAGAATTCATATAAACAGGAATGCAGACAAGAAATATGACTTTGATGGTTCGATATATTTCCCACAACTCTCCCTGGATGACTTCACACCAGTATTGTCATCATATGGCATAACGATACCAGACATATTACAAACTATAAAGCTGGAAGGAAAGGTAAACGTTGAGAAAACATCAACATCATACCAAGCAACACTTAACCTTAATTCTAAAAATACAGACGAAATCACCATTAGTGCTTCAGCAACATCAAAGGACAACAAACATGATGTTTTGATAAGCCGTTTTCATGTAAAGGAAAACATACTGTCTGCAATAAACAATATCACAAAACTGCCAAATGAAGTACTGAGGCTTGGCACCGTAGATGCCAGAGGACGTCTGACAGCAGAAGGTGATATTATGCACCCTACGCAGATGACAATAGATGCTGATGCACAAGCTTCAAGAATAGGTTCTGTAGATGTGAATGGTGCATACAAAAATGACTATCTGAACCTGAGCATCAAGACACCTAATCTGAATCTTAATGAAATAACAAAGAAGAGTCTCGGGAATGTGGTATGCGACCTGAATATTGGTGCTGACATCATACAGAAAGATGAGATATATGATGTCAGAGCCATTAAGGTAGAAGGAAATATACCAGAGATTACAATCCAACAAAGAACATACAGAAACATCTCCCTGGACAGCAAATATGACAGAGGCCGCATAAAAGGACTGTTTGCTATTAACGACCCTAAGGCAAGAACAAATGTAGATATTGATGCCCAGTTGAACCAAAGAAGTTTTCAGATATATGTTCCAAAAGAAGGCAACAAGGGAAATAAGAAAATCACCATCAAGGGTTTAGATTTTGCTAACATACTACCCAATATACACAACCTGACAGCAGACATTACAAACACCCACTTTGTAATGAATAATGGTAAGGAGGTGGATGTTGACAACATACATATTAACAAGACATCCCCCACCCGAGACAGTACCAGGCTGATAGTATCGACAGACTTTGTGCAGTTGGAGCTTTCTGGAGCAATAGATTTCAAAACCCTACCCTATTCTATTGCCAACATAGTATCCCATCACCTCCCGTCTGCCCCAGGACTTCCGAAACAACGCAAGGTTAACAACAACTACTATATCGATGCACATATAAAAGATTTGCATACTATAAAGCAGTTTGTGGACATTCCATTAGAGATTACACGTCCGATAGATATAAACGGATATGTCAATGATAAAGAGGAGCAGATAAATATTGCTGTTGATGCTCCTGTATTGAGATACAACGATATAGAACTCAGAGGAACACATCTGTCAATATGGACTCCAGAGGATGGCATTCATGCAGCATTGGAAACACTGCTGAATACAGAAAAAGGAAGGGTAAGTCTGAATACCGTCATGAAGGCAGCAGATGATAAGATGCTTACAGAATTCACATGGGATAATATGCGAAAAAATATTTTTCGCGGAAAGTTATCAGCAATGTCAGAATTCTATCCTACACTTGGAGGCGGAAAGGCTATGCGCACCAACATACCTATTTCACATTTTGAAGTAGGAGACACACTATGGAGCATAACATCAAAAGGTGTGGAATACCATGAAGGAAAACTAATCATTAACAACCTTGTTGTGGGTAATGATAACCAAAGCATTAACATCAATGGAATCGCATCAAAGGAGGTGGAAGATTCGATGACGGTAAACCTGCATAATATAAATGTAAGGTATATCACCGACCTCATAGATTTCAATCCGAAATTCTTTGATGGCTATGCATCAGGACAGGTTACAGCGCATAGCGTATTCAGCGACTTAGTGGCAAAGGGACATTTGGAAGTTGCAAAGTTCAAATTCAATCATGGAGACTTTGGAACGTTATATGCTGATGCCAGTTATTCCAATCTTTCACGCTCAATTGATATTGATGCCGTCTGTCTTGACGAAGGAGACAGGAAAACAAAAATTGATGGCTTTATCTCACCGCAAGAAAATACTATAGACTTAGCCATAAATACTCACAATACTCATTTGGGATTCCTCAATGCCTTCTGTAAATCATTCATGAAGAATGTTGATTTACAAGCCAATGGAGATGTACGTCTGCATGGAACATTTAGCGAACTGAATCTCACAGGACAGTTGGTTACTGATGGAGACTTTTCTATCATTGCCAATGGATGCAGATACAATATGCCAAAAGATACTATCAAGTTAGGTATCAACGAAATACTGTTTGACGGCATTCCTATCAAGGATAAAGATGGTAATATAGCACGACTCTATGGAGGTGTATATCATAACCACCTGAAGAAAATTTCTTACGATTTGCAAGCACGTACAGATCGTTTCTTGGCATACGATTTCCCAGAACTGAAATCACAAAAGGCTCCAGATGCTTCAAGTATTTATTGTGGTGTAGCATATATTGATGGAGATATAAGAATAAAGGGTAATGACAATGATGTATCACTCAATGGAGAGGTGAATGCCCAAAAAGGTACTTTCATAACTTATAACAGTACATCCACTGATGCCATCACGTCGAAGGATTTCATTAGCTGGCATAGTATGACAGATGCTGAAAAACCTGATACTGTCAAGAATATTTCTTCTGTTGTTGCATCAAATGTTACAGGAAACATACGCTTCACCTTCCTTGTTACAGTACATCCAGAAGTAAAACTTCACATAATGATGGATGCTATTACAGGTGACTATATAGATTTCTATGGAGGTGGTAACCTGCGCATCAGCTACTACAACAAGGGAGCTTTTGAGATATTCGGCAACTATGGTATAGATAATGGTATCTATCACATGACAATACAAAATCTCCTCAGGCGAGATTTTGACTTTATCAAGGGTAGCGTCATAAACTTCGGTGGTCCCCCAAATCTTGCAAATCTCAACCTGCAAGCAATGTATCGTCTGAATAGCGTACCTCTATCCGATCTTGGTGTCGGTTCATCATTCAAGGCAAACAATGTCCCTGTCAACTGCCTGATGAATATCAGCGGCACACCAGACAAACCATTAGTTGAATTCTCTCTCGACCTACCATCTCTTTCGTCAGATGCCAAGCAGATGGTCAGCTCTCTGATAAACAGCGACGAGACAATGAACCAGCAGGTGCTCTATCTCCTTGCTATAGGACGTTTCTACTCACAAAGTACCGCAGGCAATGCAGGTTCTATGGGTAATACTACTACTACAACAGGCACCAGCCAGACGTCACTTGCTATGCAAAGTTTTCTAAGCGGCACTTTGTCACAGCAACTTAATCAGGTAATAAATGGTGTCGTAAAGAACAACAACTGGTCTGTGGGTGCAAATGTAACACCAGGAACAGATGGATTCAGCAATGCCGAATATGAAGGACTCTTGAGTGGAAAGATGTTTAATAACCGACTCATCTTCAATGGACAGTTCGGTTATCGTGACAATATAATGAAGAATACTCAGAACTTCATAGGTGACTTCAGCCTGCAATATCTCTTGACACCAAGAGGTAATATATCCTTAAAGGTATATAATCAAAGCAACGACAGATACTTTACCCGTTCCTCACTCAACACCCAAGGTGTTGGTATAGTATTCCAGAAGGAATTTGGAAAGTAAAGGTTAACGGTTAAAGGTTAAAGGTTAAAGGTTAACGGTTAAAGGTTAAAGGTTAAGGGTTAACGGTTAAAGGTCAAAAGTCAAAGGTCTAAGGTTCTTGAAACTTGAAACCTGAATGAGCCCAAAGCGACTAGTGATGACATGCAAGAGTAACCCCTGTGGGAATGCATAGTCAGAACTAGGAGTTCTTGGGATTATCGACGAAGTCAAACCTGAAACCATATATAGGTTAAAGATACAAAAAAAGGAATGTCCTGAGGACATTCCTTATCTTTCTGCTTGCAAGCAACAATATTATTACTCAGCAACTGCTGTGTCAGCTGCTACTGTGTCAGCTGCTACTGTGTCAACTGCAGCTGTATCAACTGTGTCTGCTGCTTCTGTGTTAGCAGTCTTGTTACCGCAAGATACCATTGTCATAGCAACCATGGCTACGAACATGAAAACTAATTTCTTCATTTTTTTCTAAGCTTTAAATTAATTGTAAAACAATCTTGTTCATTAAAACGGTTGCAAAGATAAGTACTTTTTTCATATCTTGCAAGGATTTTTCACTATTTTTTTACCATTCTTTTGTAACATTTTTGTAATTTATTGTATTTCAGGCACTTATACAGTGTGAATAAATGTTAAATTTTTTTTGTGTCCGTACACAATTACCAAAAAACGTACTTTTCAAGCATTTTTATTGCATATTTCGCAGTTTTTTCTTAATTTTGCAAAAGTTTATGATAAACACACCGATATTTCAAGGCAAGAAAGCGGCTTATTATACGTTAGGTTGTAAGCTAAATTTCTCTGAGACATCCACTTTTGGTAGGATGCTCGAAGAGTATGGTGTCAAACGTGCAAAGAAGGGTGAGAATGCAGACATCTGCATCATAAACACTTGTTCTGTTACGGAAACAGCAGATAGCAAGTCGCGCCAGCAAATAAGAAAGACCATAAAGAATCACCCAGGAGCATTTGTAGTGGTAACAGGATGCTACGCGCAATTGAAGCCAGAAACAATAGTTCAGATACCTGGTGTTGACTTGGTATTAGGAAGTAATGAAAAAGCAAAGCTCATTCAGTTCCTTTCAGATAAATATACTGAAAAGGAAGAAGGCGCAGAGCAACAAGCAGAATACAAGGTTACATCTCAGCCAAAAGAGATAACATCATTCCAACCGTCATGTTCTAAAGGTGAGAGAACACGTTACTGGCTTAAGGTTCAGGATGGCTGTAACTACTATTGTACATATTGTACTATACCATACGCACGAGGCAACTCTCGCAATCCAAGCATAGAGTCTTTGGTAAAGCAAGCAGAACAAGCTGCCAGCGAGGGTGGTAAGGAGATAGTGCTGACAGGTGTCAATATTGGTGACTTTGGCAGAACGACAGGAGAATCGTTCCTCGATCTGGTAAAGGCTCTCGATAAAGTGGAAGGAATAAAACGTTATAGGATATCATCATTGGAGCCAGATTTGATTACTGACGAACTGATAGACTACTGCGCTCATAGCAGAGCCTTCATGCCACATTTCCATATTCCACTTCAAAGCGGCAGCGATACAGTATTGAAATTGATGCATCGTCACTATGACTCTGCATTATTCAAAGACAGAATACTACGCATCAAGGAAGCTATGCCTGACGCCTTCATTGGGGTTGATGTAATGGTGGGATGCAGAGGTGAGACACCAGAATGTTTTGAGGAGACATATAACTTATTAAAAGAACTGCCCGTTTCACAGCTTCATGTTTTTCCTTATAGTGAACGCCCTGGAACATCTGCTCTCAAGATACCATATGTTGTATCAGAAAAAGATAAACACGAAAGGTCACAGCGACTGTTGGAACTATCCGACCAGAAGACTGAAGCATTTTACCTATTATATATAAATAAGGTGAGAGAGGTGCTTTTCGAGAAAGCATCACGGGGAAAAGCAATGCATGGTTTTACTGACAACTACATACGAGTAGTACTTTCTCCATCCAACGCATCTGATGCATATGACAACGAAATAGTAAAGGTTAAAATAACAAACATAAATCATGACAGAGCAAGCACAACAGCTATCATTGTTTGAGCAAGAAAGCATAGAACAAGAGAATACCGAACAAGAAGAACTGACTGAGCAGGCAGATACTCAAAGTAATCAGCCTGCTGCAGAGGAACCTACTGACACTTCTCGTATTGCGATAGTAATATTAAACTGGAATGGTGCTACTATGTTAGAGCATTATCTTCCAGATATCTTGAAGTATTCTGCAGGAGCAGAGGTTATTGTTGCAGACAATGCTTCTACAGATGATTCCGTAAAGATGTTGAAAAGAGATTTTCCTGATGTAAGAATCATCCCAATGTCCAGAAACTGGGGCTTTGCTGGAGGATACAATCAGGCTTTCAAGGTGATAGAGACAACCAATGAGAGAGAAAACAAGAAATCACCTGAATACTATATTCTTCTTAATAGTGATGTTCGTGTAGAAGAAGGTTGGCTACAACCTCTTGTGGAATATATGGATCAGCATCCGGAAGTAGCAGTTTGTCAGCCAAAGATTCTCAGCGATGTCTTCCCTACCCGATTTGAATATGCTGGAGCTTGCGGCGGATTTCTTGACAAATACGGATACCCTTATTGCAGAGGCCGCATCTTCAACACTATCGAGACCGATGAGGGACAGTACAACGATGTTAAGGAAATTCTATGGGCATCAGGAGCATGCATGATGGTACGCAGTCAGGATTATTGGGATGCTGGCACGTTAGACCGCAAATTCTTTGCTCATCAGGAGGAGATAGATTTCTGTTGGCGACTGAATATCATGGGAAAGAAGATTGTCTGCATCCCAAGCAGTAAAGTGTATCACCTCGGAGGTGGCACTCTGCCAAAGGGAAATCCTAAAAAAACATATCTGAATTTCCGCAACAACCTCACAATGCTATACAAGAATCTTCCCGAGAAAGACCTTGACCACGTTATGAGAGTAAGATTTTGGCTTGATTACATTGCAGCATTCAAGGAACTGCTAACAGGAAAAATCGGGGATTTCAAAGCAATCATAAAGGCCCGCAGGGATTTCTACAAATGGAAGTCAGAATTTGCTGTCGTCCGTCGTCAGATACAAGCTTTTAGGCAGACAAAAGAAGACCAAAACATCTCTAATTTCAGCATACTGCAGAAATACTATATATTCCGCAAGAAAACCTATGACAAAATAAGCTAAAAAGCTTTGTGATGACCAATGAGGAATTCATAAAACAGCACAGGAATGAGAATCCGCTCTCTTTGGCGCTGAAGAAAGTTCCAGAAGGTGTTGACATGCAATGGTGTCTCAGGCAGATAGAGGGGTACAACATTGCAAAGAAAAAACTTCCCGAATGGTCAGAAAAAGAAAATATCTGGTTTCCTCCCAAGCTTTCTATGGAACAATGTTCCAGCGAAGCAACAGCGAAGTATAAGCAGGCTATTACAGAACGTCTCGGAAACAAAGTGCTCATAGACCTCACAGGTGGGTTTGGCATCGATTTCAGCTATATGGCAAAGAATATGGATGCAGCCTGTTATGTGGAACAACAGGAGGTGTTATGCAATATAGCAAGCCACAACTTCCCGCTGATGGGACTGCAGAATACAAAGATTTCAAACACTACGTGTGAGGAGTTCTGGAAACAATATACAGCAGATGATACAACAGCAAAGACAAATAGGGATAAATGCCTCATATATCTTGACCCGGCAAGACGTAACGACAGAGGCGAAAAAGTATTCTCTATCAGCGACTGCACCCCAGATGTAACACTTCTACAGGATAGTCTGCTGGAGCACTCTGCATATATTATGCTGAAACTCTCCCCAATGCTCGACATAGTACAAGCACGGAGAATACTGAAAGGTATTGCTGAGATACATGTGGTAAGCGTCAAAGGTGAATGTAAGGAACTGGTTTTCGTAATGTCGAAGAAAGCAGATGAGCCGCATTATTACTGCGTAAATCTTGAGACCGATGAAGAATCCTTCACCTCTCCCCTTTCTGCTACAACAGAACAGGCTGACATAGCGGATCCAGTTGAGATAGCAGAAGGTGCCATCATCTTCGAGCCCAATGCCAGTATCATGAAAGCAGGACTACAGAATGCCTTTGCAAAATGGAAAAATCTAAGAAAGCTCCATCCGATGAGCAATTTATTCTTGGGAAACAAACCTATAGAAAACATCCCAGCACGACAATTCGTCGTTGAACAGACAAGTGATTTTCAAAAGGCAAACCTAAAGAATTTTATGCAAGATATCAGGCAAGCAAACCTGACGATAAGAAATTTCCCTTCTACAGTAGATGATTTGAAGAAGCGCTTGAAAATAAAAGACGGAGGCGACATCTACCTCTTTGCCACCACTCTGTCAGACGACACTCGTGTGCTTATTCGCTGCAAGAAAATATAAGTAAAAACAAAAATATAAGGATAGAATGAATTATATCACAGAACAGATTCTCTCAACAGAGATAACAACCTTTGGAGCCATTTTCAAGTTACTCCTGAGTCTTTGTCTTGGTGCATTGATTGGTACAGAACGCCGTCATAAAGGTCAGGCGGCAGGTATGCGAACATTTGCCCTCATCGCTATGGGAGCCACCCTTGCTATGATTATCTCCATATACATCCCACAGGAATATATGGGTCTGAAGAATGGCGACCCAGGACGTATCGCAGCACAGGTAATTTCTGGTATCGGTTTCCTTGGTGCTGGTGCCATAATCCAAATGAAGGGTTCAGTACGCGGTCTTACAACAGCAGCTGGTATCTGGATGACAGCATGTTTGGGCCTCGCCATTGGTGCAGGAATGTATATCATATCTATCTTTTCCTGTATCTTCATCATCGGAGTACTCAAACTATTCGAATACTTTGAAAAGAAATTCCTGAAAGGTGCGGAAATGAAGATTATCCGTATCAAGGTCAACAATATCATTTCCAATACAGATTCCTATCGTGACTGTTTAAAGAAGTATAATGTGCATATCTCTGACGAATTCCTGAGATTTGACTACAACAGCAATGTCACCACTATCAACTATATGATAAGAAGCAACGATGCCACCAATTTCGTGGGGCTTTTTGCTTCCATCCACGAGATTGATGACATCGCATCACTAACCCTCACTAACGAGGTAAATAACTAAACAGCCTTAAAACTCATATCCAGTCCTTTAACGGAGTGTGTCAGGGCACCGAATGATATGAAATCTACGCCAGCCTTGGCGTATGGTATCATATTGTCAAACGTAATGCCTCCTGACGATTCCGTCTCACACTGGTGGTTTACTATCTGTACCGCCTTTACGGTATCTTCTGGTGTAAAGTTATCAAACATTATGCGATCAGGCTTTTCAAGAAGAGCCTCCTCCAGTTCCTTGAAGTTCCTGACCTCTATCTCTATCTTCAGATTCTTCCCATTTTTCTTGCAGTATTCCTTTGCGCGAGAAATGGCATTATGTATGCCACCAGCAAAATCTACGTGATTGTCTTTGAGGAGAATCATGTCAAACAGTCCTATGCGGTGATTAGTGCCGCCACCTATCTTCACAGCCTCCTTTTCCAGCATACGCATTCCTGGAGTTGTCTTTCTGGTGTCAAGCACACGAGTCTTCGTACCTGCATCTATCAGGGCCTGCTGATACTTGTGTGTCATCGTAGCAATGCCACTCATGCGTTGCATGATATTCAGCATCAGACGCTCTGTCTGCAAAAGGCTCTGTACCTTACCAGTAACAATCATCGCGATATCACCCACCTTAACGGGTGAGCCGTCACCAATGAGTACTTCTACCTGAAGTGTAGAGTCAAAGCGGCGGAATACTTCCTTTGCCACCTCCACACCAGCGAGGATGCCATCTTCCTTTATTATAAGACGACTCTTGCCTACTGCATCAGCTGGGATACAGCACAAGGTGGTATGATCGCCATCACCTATATCCTCGGCAAACGACAAGTCTATAAGCCTGTCGGTCAGTTCATCTACCGATAGCATAATACTGATTTCTTAGAAATATACTCCCATAGTTACTCGCAAACCTACACCTGTGTAGTCCTTGAAGCTCTTGGTGCTTATGTCAAAATACAGTTCTGGCTCTATGGTCACATGGTGATTGAGGAAGTAAGCATAGCCGACGTTAACATTTGGCATGAAGTCGTTATAATCACTTCCCTGATGTGCAAAGCGAGCTCCTGCACCGAGATACAGACCATTCTGAACGATGTAGTAACGGCCACCTGCGCCAATAGCGAATGAATTGTCTGCCTTCTGACGTATTCCCCACAAAAATTCTCCAAGCAACATCCAGTTATCCTCAATGAAATAACCGCCTCTTGCATTGATGTCAAAATTCCACTTGGTTTTTGAGTTGTAGTGTAGGTTGAGACCTGAGAAACCGGCACCAACATAGACTTTACCTTTAGCAAACGGTGTGTCACTTGACTGTGCACTTGAGGCCAGCGTCATAGCCAGCATGGCAATAGCCACAAAAAACTTCTTCATGATTTTCTTTTTGTTTTAGGTTGATTATTTGTTTTTATTGTTATATTTGTAATCCAAGAGGAACTTATTATGATGCCAACGGAAGAAAGCTATTGTGAACACTAATGTCACAACCAGTCCTGCAAGGTACCCTATAGCTATATCAGCTCCGAGAGCCACTCTGCTCGATACTAAGAATGTGGTACAAATAAACGACATAAACATCGCAGGCAGAAGCGTTATGATATATAGTTTTTTCTTCAGAGCCAGATATACCGTTATACTCCATAGAGTGAATACGCTAAGTGTCTGGTTTGCCCATCCGAAGTATTTCCATATTGTATTAAAACTGTCCGGATTATCCATCTGCCATACCAGAAGCAGGAAGGAAACTAAGAATATTGGAACACTTATCACCAATCGTTTTGCAATAGGCCTCTGATTCATATTCAGGGCATCAGCAATAATCAGTCGGCAAGAGCGCAATGCTGTGTCACCACTTGTTATAGGTGCTGCCACAACACCAAGTATAGCCAGTATGCCGCCAGCAACACCCAACCATCCTTTACATACCTCCATAACCACCTGCGGAGCGGTAAAGAACTGCGTCACAGTCTTTTCTGATTGTGCCAGGAAAGCATCTGGACATAGTTCGCGCCAGCCTTCGTAGAAGAAGAACCAACTGCTGACTGTTGCCCATACCAAAGCTACTATACCTTCTGTTATCATTGAGCCATAGAATACAGGGCGTCCCAAGTGTTCATCCCTTATACAACGTGCCATCAAAGGACTCTGTGTAGCATGGAAACCGCTGATAGCGCCACAGGCTATTGTGATGAACAATGCCGGTATAATAGGCTCTGCATTGGCAATACCAAGGCGTTCCTTACCCATATCGTTCAAACCGTCCCATATTTCTGGCAATGCCGGCATCTTGACATAAAGCATCACAAGAAGAGCCACTGCCATAAATATCAAGGAGATGGCAAAGAGTGGATATATCTTACCTATTATCTTGTCAACAGGCATCAGCGTTGCAACAATATAATATGCAAAGATTATCACAATCCAGAATACCAAAGGACCAACACCAATATCTATTGGCATCATGCCTGCAAGCAATGTCGCAGGACTGAGTACAAAGACAGCGCCTACCAGCATCAGAAGTACAACAGCAAATACCAACATCAACTTTCTGGCATTAGGACCAATATACTGTCCTACTATGTCTGGCAACGAGATACCACCTTTTCTCATGCTTATCATACCTGAAAGATAGTCATGTGTCGCACCAGCGAAGATACAGCCAAGAACAATCCACAGATACGCTACAGGACCGAACCACATACCCATTATAGCACCAAAGATAGGTCCTGTACCAGCAATATTCAGGAATTGAATCATAAATACTTTCCATGCTGGCAATACCAAGTAATCGACACCATCAAATTTTCTTATTCCTGGAGTCTTGCGTTTGTCATTAGGGCCAAATATGCTCTCTACGACTTTTCCGTAAATGAAGTAGCCTAAGATTAAAGCTATAAGACTAATTGTAAAAGTAATCATCTATTCTATGTATAAAACCACCGCAAAGTTACAATATTTTTTTGTAACAACCAAATTTTTTTGTACCTTTGCAGCTGTTATGCTAAAAAATATTCTGTTTTTTTTAATATATATAGGTATCAGCCTTTCATCTCTTGCCAATGAAACGAGAGCAGTATGGCTTACCACCATTGGCGGCATCGACTGGCCTCATTCATATAGTAGCCTTGCTCAGAAAGAGGAACTGACCCAGATTCTTGACGACCTGGCAGCTGCTGGTATCAATACCATCCTTCTTCAGACACGCATTCGTGCCACCACTATTTTCCCTTCCAGTATGGAACCTTTCGATGGTTGTCTCACAGGCCATTCTGGCAAAGGTCCCGACTATGACGCCCTGCAGTTTGCTATTAAGGAATGTCATCGTCGCGGTATGAAGCTCCATGCGTGGATTGTCACCATACCAATAGGCAAATGGAAGGGCGAAGGCTGTCGCAAACTGCGTTCCAGATATCCTAAAATGGTCAAGAAAATTGGTGACGAGGGATTTCTCAACCCTGAAGCCTCAGGCACAGCGGATTATATTGCCGACTTCTGTAAGGAGGTGACAGAGAAGTATGACATCGACGGCATACACCTCGATTATATACGTTATCCCGATTCATGGGGCAGGATACGCAATCGCTCCGAGGCACGTAATAATATCACACGCATCGTGAAAGCTGTTCATCGTGAGGTGAAGGCCTTGAAGCCTTGGGTACAGCTGTCTTGTTCTCCTGTAGGCAAATATTCGGATACCAAGCGTCAAAGCAGCGTTGGATGGAATGCCCGTGATGTGGTGTGTCAGGATGTAGCTCTTTGGATGCAGGAAGGTCTCATGGATGCCATATATCCTATGATGTATTTCCGCAACCAGCATTTCTATCCCTTCGTCATAGATTGGAAAGAGCGTTCAAACGGTCGTATTGTAGCCCCGGGACTTGGCGTCTATATGCTCCATCGCAGCGAACGCAACTGGCCACTTACAGATATTACTCGCGAAATGTATGTCCTGCGTCAGTATGGCATGGGAATCACTATGTTCCGCTCTAAATTCCTAACTGATGACACTAAGGGTATATATCAGTTCACAAAAGACTTTAATGCTCTGCCAGCATTACAGCCTGCTATGACATGGTATGATGTCACACCACCTGTTGCCCCCGAGAAGGTAAAGTATTCTGATGGCATTCTGTCGTGGGAAGATGTTGGTGGTGATGTAACATATAATGTATATTGTTCCGAGACTACTCCTGTTGACACCCAAAACCCTGAAAATCTCGTGATGGCTGATTATCACGACACATCTATCAAACTTCCACCTCTTAAGACAGCACAATATTTTGCTGTTACTGCAACAGACCGCTATGGCAATGAGTCACCACGCCCTGTCAGCAAAGCATCAAAAGCCTCTGGAAAGCCTGTTCGTCCCCAGAATATCAACACACTCCTCGCTGACGTACCATCATCACAGATGATTCTGGTATGCACCATTCATGGAAATGCTCTATTCTTGGGGTATAAGTATAACCTCCCTACCCTTTCCCCTGGTCATTACAAGGTATATTTGCAGGGAAAAAAGATAAAAAATCGCCACCTACTCGGATGGGGAGAAGTACCACTAAAATGAAAAAATACTGCTTTTTGTTGCATATTTCGTAAAAAAAAACTAAATTTGCATCCGCAAATAAAGTTTAGAGTTTATAGGTTAGAGTTTAGAGGCCGTGGTAAGTGTAGAGTTTAAAGTGTAGAGGTAAGAGGTTTTAATTATCAATTTTCAAATCTGCGATTAAGTGAATACAGACGAAAGCTTGCTTTCTGTATGTTGAGCGAAAGCAGATTCAAACAAAGTTTAATTATCAATTATCAATTAAATAAATGCCCAATTTAAGATTTCAGGTTGTTGGTGATGCCTTTAAGAAGCATCCACTCTATGTACAGTCTCCCAAAGAGCGTCCTTCAGAGTTCTTTGCCAAGTACGTCTTCAACAAAGCAAAGATGTCCAAGTATCTTGACAAAGACACTTATACCAAGATGCTCGATGTCATAGACAATGGTTCCCCACTCGATCGTCAGACAGCCGACAAGGTTGCCGATGGTATGAAACAATGGGCTATGGAACTTGGTGTGACACACTGCACCCACTGGTTCCAGCCTCTTACCAATACCACTGCAGAGAAGCATGATGCCTTCGTAGAGCATGATGGTATGGGTGGTATGATAGAAGAATTCTCTGGCAAGTCGCTTGTTCAGCAGGAGCCAGACGCTTCCTCCTTCCCCTCTGGTGGCATCCGTTCTACCTTCGAGGCTCGCGGCTATTCAGCATGGGACCCAACCTCTCCTGTCTTCGTGGTAGGCGACACCTTGATGATACCTACTGTCTTCATCTCTTATACTGGTGAGGCACTTGACTATAAGACACCTTTGCTGAAGGGTCTGCAGGCAATCAATAAGGCTGCTACAGCAGTAGCACAATATTTCAATCCAGAGGTGAAGAAGGTCATCACCAACCTCGGTTGGGAACAGGAATACTTCCTCATCGACGAAGGTCTCTATTCCGCCCGCCCCGATTTGCTGCTGACAGGACGCACCCTGATGGGTCATTCCTCAGCAAAAGACCAGCAGATGGACGACCATTACTTTGGTGCCATCCCAGAGCGTGTTGCTGAATTCATGAAAGATCTCGAGATACAGGCCTTGGAACTGGGTATTCCTTGCAAGACACGCCATAATGAGGTAGCACCAAACCAGTTTGAGTTGGCTCCTATCTATGAAGAGTGTAACCTTGCTGTTGACCATAACATGCTCATTATGTCATTGATGCAGAAGGTGGCCCGCAAGCACGGCTTCCGCTGTCTGCTCCATGAAAAACCTTTCGATGGCATCAATGGTTCAGGAAAGCATAATAACTGGTCTCTCGCAACAGATACAGGCATACTACTCCATGGACCTGGTAAGGACGACCTTGGCAATCTGCGCTTTATCACCTTCGTGGTAGAAACCCTCATGGGTGTTTATAAGCACAACGGCCTGATGAAAGCCTCTATCATGAGTGCTACCAATGCCCATCGTCTGGGTGGTCATGAGGCACCTCCTGTTATCATCTCTTCGTTCCTCGGACGACAGCTGACAGAAGTGCTCGACCATTTCGAGAATAGCACTGACGACACCATATACATCGCTGGCAAGGCAGGTCTGAAGCTCGATATCCCTTCTATTCCAGAACTGCTTATCGACAATACCGACCGCAACAGGACATCACCATTCGCCTTTACCGGTAACCGCTTCGAATTCCGCGCTCCAGGTTCTGAGGCCAACTGTGCAGCCGCCATGATAACCCTCAATGCAGCTGTTGCAGAGGCATTGGTAAACTTCAAGGAACGTGTTGATGCCCTCATCGCTTCCGGCAAGGAAAAGACATCAGCCATCATTGAGATTTTGCGTCAAGACATCAAGACCTGTAAGCCAATACGCTTCGACGGCAATGGTTATTCCGACGAATGGAAAGAAGAAGCAAAGCGACGCGGCCTCGATGTCGAGAAGTCATGTCCACTTATTTTTGACAGATATACCGACCCAGAGACCATCAAGATGTTCGAGAGCCTCAACATCATGAATCGCAAGGAGTTGGCAGCCCGTAATGATATCAAGTGGGAGACATACACTAAGAAGGTGCAGATAGAAGCCCGCATCTTTGGCGACCTCTCCATCAACCATATCATACCTCAGGTAGTGGGCTATCAGACAAAGCTGGCAGAAAACGTAGCAGCTCTGAAGGCAGTCCTTTCAGAAGAGCAGTTCCAGACGGTAGCACAGTCAAACCTCTCCCTCATCAACGAATTCTCTTGTCGCATCAAGGCTATTGAGGAAGGATGTGAAGCCCTCACCAATGCCCGTCGCGTAGCCAATAAGATAACATCTATCCGTGAGAAGGCCATCGCCTACCACGATACCGTAGAACCCATCATGGAGCAGGTGCGTTATCATATCGATAAACTCGAAGAGAAAGTCGATGACGAAGTCTGGACACTTCCTAAATACCGCGAAATGCTGTTTATGAGGTAGATATAATGGTTTCAGGTTTGACTTCGTCGATAATCCCAAGAACTCCCAGTTCTGACTTTACCCCCTTCGGTTCCCCCGTTTCGCGGGGGACAGAAATCCCTTAGGGGTTACTCTTGCATGTCATCACTAGTCGCTTTGGGCTCATTCAGGTTTCAAGTCTTTAACCGTTAACCTTTAACCGTTAAACGTTATCGTTGAAAATATTAAACATTATGAAGAATTATTTTTTTGCCGTACTCACAGCCATGTTGCTAATGACACCCGCAATGGCTCAGGCACAAAACAAGCAAGGCAAGACCCTTGAAGTATCGTTCGACTATCAGAAGCAGGCAGGTCCTGGCTCCAACCAGTATGCCGTATGGATAGAAAATGAGAAGGGAGACGTTGTGAAAACACTCTTTGTTACATCATATACAACAAAAGGACGAGTGCGTGGTAACGAACAACCTATGCGTGGCTATGTAAAGCGTCCTAACTGCGTTCCTACATGGGTAAAAGCCTCTAAAGCCAGTGAGAAGTCCGACCAGGAACTTGATGCTTTTACTGGAGCTACACCACAGGCAGGAGGTAAGCAGACATTCTCATGGGACTTTACAGACCAGCAAGGTAAGAAAGTAAAGGATGGAAAATACTGCGTAAAGGTAGAAGCAACGCTCTATCAGGCAAGCAACATCCTCTATACAGGAACCTTCTCAACAAAAGACAAGGCTGGCAATATAACCCTCACATCATCCCTTACAGAACCAGCAGAAAACCATAAGAATATGATTACAGCAGTACAAGCAGTACTGAAGTAAAAGAAGTTTCAAGCAAAACCTTATTCCTTAACCTTCCTAAACGAGAAGCCTGCCTGAAGAGTAGGAATAGCCTTGGTAAGTTTTATCAGGGTATTATTCGTCTTGGTGTCCTTCATCGCACCTAACAGTTTAAGAAGATTCATCAGTTTGTCAACGTCGATAAGAAACATCAACTTGTCGCCGTCATGATGCGTTGTGATATCACCCGTCTGTACCTTGTTGATGCCTAAAATCAGTTTGGGGCCACCAACCATCCATACTCCATCAGCCTTATGTCCAAGAACGTCACGATGGAACGTTCCGTCACTATTAAAGGTGAATTTACAGTTCTCCGGAGTAATGTTACATTTCTTAATGTATTCGTTGAGTATCTTCTCCAGTTGGTTTGCCACAGAGTTCCCTGCGAGTTTATACAGCAAGTTACCCTTCGTGGCATACACAGCAGGTTCCACATACTGCCATGTGCCAATCATCTCATCAGCTTTAGCCTTCTTGACCTTAAAGGCATCCGCGATATCCGAGACAGCATCTTTCACGCTACTTTCCTTCACGTTTGACTTTACGCTGTCAACTACAGTCTTTACATCCTGTGCATAAGCCATATTCAAGCCAGCCAGGAGCAATATCACCCATATAAAAACAACTTTTCTCATAAACCTTTTTTAGATATTCTTACGTTTTGCTATTCATTACGTCAAGCAACAACTTTGCAGCTGCAAAGGTACGATTAAGTGAGTAAAATACCAAACAAAAGGAAAAGTTTTTTCATTTTGTTTGCATTTTCGAACGATAGTACCTTCGACCAAAGGTCAAAGTACGATTTAGTTATGGATAATGCAAGAAAATAAGAATTTATTTTTATTTTATAGTATTAGTTTTGTATCAAAAGTCGTTTTGGTCGTTTTGGTCGTTATTGTATTATCTGGCAGATTGGGGGGTGTGTCATCATATAGATAAACTCGAAGAGAAAGTCGATGACGAAGTCTGGACACTTCCTAAATACCGCGAAATGTTATTTATGAGATAAAGAATAAAAACGCCCCTTGAGCCGAATAAAACTCATGGGGCGCCTCTTTTAATATTTTAATATCTTAATCTCTTAATTCTCCATTTTCAATTCCCCTACTCCTCGTTGCCAGACATGATGTTGGAGATTGCCACCAAGTCACCTACGTTGACTTCGCCGTCCTTGTTGACGTCTGCAGCATCCTTTGAGACAGAATTATCACCAGCCATATAGTTACTTATTGCTACCAGGTCACCCACATTAACCTCGCCATCACCGTTAACATCTCCGGCGATTGTCTCTTTCTCTGGCACGTATGGGCCGAAGACAATCTCGAACCTGCTACCTCCGTCAGGGAATACCTTCTCCACCTCAGGCGTCAGCCAGAAGTAGCCGCTGAAGCCCTTGATCCATGCAGGAGCCTCCGGATGGTAAGCTGTGGGATGATAATAGACTCCGTTATATGGATACTCTTTATTAATGTAACCGCCACCTTCCGTGAATAGCACATTCTGCGGATCATCCATTACGAGGGTCTGGCTATTTGTCGGAATGAAGTTAGCATACTTCGACTCCACTGTCGTATAGACATTGCTAACCGTGACATTCGAGAACGGATAGGTATATAAATCTCTTTCCATGTTGACTCTCACAAGATAAGGAACGCCAGCCTTCAAGTCGGTGACAACATCGAAGTAGAGCTTTATGGTTGAAGGCATGGCATCATCGGCCCCTCCTTCGCCCTTGACGAATGACGAACCTACGAACTCCCTCACCTCACCAATTGCACATCGATTCATTAAGACGCTTGCAGGAATATCAAACGGTGCAGAGAAGATTGTCCATCCTATGGGGAGTACGGTGTTCAGAACGAGGGTTTCCTGTGTCGTGCCGTTCATGGCATCGATGGCGACGCTGTTGTCCTCACTATCGACGAGCGTAGGATAGTATTCAACCTCAAACACTTCATCATATTTAGGTAACGTGAAAGTCCATCTGTTACTCCCTATAAACGAACCTTCTCTCCCTGACGTAACCAACTTAACACTGTTTGAGTTCACCTTCTTCTTACCCAAGTATTGCACGATGGCTCCATCTCCATCCGAAATGTATGTAACAGTCCAAAGGTCTGCATCGGACGTGCCCTCCTTAATTGTCAATGCGTAAACCTCTTTGACGGTCACCTCGCAGGAGGCCGTCTTGGCTGCATCGACACTGCTTGTTACAGTTACCATAGAAGTACCCTCGGAAACACCTTTGGCATAGACGGTGAGTACCTCAGTAGGAGTATTATCCACCGCCTTGGTGCATTCTTCATCTGAGAACAGCTGCACGTTACCGTTATCAGTAGTCCATATCACGTTCTTGTTGTATTCGTTAACAGGCGTAATTGTTGCTGTCAGCGATACTGTTTTGTTTAAGGGGAGTATCGTTTTGGATGTATTAAGGGTCAGGGTAAAATAGTCGGGAGATATTGGAACCTGGAATTCCACACATGGGCGGACAAGGCCTGATACTTCCAAGTCGAAACCAAGTTCCGGACCAGAAGACACCTTGCCAAAATCAAAATAGTAGGACCACCACATGCCACCCGTCGTTGAACTTCCGGTACTTGACCAATAGCCGTAATACTTATACGGATCAACAGTGAAATCGCTTCCTCCTGCTGCAAACATCATAGGGCGAATATTGCCTGGATAGAACAAGTAGGCACTAGTAGCGTAAGGGTCTGACGACCATGAAGGATCGGGCAACTTCTTTACAAATTCTGAAGAACTACCACAGCCGATGAATATGTACTCCCAATCATTTACTGAAGGTAAACGCCACGTTCCACCCTTAATGGGATGGCTTGTGTTAAAAGCCTCGGCAACGGTTATGGCGACATTATGCTTACAGCCCTTTTCAACATCTGCAATAGGGCCGTCCTCCAGACTGATGCCAAGAGCCGTGCCTTTCTCATCGTCCACATAGGCAATCATGGCCTGCGCCGTCTTGCCCGCAGCCGTTGCGGCACTCACAGTGGCATAGATACTACCGTCGCTACATAATACTTTGCCAACATCAGCTTTCGTAGCAGGGATAACGTCAGCCCACACTGCTACGGCTGTCATAATTAACATGACCAGAGATAATAAAGTCCTTTTCATAGTCTTGAGTTTTAGTTAATAAATATGTTCTGAGTGCAAAGGTACGATTTAGTTATGGATAATGCAAGAAAATAAGAATTTTTTTTTATTTTTGGGCATTATCATGACGTAGTACCTTCGACAAAGTCAAAGGTACAATTAAGTGGATAAAATACCAAACAAAAGGGTAACAATTTTAACCATTCCGTTGCCTTCTGCTGCAACCAGTTGTCGAAGATACTTATCACGGGGAATTATCATAGTTGGGGTGTTTTTTTGTGGTTATACACATATTTACGACCGCAAAGATAGGCATTTTTTTTTCAAACTGACAAAGAAAAAGTAATATTTTTCAAAAAATAAGTTTTTTTGCGTTTTATCTCTCATCTCTCCCATGATACCTCGGGAAGCCCTGCTACATGGGCGTTTGAGCACGGGAGAGATTATTTTTATCTCTCCCAAATCTCTCCCGTCATCTCCCCCTAATTTGTAGTTGAGAGTTGAGAGGCAGTTTAAAGAGTTTAAAAGTTTAAGGAGTTTAAAAGTCGATAACCGATAAACGTCAGCAGAGGTTATTGTTGAAATAAGAGGGAGGGATGACGGGAGAGATCATGGGAGTGATAAAGGGAGAGATGAAATTTATAAAATCCCCATAAATAGGGGCTTCAGGAGGGTTTGACGGGAGAGATGGAGATGTTTTCAATAAATGGCGTTTAATTTTCAATAACCAGCCCTTATTTAACATTGAACATTGAACATTCTTTTAGTCGCTCCGCTTGTCGAAAAAAACTGAAACCTATAATTATTCTTTCAGTCGGGCAAGCCCTTTATGAAAGCGTGCTAAAGATACGATTTCCCACCGTGGGAATAATTGCTTCCCAGTGCGGGAACAAAACTTTCCCACGCTGGGAATACATTCGTTGCTGCTCCATCGACCAAGCGGACAAGCCGAGCGAGAGTTTATAGTATATATACAAAAAATTTGCTTTAATCTGCCCTATTTGAAGTGAATGTTTGTCATTTTGGCAATTTTCTAATAAAATTTGAGAAGTTTCCATGAGAAATTGAAAAATTTAGAATAACTTTGTCCCCGTTATGAAAAAGATTATTTTCGCCTTTGCAATGCTGTTCTCAATAACAGCGTACACACAGAACAAGCCTTCACAGGCAACAGGGAATGAGCAAGAAACAGTAGCCCAAACAGATGCTGCTGACACTTTTAATCCACAAACAAAACCAGAAAACATGAAAGAAGTACAAGCGTATCTGAAAGAGTGCGGGGCATTCTTCATTGCAACCACCGATGGCGACCAGCCTCATGTTCGTGCCTTTGGTGTATCTGAGATTATCAACGGCCGTCTCTACATTATGACTGGTAAAGTAAAGGACGTTTATAAGCAGATGGCTGCAAACGGCAAGTTCGAAATCTGCGCTATGAAAAAGTCTGGCAGCGAATGGATGCGTGTAACGGGAACATTAGTCAACGATGATGACCTTGCTGTTAAAGAGGAGTTTCTGAATCGTAATGAGAGTTTGAAGTCGATGTATAAAGTTGACGATGACAATATGGCTGTCCTTTACATCACCAACGGCACAGCTCGTTTCTGTTCATTCTCAGGACCTGAAAGGAAAGTAAATTTCTAAGCCCATAGATGAACAGCAAGGCGGATCCGATGGGAAGAGCGATTGCCGACTACCACAAAGAGAAGAAGGCAAGCAAACTCAGAGTATTCTCCCCGATGTTTGAGGAGGATGAGATTCCCTTGACCACTCTCTTCCGAAGCTATAAGTCAATGCCAGAGATAGAACGCAAAGCTCTGGATATGGCAAAGGGAAAAGTGCTTGATGTCGGAGCTGGTTCTGGTTGTCATTCGCTTTTCCTTCAGGAAAAAGGCTTGGATGTGACCGCTATTGATATCTCCCCATTGTCTGTTGAGACCATGAAAGAGCGTGGAGTCTGGAAGGTGTTTGAACAAGACTTCTTTACGCTAGAAGGGCAATACGACACCATCCTTATGCTTATGAACGGTATCGGTATTGTGGGAACCTTGGAACGTCTGCCTGAGTTCTTCAAACAACTAGACAAGATACTTGCTCCTGGAGGCCAGGTCCTCTGTGATTCATCTGATATAAGCTATGTTTTCGAGACTGAGGATGGTATCATCGAACTGTCCGATGATATGACCTATTACGGAGAACTGAGTTTCCAGATGCAGTATAAAGACACCATTGGCGAACCCTTCCCTTGGCTCTATATCGACGCTGACACCCTGAGAGAACGGGCAGCGAGGAATGGATATGCAGTCGAGGTGGTAGCTGAAGGAGAGCATTACGATTTCTTAGCAAGAATAGCCAAAATAGACAGATAACATTATGAATAGATATGGAAATAATCAGAGCAACAAAAACGGCAGAGCAAGCAGGAGCCTATTATGTAAGAATACAGGCAATGGCACGGAAGCATCAGATTCCGCTTGACGTGGAATTTGACGAACATGACACGCCTGAAACAAAGTACATTGTGATGGTTGATGACTTCCTGCCTATAGCTACCTGTAGGCTATATGCAATCGATAAAGAAAACGTGATGTTGGGGCGAATCGTCGTACTTCCAGAATATCGAGGCAAAGGAATTGGTACGCTCGTTGTAAAAGAGGCAGAGAAGTGGGCTAAAGAACTGGGTTTTACGACTGCTGTTGTAGAAAGCCGCGACAACAAAATTCACTTCTATGAGGCGATGGGGTATGTGGCTGATTACTCAAAGAAAATCGTGGGAGAGACATTCATTTGTTACAAAATGGAAAAAGACCTGAATTGACATGAGGATTTATAGGTGGAGAGAGAAGGATTGACTGCGTCCATCCCTACACTGCTCGCCGCAGGGGCCCTTGGAGAGAGAAATTGGCTTCGCCCATCCCTAATCTGCTCGCCGCAGGGGCCCTTGCAAAGGAAATAACAAGAGAATAGCGATGCTATTTGTTCTTCTTTTTTACTGACACCAATTTCAAACAAGTTTGATTGGCGTCAGCAAAAAAAAGAGACACCCGATTGGGTATCTCTTGTTAGTTCCTTTGCGGAGAGAGAGGGATTCGAACCCCCGGTGCCTCTCAGCACGACGGTTTTCAAGACCGTTGTAATCGACCACTCTACCATCTCTCCGAACGTCTTGTTTTGACGGCTTTTGGTCTGAAAAGCGGTGCAAAGGTAATATATTTTTTTGTTATATGCAAATTTTTTCGAACTTTTTTCAATAAAATCTTCAGAAAATCCCAAGAATCCACATGCACACATTTATTTCAGGTCACTTAGTATGCAACGATAGCATTCTTCGCGGAGGGCATCGGAATCATCAAGATAGATGGGCTTATGGATAGTGAGGGTGAGTTTGTTACGCTTTATGAATTTAAGCTTTTCACCTTTTGGGAGTATTGCATAGCTGCCGTTAATAGTCATCGGTACAACAGGGATATGCATCTCGTCAGCAAGGGCAAAGGCTCCTTTCCTGAATGGCATGATATCGCCTGTCTTAGTGCGAGAACCTTCCGGAAACATCATAAGACTCATGCCTGAGAGCAGTATCTGCTCTGCCTCACGATATGTGCGACGCGACTCACCCGGATTGCTGTTATCGACAAAGACATAGCCGGCATGTTTGCAACCCCACCCGAGAAACGGGACTTTCTCAAGGGCACGCTTCATCATCCAGCGGAAGGGGACATTGAGATAACCACAGATGAGGAAGATATCAAAGGCTCCCTGATGGTTTGCAGCATAGATATACGACTCGCCTTTAACGATATGCTCCCTACCCTTTACCTCCACGGGTATTAAAGCAAAGGCAAGGATGATACGTGCCCACCATTTGGAGGCGAAGCGGCTCCACCAGTCGGGATGACGCGAGATGCTACACATCACGGCCATCGTGGTACCTGCCCATGCAGAGGTTATCACCACCACAGGAGCCAAAACGCATATCTGGTAAATCTTATATATCATCTGAATTCTATGGGCTGTCCAAAATTTTTCTGCGCTGCAACGCCACTTACACCATTGACGAGTGTTTCGACGACTGACCAATGGAACTGTCGCCCTTCAAGGGGACTCCAGCCACACTTACTCTTAATCATACTGCTGTCAAGGGTCCACGGGGTGTCAAAGCGTTTCACAATAGCGATATCTGCCTTGTATCCTTCACGAAGGAAGCCGCGTTCACGGATGCTGAACAACAGCGAAGGATTATGACACATCAGTTTCACCAACTGCTCTATAGTCAGTAATCCTTCATCGACTAACGAGAGCATTGACACAAGTGAGAACTGTACCATAGGCATTCCTGACATAGCCTTGAGTGCCCCACCCTGTTTATCTGCAAGGGTATGAGGGGCGTGATCAGTGGCAACTGTTGTGATGGTACCATCTGAGAGGGCTTTACGGAGTGCGTCACGATTGAGGGTTGTCTTTACTGCCGGATTACACTTGATGCGTGTTCCGAGGGTCCCATAATCAGGTACGGAGAATAGCAGATGGGCTACAGTTGCTTCGCCTGTAATATTGCCGCCAAGAAGGGACAGTTCCTTCTGCGTAGAGATATGTGCTACATGAAGGTGTGTATTATGCTTATGGGCAAGGCGTACAGCAAGTTCCGTAGATTGCAGACATGCTTCCTCATCGCGTATGAGGGGATGGAGCTTCACATCAGGGTCATCGGAGCCTGTCAGTTGCTTATAATATTGTATATGCTGATTGATGAGTGTAGTGTCTTCACAATGTGCCATCAAAGGCAGCGACATCTCGTGAGCAAGGGAGAATATGCCATCTAAGGCTTGTTCTTTATCGACAAGCATATTTCCTGTGCTGGAACCCATAAAGAGTTTTATTCCGGGAATCTTATGGACATCAAAACGCCTTAACTCTTCAATATTATCATTCGTTGCACCTGGGAAGAAGGCATAGTTGACATGCATCCTGCTCTGTGCCATCTGCATCTTGTCTTCCCATGCTGCCAATGTCGTTGTCTGGGGCTGTGTATTGGGCATCTCAAAGACGGATGTTACACCACCAGCGAGTGCCGCCAGACTTTCTGACTGCATATCGGCCTTGTGGGTAAGGCCAGGCTCACGAAAATGTACATGGGTATCTATGATGCCAGGGAGAACATAGCAGCCCTCTGCATCAATGATATTGTCGCAATCAGCAGCATTGGTGCCACAGGAAAGAATAGAGGCTATTCTGTCATCGACAACAAGGATATCAGCCTTTTGCTGATGTCCTTCATTGACAATAGTGCCATCCTTAATCAGTGTCTTCATTTCACACCCGTCATAATATCCTGATTCTGCTTCGCTACTCCCATATATTCTTTTACATAGGGAGCATCCTTAAACTTCTGCGAAGCTTTTGTCATCAGGGCTTCTATCCAAGGTACCAAAACGGGATACCTGTAATTGCTGGTTGCTAATTGGAAGACATATGGGCCGAGGCAATTATCGAAGTTTGCAGAAATGAATGATGTTACCAATTCGTCTTCCTTCATAAGAAGCTGACGTTGCTTTGCTGCAAGAATGACATTGATGGAATCCATATTCTCGCCATTCATATATCCCTGATTCTGTGTATGCTCAAGTTCCTCAAACTGGCTCATCAGCATCTCGTAACGCTTATTGAAGGCTGTAAGGCTGTCATTAAGGGGTGTGCCCTTAGTCTCTTGCATCTGGTCGTTGAGTGTCACACGCACCTCGCCCTCTTCCAACACGACAGGGATGACGGGCAAATTATCTATGCAAATAGTAACAACACGAATAGAATCGAGTGAGCCTGAGAACTTAAACTTACCATGTACGACACTACAGGAATCTACTGTTGTTAAAGAGTCGAGGCCTATAGTCTTCATATAAAGTGTTCTGCCATCGATGTCACTTAAATCAGACGAACCGATAACGCTATATTGAGAGCATGCCGTGAAGCATACTATAATCACTATATAATATAATAAGGTAGAAAATTTTCTCATCAATTGTTTTTTTTCAGTTCATTGGAAATTCTATGTGAGGTATAGAGTTCCAGAATTGCTGCTACAAGCAGGATGACAACCCAGTTGTTCCAACAATATTTCAGCCAAGTCTCCCATGATAGGAATTTATAGAGTACCATGAAAGAATTTTCGAGCATCAGGAGTCCTGCCAATATGAAGCAAATGTCTCCGATAATCATTATTCTCCTCAACCTGCGAAGGGTAACACTCTTACCATCATCATAAGAGGCCTGTATCATCTGCATAATGGCAAAGCATACTGCTCCGACCATAAAGACAACAGAAAATACCTTTGGCAGGAAGCCAAAGACAAAGCATCCTACCCCAATGACCATCAGCGTAGCGCCGATAGCCATAATAATTTGTTGATTCTTACTTAACTCTCTCATGTTCTTTTTCTTCTTCTCGATCTGTACTAAGCACATAGACGTCTTCATCATCCTGCTTCATGAAAAACTTCTCACGAGCAATACGACGTACACCGCTGACAGATGTTTCATACTCATGTATCTTTGCAGAATCGCTCTTGTACTGTTCTACATACTCCTCAAGTGTCTGGTTTGCTTCATCGATTTCTATGTTCAATGAAACCAAACGCATGACGCTATTCTCATCGAGTACGCCAATAATCAGCACACCCAGCGTAATAGTAATCAGATACTTATGCCGAGCGATATAATCCCATATAGAGTTAAGTCTCCCCACGTCTTTTTTCTCTCTTAAGCGGTTAGATTATGTATTGTGACGAAATACTTTCGTTGTTGATACATCTTCTGATGGTTTCAGCAAACATATCAGCAACGCTGAGCTGTTTTACCTTAGCACATCTGTTGGAATAAGGAATAGAATCAGTAAAGATTATTTCCTCCAAAGCAGAATTCTGCACTCTCTCACTTGCAGGTCCTGACATAACACAATGGCTGGCACAAGCGCGAACAGTTTTTGCTCCTGCCTCCTTCATGATATCAGCGGCTTTAGTGATTGTTCCTGCAGTATCTACCATATCGTCAACGATAACAACGTCTTTGCCCTGCACATCGCCAATAATCTGCATCTCTGACACTACATTGGCACGAGCACGGGTCTTATTACACAATACCAATGGGCAATCAAGGTACTTAGCGTAGCTCTTAGCACGTTTAGCGCCACCTACGTCAGGACTTGCGATAACAAGGTCCTTCAACTTGAGGCTTTCGATATATGGAAGTATAACACCAGAGCCATATAGATGGTCAACAGGAACATCGAAGAAACCCTGTATCTGGTCGGCATGCAAATCCATTGTGATAAGACGGTCTATACCAGCAACACTCAATAGGTCTGCAACCAACTTCGCTCCGATGCTGACACGTGGCTTATCCTTACGATCCTGACGAGCCCAACCAAAATAAGGTATTACGGCATTGATGGTTTTTGCAGAAGCACGCTTTGCAGCATCAATCATCAGCAACAACTCCATCAGATTGTCTGAATTAGGGAAAGTACTCTGAACCAAGAAGATATCGCGACCACGAATTGTCTCCTCAAAACTAACAGCGAACTCACCATCGCTGAACTTTGTCATTACCATACTTCCCAGTGGACAACCAAGACTCTGACATATCTTTTCTGCCAGATAACGGGTTGCTGTACCAGAGAAAACCATAAACCCAGCCATTTTTTCCGGGTCAATCTTAATAGAAGATTTCTTTGCCATATATCGTTGTGTTAACTTATTGCTTTTTTCAATTTCTTAAAATGACTTATCAACTCGTGGAAATTTATTCCGTGTTGTATGCTGAACCTATTCCACAAATCGCCACATATTACGACTCCACCAAACCCCATATCCTTTGCCTGCTGCACGTTTTCAAGACTCATACCACCGAGAGCATAGACGTGTTTATCTATCAATCCTGCACGGCGAGCCTCCTGTATTTCCTCTATTGTAAGGGATGCCTTTACCTCATCATGCAGAGAATCGAAAAGCGAATGAAGCATTACGTAATCGCACTCTTTCTTAAATCCCTTCAAGTCACTGATTCTGTAAGTACTGCGAGAGATGTGCCTCTTGAATCCATCGGGAATAGGGGCATCGGGATTATCGATGTGAATGCCTTTAAGGTCATGTTCCTTCATCAGGTAGTAATTCTGATGTATCACTATCTTACCATACACCTTGGTAGGAAGAAGTGATAACAGTCGCTCCATATAAAGGGGTTCTGACTCAGGTTTGTTAATGTGGAGGACATCCAGGCCTTCTTCGAAAAGGGCTGTTAGTATCTTATCCTCCTCTACAAAATATGTCGGTAATGTCTGTATTATAAGTTTCACGCCTGCAAAATTACAAAAAAATATAACAACTTGCCCTTTTTATTTCACTTTCAACTTTGAAGAAAGTATTTTTTTAATCTTTTTTAGTACCTTTGCACACAAATTCAACAATAATAAACATGAATAACCCCACTTACGTTCTCAAGGAAGCTCTTTTAATAAAAAATCTTTCTATCATACAAAAGGTTTCCCAAGAAGCCAATATACAAATAATTCTTGCCTTCAAGGCTTTCGCTCTTTGGAAAACTTTCCCTCTATTTCGGAAGTATATCACAGCGACGACAGCCTCCTCTCTTAACGAAGCACGTCTGGCACACGAAGAATTTGGTGCTCCGGCACACACATACTCTCCAGCATATTTGGATTCTGAGATTGACATGATAGCTCGCATGTCGTCACACCTGACATTCAACTCCTTATCACAATATCGCCGTTTGGCAAAGCGTGCAAAAAAGGCCAATGAAAAATTACTGATAGGTCTTAGGGTTAATCCGGAATATTCAGAGATTGCTACGGATTTATACAATCCATGCTCTCCTGGTACGAGATTTGGCGTTACTGCTGATGAACTGTTTAAGGCTTATGACCCATCAGACATCGAAATCCCCCCAATAACAGGACTCCACATGCATTGTCATTGCGAGAATGATGCAGACGTTTTTGTGAGGACATTAGCTCATTTGGAGGAAAAGTTTCTTGTTTCGTCACCAATTACGCAAAACATCTCATGGATAAACTTTGGCGGCGGACACCTGATGACTCGTAAGGGATATGACTTACAACTGCTGATTGACACCCTAAACGGTTTCCATCAACGCTATCCGCACATAAAGCTGATAATGGAACCAGGTTCAGCATTTGCATGGCAGACAGGACATCTTGAGGCTCATGTGGTAGATATCGTTGAGAACCACAATATCCGCACCGCAATCCTCGATGTATCATTCACCTGTCATATGCCGGATTGTCTGGAGATGCCATATTTCCCAGAGGTTCGAGGAGCACGCCACATAGAACAGAATAGCGAAAAGGCTTACCGTTTGGGAGGAAACAGCTGCCTGTCAGGAGACTATCTGGGATACTGGGAATTTGATGAGCCGTTATCTGTTGGTGACACGATAATCTTTGAGGACATGATTCACTATACCACCGTAAAGACAACAATGTTCAACGGAATACAGCATCCTGACATAGCAATAAAACGTCTTGACGGAAGCATCCACACACTGCGACATTATACCTATGAGGATTATAAAGGCAGGATGGATTAAGAAAAAAAACTCAAAATGGTTGGGGATATGAGATTTATTTTATACCTTTGTAGCCGAATGACATAAAACACATGTGTCATTAGAAGGAAAAAAACTATGCATCGTATTCGAAGAATATCCAACATACTTCTACCACTATTGCTTGGCGGACTAATCCTTTACTGGATGTATCGTGATTTCGATTTCCAGTCGGTGAAGGATGTTTTGCTCAACGAGATGAACTGGTGGTGGATGCTGGCATCTTTCCCTTTCTGTGTTATAGCACAGATGTTTCGTGGCTGGCGCTGGAAACAGACGTTAGAGCCATTGAAGGAGCATGCCCGCACAGCTCATTGTTTCTATGCTGTATTCGTTTCCTATGCAGCATCTTTGGTAATACCCAGAATCGGAGAATTTACTCGTTGTGGCATCCTTACGAGGAAAGACGGAGTTTCGTTTGCAAAAGCATTGGGCACCGTTGTGACAGAACGTGCCGTTGACACTTTGGTACTGCTGGTTATCATTATGTGTATCGTATTGATACACCTGCCTGTGGTGCTTTCTTTTTTCTCTACAACAGGGACAAAACTGGATGCTCTAACAGAATTCTTTGGACAGTTCTCTGCTACAGGATATATTGTTACTGCAATTTGTGGCATAGCACTTGTCACGAGTCTATATCTGGTATTGAAAAGGTTGGAATTTTATGGAAGGATAAAGGCAACCTTGAAAGGCTTAAAAGATGGTGTGCTATCGGTGAAGGAGGTTCAGAACCTACCTTTATATATAATGTATAGTGTTGGAATATGGGTTGCATATTTCCTGCACTTCTATCTCACATTCTTCTGCTTTAAAGAGACATCGGGACTATCACTGTCGTGTGCTCTGGTGAGCTTTGCAGTTGGATGTATGGCTGTATTGGTACCAACACCAAACGGAGCTGGTTCGTGGCACTTTGCAGTAAAGACAGTACTTATTATATATGGTATATCAGCCTCTGCGGCACTTTTCTTTGTCCTCATAGTTCATGCTATACAGACATTGATGGTGATATTGTTGGGAATATATGGATGGATGAGGTTGTCAACAACTAACTCACAAACAAAATAAAAACTTATGAAAAATCTATTATTAATTACACTATTCACGACTCTGTCAACACTCTGTTCTTTTGGTGCAAAGAAAGCCAAAGTTGTTGACACATGGCCTGACGGAAGTGCCATCTCTGCATGGTTCCAAGACACTAAGGCTGTAGATCTCACAGGACTCAAGCGCTATGTTCTGACAGATTACGGTATCTTTGCCAATGGCCACATCCACACAAAAGCCATTCAGGCTCTCATTGACAAAGCAGCAGCCGATGGCGGAGGTGTGATATGTATCCCTCAGGGTGTTTACCTGACTGGCGGTTTGCATTTTAAGCAGGGAACTCATCTGTATCTTGAGGACGGAGCTGTTCTGCAAGGTTCTGACTTCATTGGTGACTATCCTCTTGGCAAAACACGAATAGAGGGAGAGACATGCACCTATTTCGGTGCTCTCATCAATGCTGACGGATTAGATGGTTTCACCATATCCGGCAAGGGAACTATAGACGGCAACGGATTAAAGTATCATCAGCAGTTCTGGCTTCGTCGCAAGTGGAACAGAAAATGTACAAACAAGGACGAACAACGTCCAAGACTATTATACGTTTCCAACTGCAAAAACGTGCAGATAGAAGGTGTAAAACTACAGAATTCCGCTTTCTGGACAAGTCACTATTATAACTGCGAGAATGTAAAGGTTCTGGGAGTACGCATTTACTCACTTGGAAAGCCTGATGACAGCAAGGGCCCTTCTACAGACGCTATAGATCTTGATGTCTGCAAGAATATCCTTATAAAGAACTGCTATATGTCTGTCAATGATGATGCTGTTGCCATAAAAGGTGGCAAGGGACCTTATGCAGATGCTTTCGAGAAGGAATATAAAGACGTAGAGATACCTGAAGAGAATATCGGCAATGGTGCTAACGAAAATATTATCATTGAAGATTGTGAATACGGTTTCTGTCACGGATGTCTGACACTTGGTTCAGAATCTGTTCACAGCAAGAATATCATCCTGAGACGCATAAATATCTCCGCTCAGGCAAACAATCTTCTGTGGCTGAAAATGCGCCCAGACACTCCACAACGCTACGAATACATCACCGTTGAGAATATCACAGGACCTGTGAAGAATTTCATCCTCATCGCTCCCTGGACACAGTTCTATGACTTGAAGGGACGCAAGGACAAACCCATGTCATACTCCGATCATATCACTATGAGAAACTGCGATGTTGATTGCAATGTATTCTTTAATGCAAAGCAGCAGGAGGAGGTTTACCACCTCTCAAACTTCAATTTTGAGAATATCACAGTACGCGCAAAGGACACTACTTTCGATACGAAAATAGTTGAAGGATTTACCTACAAAAACATCAATGCAGTAAAGAAATAGGTACTAAGGCTTAAGAGTCTCAAAAGTACCATCTGAATAGAATACTTTCACTTCTACAATATGCTTCGAGGGTTGAGCAATAGCCTTCGAAGCATTATTTTTTTCTGCCTCTACGAATTCTATTCGATATTTATTTTCATCTGAAGAATGCGATTCTAAATCTTCTTTTGCACGAGGAGACTCTGCCACAATGGCAGAATCAAAAAGACTCGGAGTATTGTTGGATGCAGAACCAGAAGAGGTTACCTTGGGAAGGTTAAACATACCTCCTGTTCCATATAGTAACCAGTCTGTATTCACGTTGGGAAATTTCCCTTTTATGGCATTGACTATATTGAGGGTAGGAGATGTGCGACCTGTAAAAATACTACTCAGAGAAGCTGTATTAACTCCAATGTAATTTGCAAACGTTTGCTGATTCATATGTTGGGCATCCATCAGCTGACGAATTCTGTCTTTCATTTTTATGATAAAAAAATTATTCCTTTAAATTTTCGCTACAAAGGTACATAATTTTATTTATGTGTACAACATAATTTGCAAAAATTTAGAAATTGATATTAAAATTAAATATTTGGTTTTGTAAACATTTTTACACTTCAACACAAATCTTTACTTTTGTAGAACGCCTCATTCAAATACTATACGTCATGCCGATAACTTACTGCGTGGTTTATTGTCATTTTATTGATAATTAGTATTTTATATATTGTATGCGTTAGGGCATTTCGGGCATTTCACCGGCGTTATGCATACTAAAGGCATTTTAGAGATATTTTTTTGCGCACAATCTAATGTAAATCACTCATTTTTAATTACTTATATTTACAGAACCGCTTTGCATAAATATTGCGATTTGTTTTTGTTTTGTTGATGTTTAGGTTTGCAAATTCAGTGTTTTGTGTGTTGTTATATTTTGTTTTGTTGATTATAATTTTTGATTTGTTAATTGTAAAATGTATATCAGTGTATAAAAATTCTCAAGAATTGCGAGAATTTAATTTACCTTTACTGGTGGCAAGAAAGCTGTAAAAATTCGATTCTCAGGCAATGAAAAATCACCTAACTCCCACAAAAACAATAGGAAAAGCTCAAAAAAGCTTCCCCTACTCCGGTGCATTTTAGAAGAAAATAACTCTAAAACAGGCTCAAAATTAACTTACGATGAAGGTTACCAACTCCTTTAATAAGTCTCCAGAAGTTGTATTTACATTATCTAAGCCTTTTGACCTTGCATCTATCTCTCTAATCTTGGAAATTATCTGCAAAGTCTTCCTGGCAGAGAAGTTCCTCATAGCTGTCATATAATCACGGGTAGCATATGTATTCCTTAATCCCAATTGTGCCATTATGGCATTTTCAGTACAAGGTTTCGGAACATAATAACACAGCATGAGATTTTGAAAAAAAGCAAATGTTTGTGGCAGCAATGCAAAAAGTCCACCCGCTTTTGGGTTGGCATCAAAATATTTTGCAATGCTGTGAGCTTTCAGCGCATCTCTCCTGATAAGAGCGTCGCGCATCTCAAAAACATTATATCTCTTGCTGATACCAATTTTCTGTTCTATGATATCGAGGGTTATTTTTCTGTCCTCCCCTATTCCGATGAACACCTTATCTATTTCTGATGTCAATCGTTTCAGGTCACCTCCTATGTGCGCAGCAACAACTTGTGCAGCACGCTCTTCGATAGTAGCATTCTGTTTCTTAACATAATCGTTGATGAATGCTATGATGTCTTTGTCGTATTGTGGTGACTCACTGACGAATACTGTACCGACAGCAGCCGCTTTGCCCACTATTTTCTTTCGCGCATCAACATTGCCGCCCATATAACAGATTACGAGGACTGTTGTAGGAACAGGTTTGTCCATATAGCGTTCCAGTTGCTCCAGGTCTTTCATTCCCTGTGCCTCACGGACAATGACCACTTGCTTTTCAGCCATCATAGGATAACGGCGAGCCTGGTCCATTACCTGCTGAGCTGTAACCTCTGAACCATACATTACAATCTGGTTAAAGTCACGTTCTTCCTCGTTCAGAGTATTTGTCGCTATATAATCGTATATCTTGTCAATATAATAACTTTCCTCACCCATCAAGAGATATACAGGTTTTCTGTCACCAGTCTCAAGAGAGGACATAATATTTTTAAAATCGTCAGAAGAGGATTTTTTCGCCATTATATTTTTTTTATTTCAAAAATCGTCTTGTCAGGTCACTATAATTTTCTATTCTCCTATCTCTGAGGAAAGGCCACCAGCGTCTTACATTTTCTGAATGTGCCAGATCTACTTCTATTATTTTGCTTTCCTCTTCCTTCTCTGAGGCACGATACAAGATTTCTCCTTGTGGTCCTGCAATAAAGCTGGAGCCCCAGAAATTTATTGTGTCTTCCCTACCCACTCTGTTGACAGCTACAACGGGAAGGCCATTTGCCACAGCATGTCCTCGCTGTACTGTTGTCCATGCTTCGCGCTGACGTTGCTGTTCTGCCTCGTCATCTTCGTCGGAATATCCTATTGCTGTCGGATAAATCAAAATCTCTGCACCAGCGAGTGCCATCAATCGTGCTGCTTCCGGATACCACTGGTCCCAACAAACCATCACACCAAGTGTTCCGACAGAAGTCTGGATTGGTTGAAAGCCCAAATCGCCTGGAGTGAAATAGAATTTCTCATAATATGCCGGATCATCTGGAATATGCATTTTTCGGTAAGTTCCTGCAATGCTTCCGTCTTTCTCCAAAACGACAGCAGTATTGTGATATAATCCCACAGCACGTTTCTCAAACAACGAGATTACTATCACCACATTCAATTGTTTTGCTAATGCTCCGAAGAATTCGGTTGAAGGTCCCGGTATTGTTTCCGCGAGGTCAAAATTTCTCACGTCTTCCGTCTGACAGAAATACAGGGTATTATGCAATTCCTGCAATACTATCAGTTGTGCTCCTTTTTCAGCGAGCGCCTTTATGCCTGCTGCCAAACGTGTTCTATTATCTGTGCCGTCTGCAGTATTATGTTGTTGCAGCACACCTATCTTCAACCGTTTCATTATTTGTTCTTTTATATTTCTTTTATTGCCGGAACCTGCATCGCGCAGCAATGTATCGAGCCATGCTGCCGTACTATTGTTGTTGCATCGATGGGTATTATCTTCCTGTCAGGGAAAGCTGTCTGGATTATTTCGCACGCCTTTGCATCCATATCAGGAATATTATATATCGGCACTATTACAGCACCATTTATGATGAGGAAATTGGCATATGTGGCTGGTAGTTCCTCACCATCATATTCCACTGTAGGCAAAGGAAGTTCCATCAGGCGATATTGCTTGCCGTCAAGAGTCCTCAACCCTTTAAGTTCCCTTTTATCAGCGGGATAACAGAATAATATCGTATTGTCCGGCGCGATGCGAACTGTCGTATCAATGTGCCCATCGGTATCATCTCCTGCGAGTGCCCCATGCTGCAGCCATATTACGCGTTTTGCTTTCAGCCTCAGCAAGAGTTCCTGCTCCACTTCCTCTTTCGTCAGCGGTTGGTTACGGTTGGGAGCCATCAGGCAACACTCTGTTGTAAAGATCGTTCCCTTTCCGTCACTCTCTATTGAGCCACCTTCCAGAACGAAGTCGTCATTGCCGCTTCCGATGTCGCCTTTCAGCACCTCATCATCAAGCAGTTCTTTAAAAACCTGCCGAGTGATTTTGTTGTCCAATTCCGCAGGGAATTTCTCTCCCCACCCATTAAACCTAAAATCTAGGCAAAGCAGTTTCTGCAGCCCGTCATTTTCGGTTCCCATAAGTGTTATCGGTCCGTGATCGCGTGCCCAGGTATCATTCGTCTTGCAATGGCTGATTATTACCTGTGCCATCTGTCTGCTGGAAAGATGTTTGCTCAGGGTGGCTCCCACTTCTACTGGATTTGGTGTTACCACGAGGAGTTTTTCATATTGTGTTATAGCATCCGCCATTTCCACATATGTCCTCGTTATTTCATCCAGATAAGGAGCCCAATCAGTATCCTGGTGAGGCCATGTAAGCATCACCAGACTCTGTGGTTCCCATTCAGCAGGTAGCCTGTATCGCATGGAGCGTTTTCTTGTTTACTCTTCGTCTGTTTGCTTTCTACGAGTAGTAGTACGACGACGTTTTGTCTTTTCTTCTGGCTTAACCAGTTTCACGCCTGCTAATTCCGGGTCAATAAGAATACGTCCGCAATGTTCGCAAACGATAATCTTCTTGTGCATCTTGACATCCAACTGGCGCTGTGGCGGAATCTTGTTGAAACAACCACCGCAAGCATCACGGTTTACATATACGATACCCAAGCCGTTGCGAGCATTCTTTCTGATTCTCTTGAAGCTCTGCAAAAGACGGGTTTCTATCTTCAGTTCCAGGTCTTTCGCCTTTATCTTCAGGAGGTCTTCTTCCTCGCGTGTCTCGAGCATTATTTCGTCGAGTTCGCTTCTCTTGTCGTCAAGGTCTCGCTCACGATCTTCTATGAGCATCTCAACCTTTTCTCTGTCAGCCTGACGATCTTGTATACGCATTTCTGCCTCACGGATTTTCTTTCCGCAGAGTTCTATTTCCAACTGCTGGAATTCTATCTCCTTAGTAAGAGTATCATATTCGCGGTTGTTCTTCACCTCGTTCAGCTGGTCTTTGTAACGCTCTACAGACATCTTTGCCTGCTCAATGTCTGCGCTGCGCTTTGAGATAGCATCTTTCAGGTCTCTTATTTCCTTGTTAAGCTTCTCCATACGCACATTGAGACCTTCAAGTTCGTTCTCAAGGTCTTCTACCTCAAGAGGCAGTTCACCACGTACTGCACGCTTCTCGTCAATGTGTGAGAGTGTTTTCTGCAACTGGAAGAGAGTCCTCAGCTTCTCTTCAACGGTCATTTCTTTTGGATCTTTTCTTGCCATGCTTTTAAAAATATTTTATTGGATTAGTATTATTTTCCGTAACAATTGTCCTAATGCCGGGACATCCTTTGTCTATGATATCTTTCAAGAGTTCTTTGGTAAACTGTTCACTCTCATAGTGTCCTATAACCGTTATCTGGATCTCCTCGCGGTCGAAATAATCATTATATTTCATTTCTCCAGTCAGGAAAGCATCAGCCCCTTCCTCCACTGCTTTTGCCAACATAAAGGCTCCTGCTCCACCGCATATAGCGATGCGTTTGACAGGACGCTCCAACAGTCCATTTGTCATCACGACATCTGCATTGAAGGTTTCCTTTACCTTATATATATATTCCTCTGCCGAAAGAGGTTGTGCAAATTCTCCTACGAACAGTCCTTCTGTCACTTCGCCCTCTGCTCCCAGACGGCGGGCAATCTCGCTGTTCACTCCGCCCTCGACGTTATCGAGATTGGTATGCATAGACACGATGGCAATATCGTTCTTTATAGCCATTACTGCAGCCCGCTGCACATAGTCGCTGTCGCCAATCTGCTTGAGACCATGAAACAGCAACGGATGGTGTGACACTATCATGTTACACCCTTTGTCGATTGCCTCCTGAACTATTGCTTCAGTGACATCTAAACACAATAAGACCCCTGAAACATCCGCCTCTGTCAATCCAATCTGCAGGCCTGCATTATCATAGCTTTCCTGTAGTGGCAAAGGCGCGAATTGCTCAAGGGTACTAATGACATCCTTAATCTTCACGCTCTGTGATAATCCTTAAATTCGTGTGCAAAGGTACGAAAAAAAAACGAAAACGAAAACGAAAACGAAAAAAAAATAACTCCTAACTCTTAACTTTTAACTCTAAACTATCTTAGTATTCCGTTTTATCTTCTTTATTCTTCCACGCTTCGAAAGCTTTCTGTGCCTCGTCTCTCATCATCATCGTGGCAGGTATATGGCGCTCTGAAACGGGGCGTTCTATTTCGTCATAGATAAATTTGTCGCTAAAGTTTATCTCCTCTGCGTCCTGCTTTGTATTACCGTAATATATGCGTTCAATTCCCGCCCAGTATATGGCACTCAGGCACATAGGACACGGTTCGCAGGAAGTGTATATGCTGCATCCCTCCAGTTTGAAGTTATTCACTTTCTGGCACGCCCTCCTTATGGCGCTCACCTCTGCATGTGCCGTCGGGTCGCAATGCGGCACCACGTTGTTCACGCCCGTTGCTATTACATCGTCGCCGCGAACTATGACAGCACCGAATGGGCCGCCACCGTTTTTTACATTCTCAATACTCAGGTCTATTGCCTGCTGCATGAATTTTTTGTCTTTCTCGTCCATAACTATTATATTTCTTTTGGTTTTAGTTTCCACACTATCGTTTGCGTAACGCCTCTCATTATCAGGTATGCATCAAAGGCGCACCACAGTATAATGTTGCGAATTGTTGTCGTCATGTCGAATGGATATGGGATGTTAAGTATTACAAAGAAGAATACAGCTCCCACGAAGGTGCCCATCAACATACCTTTTATATTAGTTATTCCCACGAACACTCCGTCCCACACGAATGCTGCAAGTCCGCAGAAGGGTATCGCTATTGCCCACGGCATGTATGGTTGTGATGCAAAGCGGATAACGATGTCGTCTGTCATCAGCGCCACCATGAAGTCGCCACCAAAGCCGTAGAAAAGAGTGTATGCAGTGGTGAGTAGCACCCCCCAAAGCCATACACCCTTCATGGCGAGATTGAAGTTGCCGCTGTCCTTCGCACCGTAATATCTTCCGCATAGAGCTTCGGCAGCAAAGGCGAAGCCGTCCATTACATAGGTGTAGAAGATGAAGAACTGCATCAGCATCGCGTTGACTGCAAGTATTATCGCTCCGCCTCTGGCACCCACCTTTATGAAGTACAGGTTTACGGCGATGAGGAATATCGTGCGCAGAAATATGGTTTGGTTTACCATAAAGAAGCGTTTGAAGGCCTCCATCCTGAACACCTTCGCTTTGAGGTTTGGCAGTCTCCTAAACAGTTCTCCATACTTCCATGCTATCAGTGCTATCGCCATCAGTGCGCCGCACCATTGTGCTATCAGCGTACCATACGCGACGCCCGCTATCTTCATGCCGAAGAAGAATACCAAGACGTAACTGAGACAGATGTTGATGATATTCTGTGTTATGGATATCACCATCGGAAATCGTGTATTCTGCATTCCGACAAACCACCCGGTGAAGGCATACAGCGCCAGCGACGGAAACGTTCCGAAGATGCAGATGCTGTAATAAGTCTGTATGATGCCTATCAGGTTTTCCGCCGGCTGAATCACCCACACGGCTAGTGCGAACAACGGCACCTGCAACACGAAGAGTCCTAAGGCGACAGCGAAGGAAGTCATCTGCGAACGGAACAACAACAAAGCACATTCCTCGTCATTCTTCTGTCCGTATGTCTGGGCTGTCATTCCCCCTGTGCCGAAGCGCAGGAAGGAAAACATCCAGTACATTATATTAAACAACATCGACCCCACAGCGATGGCCGCCATATAGCGAGCATCACCCATGTGGCCGGTGATTGCGACATCGACAAACCCCAACAGCGGTACTGTGATGTTGGAGATTATCGATGGTATTGCCAGTTGCAGAATTTGCTTGTTCACAAAAGTGATGAAGGAAGAAGGATGAAGGATGAATAATTCCTAATTCCTAATTCCTAATTCCTAACTGTTAGTCTAACTTGTGAATAATGAGTCCAGAGCGCAGCTTTGGCTCAAACCATGTAGCCTTTGGAGGCATGATATTACCAGAGTCGGCAATATCCATTATCTGTTTCATTGACACAGGATATAGCGCCAATGCCATACGCATCTCGCCAGAATCCACACGTCTCTTCAGTTCTCCCAATCCGCGCAGTCCTCCTACGAAGTCTATGCGCTGGCTTGAACGCAGGTCGCCAATCTCAAGGATATCCTGCAGGATGAGTCGTGAAGAGATATCCACATCGAGCACGCCGATTGGGTCGTTATCGTCGAAGGTGCCGGGCTTTGCGTCAAGGCTATACCATTCGCCGTCGAGATACAGCGAGAACTGATGAGCATGCTGTGGGCGATACTCCTCCTTACCCTTCTTCTCTACAACAAAATTCTTCTGCAGTTTCTCAAGAAACTCCTCTGAGGTATTGCCGTTGAGGTCTTTCACTACGCGGTTGTAATCCAACACGGTCAGCTGACTTGCTTGGAAGGCAACAGCCATAAAGTAGTTATATTCCTCGTCACCCTTATGGTTAGGGTTCTGCTTTGCCTTCTCTGTTCCTACGAGTGCTGCGGCAGCTGAGCGGTGGTGGCCGTCAGCAATGTAGAGGGCTGGCATCTTTGCAAATTCCTCTGTTATGGTGGCGATGTCTTTATCGTCAGAAACAATCCACAGTCTGTGACGGAAGCCGTCGATTGGAGCAACGAAGTCATACTCAGGCTCTCCTGCGGCATAGCGCATGATGAGTTTGTCGAGAGTCTCGTTGTCAGGATAAGCGAAGAATACAGGCTCGATGTTAGCATTGTTCACGCGAACGTGCTTCATTCTGTCTTCTTCTTTGTCGCGACGTGTCAGTTCGTGCTTCTTTATTATGCCCTTCTCATAGTCACCGGAATAGGCACCCACTACAAGGCCGTACTGTGTTTTTTCCTTTCCACCGTTGGCAGGCAGTGAAGAGGTCTGTGCGTAGATGTAGTACTGTTCCTTGTTGTCCTGCACGAGCCATCCCTTGTCCTGGAACTTCTTAAACTGGCGTGCAGCCTCCTCATACACCTTCGGATCATACTCGCTCGTACCAGGGGCGAAGTTTATCTCTGGCTTAATGATGTGATAGAGAGACTTCTCATTATCCCCTGCCTCAGCGCGGGCTTCTTCGGAGTCGAGCACGTCGTATGGGCGTGATTCTACTTCTTCCACTAACTCCTTTGGTGGGCGGATGCCCTTGAATGGTTTTACTATTGCCATAATATATTTAATTTATTGAACATTGAGCATTGAAAATTGAAAAATTTCGACCGCAAAGGTACGATTAAGTTATGAGAAATGCAAATAAAAAACGTTTTATTTGTGAGATTGATTTCTTTTTTATATTTTTGCGGCAGAAAAAGGAAGTTAAACTATGAAGACGACCGTTCTCTTTTTGACAATATTGTTCTCTTGCAGCGGTTTTGCTGCAGGCATTGATGACGGCGACAGCATCACCACCTCAGAACCCAAGGAGAGCAAGCTGAAGCATGAGGAAGAGGTGCTGAAGAGGGATGAGCGCAGCATCGAAAAGAAGACAAAATTCATAGTCGTAAAGACCTATGATGCCACTAAGGACTTCGTTACGGGGAAGCTGAGAAACTATCTCGACTCTTCGGGCATCAAGGGCACCGACCCAACCTACATCGGTCTGCCAAAGCGCAAGTGGCGTGTGTCGCTTATTGCCGATATGGACGATATGGCTGTTGATGTAGAGAACACGTCCAAAGAAGGCGACAAGTCGTGGAGCTTCGACCTGAAGGTGCGCCCGCCAATGTCAGCATCTTCCGGCATATGGGTGGGATATATGGGCTACGGCTTTGGTTTTTCATACTTCAAGACGGGACAGAACAGCACCAACCTTGCCATGAACTTCGCTTCACCCAACTACAGTCTTAATGTCAGATGGATACGTTCTAACACTGACCACAAACTGAAGGGATGGGCCGAGAAGGGCATACCATTCGAACAGCTGGTGGAGAGCAATGATTACGCTTACAAGCTAGAGTCGTTCGTATTCGATGGCTATTGGATTTTCAACAAGAAGAAATTCTCCCTCTCCGCCACATACGACCTTTCCACGGTACAGCTACGTTCTGCCGGTTCGTTCATCGCAGGCATGATGTTCAACTACCAGAAGTGCGACTACTCCTCTCCTGACAACATCGGTCTTCTCTTAGAAGCCAACCACATCGGCAAGGTAAAGATGAACCAGCTCAGTGCTGGCGGCGGTTATACCTATAACTGGGTGCCCAAACCGGGGCTCGTGATAAATATGATGGCAATGCCTGTACTGACATTCTTCAGCAGTTCGAAACTCTATAAATACGACTGGGCCTACCAGTATAAGGATGCCGCTCGGACGGAAATCTACGGCGTGACGGTAACCCCTGGCGAAGAACATTCCGAGCATGGTAAGGTGGCCCTCAACGTCAACGCCCGCATCGCCGCAGCCTATAGGTACAAGATATGGGTCTTCAGCGTCTTCGCACAAGCTAATTACCTCCGCTCCTACTTCGAAGGCACATCCTTCAAAGTCTTCCAGTGGAACATGAAAGGTACTGTGGGAATTACATTGTAAAAACCAAAAAAAGCAAGCAAACCGTCAGATATATTACATTTTTTTTGTAATTTACGGATTTTTTTGACAAAATGCTTGCATATCTCATAATAAAACACTACTTTTGCATGCAAATTTGCAAAATCGGGTATCAATTTGCCCCAAAACATCATTAAACAAAACAAAAAAAGACAAAGTGTTCTCACAACACACACATTATCATGAGCAAACTTATAAAGCCTACAAATTATAAGGCTATTCTCGACCTCAAGCAGACAGAACAAGGCATTAAACTGATAAAGGATTTCTTCCAACAGAATCTTTCAACAGAGTTACGTCTTCGCAGGGTCACTGCCCCACTCTTCGTGCTTAAAGGTCTTGGCATCAACGACGACCTGAATGGTGTAGAGCGTGCCGTAACATTCCCAATAAAGGATCTTGGCGACCAGAAAGCAGAGGTGGTTCACTCTTTGGCAAAATGGAAGCGTCTGACTCTTTCCGAGTACAAAATAGAAACTGGCTATGGCATATATACCGACATGAATGCCATACGTGCTGACGAAGAGCTCGACAACCTTCATTCCCTGTATGTAGATCAGTGGGACTGGGAAGCAGTAATGACCAAGGAAGAGAGAAACATAGAATTCCTTAAGAATGTTGTAAGGCGAATCTATGCTGCAATCCTGCGTACAGAATACCTTACATACGAGACATACCCTCAGCTGAAGCCATTCCTGCCACGCGAGATACATTTCATACACTCTGAGGAACTTCTGCAAATGTATCCTGACAAGACTCCGAAGGAGCGTGAGGATGCTATCGCAAAGAAATATGGTGCAGTATTTATCATGGGCATTGGCGGTAAATTGTCTAATGGCGAAAAGCATGACGGACGCGCTCCAGACTATGACGACTGGACGACACCGAACAGCGACGGTTATCTCGGACTCAATGGTGATATATTAATATGGTATCCAATCCTTGACAGAGCAATCGAGCTGAGTTCTATGGGCATCAGAGTTGACAAGGAGGCCCTGCTACGCCAGTTGGCTCTTGAAGGCAAGGAAGACCGCAAGGAACTATATTTCCACAAGAGACTTCTTGAAGACAAACTGCCTCTCTCTATCGGTGGCGGAATAGGTCAGAGCCGTCTGTGTATGGTGCTTCTGCAGAAAGCCCACGTAGGAGAGATACAAGCTTCCATCTGGCCCGAAGAGCAGCGCCAGGAGTGTAAGAAATATGGCATGTATCTTATATAAATAATAAAAAAGGTGAAAAATTATTTGGCTGATACGTTTTTTTTTCGTACCTTTGCACCCGTTAAAATAATTTATTAATAACAAGGTGCTTATTCTCGGCGCCATAAAATTAAAAGAAAATGAAAAAAGATCTTCATCCAGAAAATTATCGTCCAGTAGTATTCAAAGACATGTCAAACGGTGATATGTTCCTCACAAGGTCAACATGTAAGACCACTGACACAGTAGAATTCAACGGCGAGACATATCCAGTAGTAAAGATAGAAATTTCTTCTTCTTCACACCCATTCTACACAGGTAAGAGCAAGCTCGTTGACACAGCAGGTCGCGTTGATCGTTTCCAGCAGCGTTACGGCAACATCAAGAAATAATCATATTTCGAATAAAACGATATTGAGAAGCGTAAACATTTGCAAACAGAGCATTTGTTTACGCTTTTTTGCTCAAAACAAGAAACAAGTTTCCTAAACACTATAAAGTTTAAAAACCATAACTATTATGAAGAACATTTCTTTAGACATCACAAAGGCTCAGCAATTTCTTCCAGCAGGAGCCATCATGGCATTCAAAGACAAAGTAGCTCAGGCACAGAAAGGTCTTGAAGAAGGCACCGTTCCTGGTAACGATTTCCTCGGATGGTTACATCTTCCATCAAGCATCACACCAGAATTCCTCAACGAGGTGAAGGCTTGTGCAGAGACTCTGCGTTCAAAGGCTGAGGTAGTTGTTATTGCCGGCATCGGTGGCTCATATCTTGGAGCAAAGGCTGTCATCGAGGGCCTCAGCAATACTTTCGCTTGGCTCGTACAGGACAAGAAGAATCCCGTGGTTGTTTTTGCCGGTAACAATATCGGTGAGGACTATCTTGCTGAACTGACAGAATATTTGAAGACAAAGACATTCGCTATTATAAATATTTCAAAGTCTGGTACTACAACAGAGACAGCTCTCACCTTCCGTCTGCTGAAAACACAGTTGGAGGCTCAGGTTGGTAAGGCTGCCGCAAAGGAACTCATCGTTGCTGTTACTGACGCAACGAAGGGTGCTGCACGCATGTGTGCCGACAAGGAAGGTTACAAGACATTCGTAATTCCAGACAATGTTGGCGGACGTTTCTCTGTACTGACACCGGTAGGCTTGCTGCCAATAGCATGCGCTGGCATCGACATCGACCAGCTTGTTGCCGGAGCACAGGCTATGGAGAAGCAGTGTGGCATCGACGTACCATTCGAAGAGAATCCTGCTGCTCTCTATGCTGCAACAAGAAATGCTCTCTATGCTGCAGGCAAGAAGATTGAGATTCTCATCAACTACCAGCCAAAGCTCCACTTCTATGCTGAATGGTGGAAGCAGCTCTTTGGTGAGTCTGAGGGTAAGGACGGCAAGGGTATCTTCCCTGCATCTTGCGACTTCACTACCGACCTTCACTCTATGGGTCAGTGGATACAGGACGGTGAGCGCACCATCTTCGAGACCTGCATCAGCGTAGAGAATCCAGAGAAGAAACTTCTCTTCCCATCCGACGCAGAGAATCTTGACGGTCTGAACTTCCTTGCTGGCAAGCGCATCGACGAGGTCAACAAGAATGCCGAACTCGGAACACGTCTGGCACACGTTGATGGCGGTGTACCTAATATTCTCGTATCAATAGAGCGTCTGGATGCTTATAACTACGGACAGCTGATATACTTCTTCGAGATTGCCTGTGGCATCTCTGGTCAGTTGCTTGGCGTCAATGCCTTCAACCAGCCTGGTGTAGAAGCATATAAGAAGAATATGTTCGCTCTGCTCGAGAAGCCTGGCTACGAAGAGGAGACAAAGGCTATCCGCGCAAAGCTGGCAGCGGAGTAGTTTACGGTTTACGGTTTACAGTTTACCGTTTATAGAAAGATAAAGACCTTGATTCTTCGGAACCAAGGTCTTTTTGTATTTACGCTATACGATAACCGATATCGATAACCGATAACCGCTAACCGATCTTCGGGTATTTCCTCAGCCAGCCGTCGAGTCTCAACCTCATTACGCCGAAGAATGCCTCGCCAAAGATGCCGCCGTTCATCTTGCTGACGCCTTCTACACGATTCACAAAGATTACGGGAACCTCCTTAATCTTGAAGCCAATCTTGTAGGCAGTATATTTCATCTCTATCTGGAAGGCATAGCCCTTGAAACGTATCTTGTCGAGTTCTATCGTCTCAAGCACCTTTCTGCGATAGCACTTAAAGCCCGCAGTCGTATCATGCACTTTGAAACCCGTCACCATGCGGACGTACATAGATGCGAAATAACTCATCAGCACACGTCCCATAGGCCAGTTGACAACGTTCACACCGCTGACATATCTTGAACCGATAGCGACATCATAGCCCTCGTCAGCACAGGCGCTATAAAGACGCGGCAAGTCGTTAGGGTCGTGAGAGAAGTCGGCATCCATCTCGAAAACATACTGATAGTTGTTCTCATGCGCCAACGCCCACTTGAAGCCCTTGATGTATGCAGTACCGAGTCCGAGTTTTCCGGAACGCTCCTCAATGAAAAGCTGTCCCGCAAACTCCGTAGAGATAAGTCTCTTCACGATGTCCGCAGTACCGTCAGGGCTGCCGTCATCAATAATCAGGATGTGGAAAGACTTCTCAAGAGAGAATACAGCACGGATAATCTTCTCTATATTCTCCTTCTCGTTATACGTTGGAATTATTACTATACTGTCGCTTGGTCGCATGATGTAATGTGTCTGTTTTTGTATTCAGAGCGCAAAAGTAAAGTTTTTTTTTCTAAATACAAAATATTCCCGATATTTTTATATTCTTTTTACATTGGCATGTTTCCGTGTTTCTTCGGAGGATTGCTCTGATTCTTGTTTCTGCACATATCAAGCGACTGTATTAGCCTTATGCGGGTATCACATGGAGAAATAATCTCATCGATGTATCCCAGACGTGCGGCAGGCAGGGGATTGGCAAATTTCTCGCGATACTCTGCCACTTTTGCCTTTTTGACTTCCGGAGATTCTTTTCTATAAAGGATGTTACATGCCCCCTCGGCTCCCATCACGGCAATCTCCGCTGTGGGATACGCCAGATTGATATCCGCACCGATACACTTTGAATTCATCACGATGTATGCACCACCATAAGCCTTTCTCGTTATCAGCGTCACCTTTGGCACCGTAGCCTCAGCAAAGGCATAGACTATCTTCGCCCCATGACGGATGATGCCATGATGCTCCTGATCCACACCAGGCAGGAATCCCGGAACATCCTCTATTGCCACGAGAGGAATATTGAAGCAGTCGCAGAAGCGAATGAAGCGTGCCGCCTTGTCGGAAGCATCAATATCAAGGGCGCCGGCCAGATGATCAGGCTGATTTGCCACAAAGCCCACCGTTCTTCCTGCCAGACGACCGAAGCCGATAACGATATTCTGCGCAAACTGAGGCTGTATCTCAAAGAAATACTGCTGGTCACAGATTGGCTCTATAATATTGCGTATGTCATACGGCATATTAGGGTCTGTCGGCACCACATCATCCAATTCATGACAAACGCGCATTACATCGTCAGAAGCAGCGAGAACAGGAGCATCCTCCATATTGTTAGAAGGAATAAAGCCTATAAGCTCGCGTATTGTCAACAGCGTCTCTTCATCGTCTTTGCATAAGAAGTGTGACACACCGCTGACGCTGTTGTGAGTCATTGCGCCGCCAAGGGTTTCCTTATCCACGTCCTCGTTAGTTACCGCCCTTACAACATCAGGACCTGTGACAAACATCTGACTTTGTTCGTTTACCATCAGGATAAAGTCGGTCAAAGCAGGAGAATAGCACGAACCGCCTGCACAGGGTCCCATGATGGCAGAAATCTGAGGTATCACACCACTCGCCATAACATTTCGCTTAAAGATGTGGGCGAAGCCAGTCAACGACTCAACACCCTCCTGAATACGAGCGCCACCGGAATCGTTGATGCCTATTATCGGAGCACCGTTCTTCAGGGCAAGGTCCTGCACCTTAGCAATCTTCTGGGCATTGGCAGCACTCAGCGAACCACCCATAACAGCGAAGTCGAAAGCATAGACAAAGACAGTCCGTCCGTCAATCTTTCCGTATCCGCTGATGACGCCATCGCCGTCAACACGTTTCTTCTCCATGCCGAAGTCTGTACAACGATGTACCACATGCTTATCCAACTCCACAAAAGAGTTCTTGTCAAGCAATGTCTCTATTCTCTCCCTCGCTGTAAGCTTTTCTTTTATATCAGTTATTCTGTTCATTTTTCGTTATCGTTTTGGTTTTCGTTATTCAACTCCAGTTTTGCGAGCACGGCATTCGCCATAACGCTTTCGCCTTCTTTCACATTAACCTCCTTTATGACGCAGTCCTCAGCCACTTTGTAGTTTGACATCATCTTCATTGCCTCCATTGTCAGCACGCTGTCACCGGCCTTCAGTCTGTCACCAGGCTTCACAAACACCTTTACTATCTTGCATGGCATAGGGGCTGTAATGATATCCGGCTGCAAACTGGCAACTGCACTTTTGCTTTTCCGCATACGCATATATTTTGCCTGCGAGTCAAGCATATTGATGTCATATACGGAATAGTTCAGGTTCACACGATAATGCTTGTTATCATTCTCCCTTGTCAGTTCCGCATTATATGATATTCCTTTATGTATCAGGGAACAGATATTATCCTCAAGCATGCAGACATCCACGTCATACACCTTTCCGTCCAAAGCCACCTTCACATGGTTCCCCTCCTTGCTAAGCAATGTGGCTTCTATCATTTTATTTCCTACTTGTATTTCCATATATATATATATAGTCAATAACCTATAACCTATAACCTTTAACCGTTAACCTTTAACCGTTATTTACACTCTCAGCACACCTTTCTGTAGTCCGAAGGCACGCCATCTGCTGATTGCCGTATTGTCTTCGCCGGCATTGTGAGGTTTGTTCTCTTCTACATTCATCAGATAGTCTATGTATGCCGCAATGACAGCCATCGGCTCTGCATCATTCTTGAATCCGACACGCGGTTTCAGGCGTTCCTGATTACGCTCTATGAAATGCGTGTTGTAATTGCCATTCTTGAAGTCAGGCACATCGATGATACGACGCAGATACCGGATGTTTGTCGTCAGACCGGTAATCTTATATTCGTAAAGCACACGACGCATACGCTCTATGGCATATTCACGTGTGGTAGCCCATACTATGAGTTTTCCTATCATGGGGTCATAATTCATCGGTATCTCATATCCGCTATAGCAATGTGAATCAACGCGGGTACCAATGCCCTGAGGCACTGTCAGCTGCTGTATCACTCCGGGTGATGGCATGAAGTCGTGGTCAGTATCTTCTGCACATATTCTGCATTCTATGGCATGTCCGTGCTGCCTCAGGTCTTCCTGTCTGAATCGCAGTTGCTGACCGTCGGCTATGCGTATCTGCTCCTTCACGAGGTCCACGCCAACCACCTCTTCTGTTATGGGATGCTCTACCTGCAGACGGGTATTCATCTCAAGGAAATAGAAATGATGATACTTATCTACAAGGAATTCTATCGTACCGGCCCCGACATAGTTCACAGCCTTTGCTGCTGCGACAGCCTTTGCCCCCATTTCCATGCGCAGGTTGTAATCGATGAATGGCGACGGCGACTCCTCCACTATCTTCTGGTGACGACGTTGCACAGAGCATTCCCTGTCATAGAGATGTACGACATTGCCCATCTTGTCACCCAGTATCTGGAATTCTATGTGATGCGGCTCCTCAACGAATTTCTCTATATACACCGTATCGTCACCGAATCCGGATATTGCCTCTCCTCTGGCAGCCTCAAACATCTCTTCCACGTCCTCCTCCCGTGTGATGAGTCGCATACCTTTTCCGCCGCCGCCCATGGAGGCTTTCAGCATCACGGGGAACCCTATTTCCTTTGCCACCCTCAGGGCCTCTTCCGCACTCTGCAGCGGCTGCTCCGTACCGGGCACCACAGGCACTCCCGCCTCCTTCATCTTCTTGCGGGCACTTATTTTGTCGCCCATTGTCTCCATCGTTTCAGGACGGGGGCCGATAAATATTATCCCCTCTTCCTCACAACGGCGTGCAAAGTCGGCATTCTCACTGAGGAAGCCATATCCGGGATGTATGGCATCCACATTATGTTTCTTGGCAGCCTCGATGATATGGTCCACATTGAGGTAACTGTCACTACTTGCCGCCCCACCGATGCACTCTGCCTCGTTGGCAAAGAGCACATGACGCGACGTACGATCTGCCGTGCTATACACAGCAACACTCCTGATACCCATCTCGTAGCAGCTGCGCATCACGCGCAAAGCAATCTCGCCACGATTAGCGATTAAAATCTTTTTTATCATACCAATAAAATTTTTAGTTTAACATTGCACGTAGTCCCGCATGCATGAACCTACCCCCTCGTGAGGGGAAACAACTGGCAGGTCTTCTGACTTTATCCTAAAGAGGTAACATCCGGCCTTCCCAACTATTGCAAAACGTCATCTCGACACTTTACAGCCAGTGGCCCGTATGGATGTCCTGAAGAAAGGACTCACAGCATCGGGTAATGTTGCAGAATCACACTGCATTCCCGTCTTAGCCTGATAACTACTCACTCACGCAAGCAGTGGCAGGAACCAATTGCGGCTGCGAAGGTACAAAAAAATAACGAAAACGAAGACGAAAACCAAAACTTTTTTTATTTTAATGCAAAAATTAATGACGCAAGAAGCAATCGTTTGCATCTTGCGCCATTTCGGTTATCGTTTAGCGGTTATCGGTTATCGACCGAAGTCAGTTTTTCGTTTTTCGTAGCGAAGCGGTTCGTCTTTCGTACGAAGGTTACCCTTCATCGCCGTCACTGGTGCCGCCACCCGTTCCAGGGTCAGAAGGAGTGTCCGTTCCCGGGGTATCAGTTCCCGTTCCAGGGTCAGAAGGAGTGACCGTTCCTGGCGTGTCAGTTCCCGGTGTGTCAGGGTTGGTAGGTGTTGTTTCTCCGCCTACACCGGTGCCATTGCTGCCATCCTTGATAATGTACTGGCGTGCATAGAGTTCAATGCCCTTCAGCTGAGTGATGAGGTTTGTCAGCTCAGCACTTGGCATCAGGTCGTTCATGGCCTCGATGGTCTTGTAGAGGTCGGCGATGGCCAAATCTGTTGCGCGGCGTGCTGCTTTCATCTCGCCATTCACTGCCTGACCCATAGTGAATGCGCGTTCACCCAATGCCTGACGTACCTGCTGTGCAGCCGTAATAGCTTTCTGATACCACTGCCATGCACCAATCTGAGTGAGGTACGAAACGTGCGGCTGGAAGTTCTGCTCCATCTGGATTATTTTGTCTGCCTCGGCACCGTAGGCATCGCGGGTAGAGAACTTATAATCCTTAAAAATCTGCTCGCACTCTACTGCCTCAGCCTTCTGAGATTCATTGTCGGGCAATGAAGCGTAGCCTTGGTTGATGTATCGTGCTGCATTCACATATCCGTCCTGTTCCTTGTCAGCATCTTCAAGGCTTTTCACGGCAGGGTCACGTTGTGCTTTCAGCCACACGTCATCCTCAGTATGGCGACACTGGCCCAAGGTTGCTAACTTTGCCTGATAGCGGGCATTTTCTGTCTGATAGACACTGCAGCTGCCATAAATCTGCTCTGTCGTACCATCGTGTTGTGCGTTAGGCAGCATTGCCAACCACGCACTGTTCATCTGAATGTTTTCTGCCATTTTTGTTTAGATTTTTTAAAAGGTTATTAATAAAATTATTCCGTTGCACCCCTGCAATGGGGTCGCCGGATAGTTTTCTAAGTCATTACACCCCTGCAATGAGGTCGCCGGACGGTTTTCTAAGTCATTGCACCCCTGCAATGAGGTCGCCGGATGGTTTTCTAAGTCATTGCACCCCTGCAATGAGGTCGCCGGACGGTTTTCTAAGCCATTGCACCCCTGCAACGAGGTCGCCGGATGGTTTTCTAAGCCATTGCACCCCTGCAACGAGGGCTTTTTTAGGAAAGGAGGGCCGTGCCGTCCGCCGTGGCGTTGGGTGCCGCCCTCCGTTTGTCTGCCTATTTCCTGTTCACCGCTGTCGCGGCTAAAATAGATAAATTGGTAAATCGACAAATAGGTTAAAAAGCGAGGCAGGCACGAACATAGCGGCTGTTGTCCTTAGTTTGGTGGAACCAGAGGCCCATGTTGAAGGGGTAGTCCCACGCGCTGCTGGAACCGTACTCCGTAGACGACCAGTAGAGGTCCGACTGCAAATTCGTTCCGCCGACGCTGCTGAAGCCGTTGCGCAGGTCGGAGGCGCCGCCGGCAGCGGAAATCATGTTGTTCCACTCGTCCTTGGTGGCCAGCTTCCACGTGCCGCCGGTGAAGGCCGGCGTGTGGGCGGCGCAGGTAGTCTGGGCCGTGCTCCAATTCATCTGGCCCTCATCGGTCAGCGCCAGTGCCAGGCCGTTGCTGCCGCTGACGTAGCAGATCTTGGCCACGGCGGTCACGCCCGAGGGCAGGTTGGCGTAGTCGTAGTTCTTGCCGTCGCTGCCGATGACCTGTCCCACGCTGGGGCTGGTGATGTTGAGTGCGGGAAGTGCCTCTGCCATCCTCCAGCTGACGCTGTAGCCGTTGCTGGCAGCATAGGTCTTGCTGGTGGTCAGCGTCTTGGTGTAGTTCTTCGTGCCGTCGGTGGCGGTAACCGTGATGGTGGCATCCGCTGTGGGCTGAATGGCCACGTAGATGGGGCCTGCAGCTGTCGAACGGCTGACGGCATAGTCGTTGGTGCCGTCGCTGAGAGTCAGACCAGTGATGTCATCGGTAATTTCGCTGCTGCCGTCGCTGTTCTTCAGCGTGATGGCGAGGATGGCCAGCTGGTTCTCAAGCGTGCCAGTAGGCAGTGTGCCGGAAGTCCAACTGGCTGCATCAAGGGTGCAGAGGTCTAAGTTGCTGCCGAGCGTGGCCAGCGTGCCGTCCTGATTGTTGAGCTTGTCGAAGTCCACGGTGCCTGCATCGTCTATCGTGGCATCAGTGGCAACGTCTTTCGCCATCGCTGCGGGATAGATGTAGCGGATAGCCTTGGTGTTGTCAGGGTCGGTAAGTGTGAAGGTGAAGGTGGCAGAAGCCGTGCCTGCACCGTCGGTAAGTGTGCCCACGGCCTTCATGGTCTCATTGTTCGTATTCTTGTAGATAACAGCCATCTCGTCGCCCTCGGCGAAGGTCTTGTTGCCACTGCCATCCAGCGCACGCGTGCCGCTGTCAAGTCCGACGGTGGTGGTCAGGGTTACTGTTTTGCCCGTGTTGGCGGGTTGTTGCGGAGTGTCTGTAGTGCTGTCTTCGTTAGAGCAGCCGGTCATCATTGCGCCCACCAGTGCGAGGGCTGCCATGCTAAAAAATTTCTTCATTTTGCTTTCTTGATTTTAATCGAAATTGTTCACGCTCGACAGAGACAAGCACGCTTTTCTCTGTTCTCGCTTAATCACAATTTTCGTTTTAGTGGGGTTCATTACTCTTCTACTTCATTTTGCCAATTGTAGTTCTGCACACCAACGTTTCTTGCTTGGCTGCCAGCCAGAATATGGCTTTGTTGATTTAACACTACAACCCTTGTCTCCGGTTGTACATAATGTTTTCTTTTCATAATTCATTTTGTTTGTGTGTTAATAATAAAAAAATTATAACTATAAAATTATTATAAGAATAAAAGTAACGCAAAAATCCCGCGCACGCTCCGCCGTCATATCTCCCGTGGTCTTTGACGGCCGGCCTTTGAAGGGCCGGCCGCCGTATGAACGGGTGCACTCAAGACATTATTCTTCGGCGACGAGACGGACACTGTACCCGCAGTACCGATAGTTGTAGTTCGCGGGATACAGATAGTCCGAAAGGAAGTACACGCGGTACGCGCGGTCCGTGACATTAGGCGTAGCAGACCAGTAGAAGCCGGTCGTGCCCAGAACGCCCACCGTCGAACCATTCCGGTAGCCGGCAGCCGGCAGGAACACACAGCCAGCAGACTCCATCTTAGTCCAATCCGCAGAACTGTAGTTGTTGCCATTCCAGCCAGTGTTGCCTATTGCGTTGACACCTGTCGGAGCAGTTACGCCGTCGGGGTGAGTATAGGTGTCGGGGAAGAGGATAACGCCCTGAACATTGTTTACCTTAGCCTTGGCATAGCGACCGTCAGCGGTGCCGCCCACAGTAGATGCACTGCGGTCGTTGAACAGATATGTCCACTCGTCACTGGTCAGTGTGAACCAGCCTGTGCCCATCGTTGCGCCCCAATCGACAAAGTCGCCGGAATAATCGCCCCTGCTTGTAGAAGTATTCATACCGTATGTGGTGGCAGATGTGCTCCAGCCGAACTTATCCCATGCGTCTGCGCTATAGCTTGTGTAATAGTCATACTGGTTGTCGAAGAAACTCCAAGTACCCGATGCGTAGCGCAGGTTACCTTTCGAGAATTTCACAGTCTTCGAGTCGCTTACGCTGAACACGCCGGAGAGCAAATCGGGCTTGACCGCCTCCGCCATCCTCCAGCTGACGTTATAGCCGCTGCTTGCGGCGTAAGTCTTGTCTGTCAATGTCTTGGTGTAGTTCTTTGAGCCGTCGGTGGCGGTAACCGTGATGGTGGCATCCGCTGTGGGGAAGATGGCGACGTAGATGGGGCCTGCAGCTGTCGAACGGCTGACGGCATAGTCGTTGGTGCCGT